>CAZJJK010000003.1:16203-86645 GCA_964546285.1 uncultured Treponema sp. | reverse complement strand
GGAGAGAAGCTGCCTAAATACGCCGTCGCTTGATCGGTTCAGGAGGAAAACAGCGGAAAACAAAGCTTTGGGACACTAGGGTGTACTGAGCATACCATCAGCCGCCCTCAGACCAGACGCCCAAGCCGCGGTAATACCCCGGCTAGTCCCAGCGCCATCGCCGATCAGATAAATATTCGGCTTAGCCTGAAAAAAATCATCAAGGAAAAGCGGCTTATTAGCATAAAGCTTAATTTCCGGATAATAGAGGATAGTACTTGGGTGTAGAACGCCTGGCACTATTGTATCAAGCGCTTTAAGCGCCTTCCAAATCGATCTTAAAAATTTAGCCGGAACGACCAAGCTTAAATCGCCTGGCGTGCAATCCACCAGTGTCGGCTCAAAATCGTAAAGATCATTGGTAAAGTCCTCAAGCTTAGATCTTTTACCTAAACGAAAATCACCGACACGTTGCATAAGCGGCTTACCGCCGCCGGCTAACATGGCCATTCGCCCTAACATAGCCGCGAAATCCTGCCCAGACGCTAGAGGTTCGGTAAATTCGACACCGCGCAACAAGGCAAAATTAACAAGGCCATTGGCGTGGCGGTCTGAGGACCAAGCATGCCCGTTGACGCTATAGTAGGGCTCCTTTTCAGAGGCTTCATAGCGTTCCTTAACCACATGGGCGCTGCCAGAATTGGTGCAAAAGGTTCTAACCCTCTCTGGGAATAGAAATTTTGGATCATAGTAATCATCCACGATCGGGTAACGCTGCCGACGAGTCTCAACTCGAACACCTACATCGATAGAATTATCTACAAATTGTACACCAAGACTGGTCATCGTTTTTCGTAAAAAATCGAAGCCCCCTCGCCCGGGAGCCATGACCAGTCGCCCATAAGAAAGTTCGCCGTGAGTGGTGCGGACCATCGAGCTGGACGCGTCTACCTCCAGGGCTCTTTCGCCTAAAAATAATTCCACGCCACGTTCCCGCAATTGGCTCAATAAGCGTCCAATCAACTTGAGCCCACCATCCGTTCCTAAATGGGCTTGACGTATATCGAGCAATTCTACCCCAAGGCGTATCGCGCGGCCCCGATACATCGACACGCGACGCCGCTCCATCAAATCCGGTTTTAAAAAATCGATAACTCTCTCTAGATAAGCTTCCGCCTGTTCCCGGGGCCAATACTCACAAGGGAAGCCGACTGGATAAGAGAAATTCATCTTGCAATCGTTTCTCAAGCCCCCAGAGGACACTTTATCCTTATCCAGGATAGCTATCCGCGATCTAGATCCAGCTTGGCTTAAAGAAAAAGCGGTCGCTAAACCAGCTGGCCCTGACCCGATAATTAAGAAATCAAACGAGCGCATAGCGCTAGACTAACACTAAAGGGGTAACTCTTGATAGCGTACATTAAATTTATATGTAATAACTAAGCTTTCACCTTAAATAATCTTGAGTTCTTGGAAATTTTTTGTATGATGTACTAAATTGTTAGTAGATGATCCCGAGGAGGATGTTCATGTTTAATAGGAGAAGCGTCATGCTCTCCGCCGCCATTATCACGGCGGCGTTGTTTTTCACTTCCTGCGCCTCGGCTCCAGCACCCGCGCCAGCCAGCCAGGAAATAGCGCAGGCGGCAGTTTCCCCTGCCGCCCCAACCACATCGTCAGCGCGCGCCAGAGCTGAAGAATTGGTGAAAGGGGAGATGGGCACCCCAAAACCGGCGACCGCATCGCCCGCGCCAACGTCGGCCGCTACCGATTCAGCCACAGCTGAGCCGGCGGAGGATGTTATAACCACCACAACCGAAGAGGAAGAGGTAGCTATCGGTATTACGGCTAAGGAAAAGCAGTTTTTTGAAGCCTACTTGAAACGTCTTAAATACATGATGGTTCTTAAGGAAGGCTCCGGCGTTACCGATTTTCAAGCTCGTATGATTCTGACAAAAGGTAACGAACATCTCCTGAAACAAGGCTACGACGTGGTACATTATGACCAGGTGCAGAAGAATATGGAAGATCAGCGCACAGCTTATGAGGCTGAAGCCGGACAGGCGATGAGCTTGACTCAATACATCGCCCAGAAGTTAGGCGCCGATGTCTATGTGGAATTAGACGCGGTTCCCCGGTCTTTCTCCGACGGCAACAAGCATTATGGCGAGGCTAATTTCGCGGCCAATATGTATGATCCGTCCACCGCCGAGCTCCTTGGTTCTATTACGTATAGAACCGACCGCTCTTTCAGCACCTCGTCGGAGGATGATGCCCTGTTGAACGCGTTGACGGCCGGCACCGCGCAATTCATGCCGCGGATTATAAAGGATTCCACAACAGTATTGCGCAATCGCTACGCCAACGGCATACGCTACCAGCTAATTCTGCAGAGCACCGCCGACTCGCGTGCCGTCTCCACCTTCCGCCGCAATATCCGTTCCAGGGTACGCGAGATCGTGATGGGACCGAGCGCGGCTGACCAGACTGTGATGGACGTATATATGTTTGGCACCTTGGCGGACCTGGAAGACGCATGCTATCTGGCGTTCGAAAAGACGCCCGGCATGGAAAGCGCGTATTGGGTATATACCAGGGGTAAAACAATCACCTTCAATACGGGCAATTGATTATGGTTCCAACGGACATCCTTTGCGATGGCCGAAAAATTAAGGGGCGTCGCCCCGTAGCATAAGTACGCGCTAAACATCGCGTTCAGGAGGATTTTGTGAAAAAAATTATCATCGTGTTGAGTCTTGTGGCCCTCGCGTTAACCGCGATCGGCTGCGCCAGCGCCCCCGCTAAGACCGAACCGACCGCCGCCCCCATGACGGCCGCTCCCGCGGTAAAGATGGAAGTTATCGAACATAAGGCCAGCGGCATTGGCGGTGACATACCCGAATGGGTGCAGATTTATATCGAAAGCGGCAACAGCGGTGTGGAAGCCTTAGATAAATTCAAGGATTCATACGTTTTTGTTGGTGAAGATTCCGGCACCAATTTGAACGCCCTCCGCTTATGGGCGCAAGGCTTTAACGTTGCCCAGGAAATGTCCAGACTTATCAGCACCCGCGTTCAGGCTAAGTTCGCTGGCGCGGCGGTTGGCAGCCCGGACGACGAGTTTGGCCGCTATTTCGAAAATGTCGTGAAGAGCGTCTCCGAAGCCGACTTCTCCGGCGCCCGCAAAGATTCGGATTTCTGGGTCTACAAGCGCTATTACAAACCCGACGGGAAGACAGAAGACCGGGTCGTCTATGATTACTATGTACTGACGACTATCAGCAAGGAAGCCTTGGAAACACAGTTACAGCGCGTGCTTGACGGCGTCGTCGTTGACAAGCCTTTAACCAAAGAACAGCAGACAGCGGTCGACCGCGTCAAAGAATCGTTCTACGAGGGGTTCTAAGCATATAGGGCGTTTCGTGAAAGACGGATTCTTTCACGAATCATTTCCCTTCCGCGCGGACGCCGGGCGTCGTCCGATCCGCGCGGTTTAGCTTTCAGATTTTAAGCGGGCGGCGCCCTTCGGGGATAGCCGCCCGTTTCTTTTACCATGGAGGGCCAGATGGTCCGTACGATTACCGACGCCGCTCGGAAAACGCTTATTATAGGAATAGTGGCTCTCGCCGCGTTCGGCATAGCCGCCTGCGCCAGCGCGCCGCCACCAGCCGCTCAAAAAACCGCGCCAGGGTGGACTCTTCAGACGCCGGCTCCGGACGGGACCTACACTTATTTTGTCGGGTATGCTGGAGCGCCCTCGGGACAAACCGCCAGAGCTACGGATGACGCCACCAATATGCTTATATCGGAAATCGTCCGGTATATGGGTGTAACGGTTACATCAGAATCGACGGCGACAGCAAAGGCGACTCTTGACTCCTTTCAAGCCGATATGGTTCAAACGGTAAGCTCCAGCGCAACTGGGCGTATTTCTGGCTTTCAAGTCGTTGAAAAATACGTCGCCGAAGGACGTGACGATATCACGGTCTATATACTTAGCCGTTATATAACGAAGGATCTCGAAAAGGAAAAAAACCGCATCGCGGCGGCCTTCCAGGAAAAGTTTGACGCTGTCGCCATTCCGGAAGCCGAAGGCAAAGAGCTTTTAGCCTCGGGTGATTTTATCGGCGCGACTCGCAAATTCATAGAGGCCGCTGCCGCCGCTTCCGGTTCGGATGTGGACAACGCCGATATTAAGTTTGAGCGAAATATCAACGCGGCCAAGGGAGCCGTCGCTAAAATTGGCATTGAGAAGTTAACTGATCGTCTCCAGACTTCAAGTGGCGTCCCCTTCCCCGCCAAATTCCAGGCCAAGGCGAGCGCGGACGGCAGGGGCTTAAAAGGGGTCCCCGTTATTGTAACGCATCAAACCAAACTAGCGAACGGTAAGATGTCCACCAAGAACGCGTCGCTTACCTCAGACGCCGATGGCTATATCGATTTTGACCACCCAACGCCGAATTTCGTCGGCAAATTCAACCTTACCATACGGCTGGATCTTTCATCAGCGACC
Source organism: uncultured Treponema sp. (assembly GCA_964546285.1). Lineage (GTDB taxonomy): Bacteria > Spirochaetota > Spirochaetia > Treponematales > Breznakiellaceae > CAZJJK01. The sequence continues at coordinate 82,153 of CAZJJK010000003.1, read as the reverse complement.
GAACCGCTGTTTGACGTTCCATCCAAATACCAATCCATGGTAGCGGGTCTTGAGGATGAAATTTCCGGTAAACGGGTAAGCATTGAATACGAAATTATCTCCATGGCCCGCGATATCCCTACCTCCGTGCTGATTGTCGATATCGACAGCTGGGGCGGCGCCAGTATCGGCACTACTACATCGGCCTTGCTTCAGACTCTGTCCGGCAATGGCTTCAAGGTTAAGGCGGCGCCTCTAGCGCCTGATGTGGTTATGAGCCGCAACGATACGGCTATCTTTGAGGTAGCCCAGGCTTCTCTGCCTGACGCCGAACGCTTTGCCTACGGTACTACCCGAATCCTGTCTGTTAAGGATGATAAAACCCAAAAAATCGTGACCGTATCCGCGGAGATAAAGGTCGTGGAGCTCGCGACCGGTCGGCTCCTCTACTCGTCGGTGAAACAGGTCCCGGCCGTCGCTTCCAGCGAGGAAGAAGCCGCCGACGCCGCCCGCCGTCAGTTAGGACAAAAAACCATCGGCGAGGATCTGGCGGCTAGCCTACCCTAAACGCCTTCACGCGTCGCGCGTTACCGTCCGGCTAAAGCCGGACGGTTTTTTTTAGCGTTTACATTATGTGGCTTTGCCCGAAAGGCTTCGCGCGCTTATAGCGCTTTGGCGAGAAGCGTAATACCAAAGGGCAAGAATCGGGACGCAAAGGATTAGAGCCCAGGGCGTTAGGCGGAACAGCTCAAAAATCCACCAGCGCAGGGGATTGCCGCCATCGGTAAAAGAGCTTACAAGACCAGCCCCGCCTTCAAGCGCGCCCGCTTTTACAGCCAGCTCGGTAATGAGCGGCGCGAGCGCGGTAGCGGCATACAGGAAGGCCACGACTATGGGTAGAGCTATTATAAGCGAGCGTAAAACATTACCGCCGCAGACTATCGTTATTACAGACATAACCGACATTAGATTCGGAAGATCGCCAGCCGGCAAAACCTTATTTCCCGGAAGAATAAAAGCCACAATCAGGCTAATGGGCATTAAAACCAAACCTGAGACCATTACCGAGGGGTTTTTTAGCAGAAAACCCGTATCCATAGCGATAAGAAGTTTTCGGCCGCCAAATAGCGGAGCGAGCCTCAGCTGGGTAGCGGAGGAAATGGCTCCCGTCCCCTCGCCGATTAACGCGCCGCAACGCGGCAAAATAAACATAACAGCCGCGATCTTAACCGCCATTTCAGCCGTCTCTCTAAAGCCATAGCCGGCTAAAATACCGAAAAAAAGACCGAGAACAAACCCGATCAGCATGGGATCCCCTATCTTGGACAACCAGCCCTTGCCGCGTGAAGGATCCCAACGCAATTTTCTTATCATTGGGATGGCGCCAAGCGTTTTATCGGCTAAGGCGGCCCAAGGTAAAAAGCCGGCGACGGTAAGAGGACTAACCGCCACCCCGGTGATGCCGGTTTCCTTTTCCACATATGGGCCAGACCACTCGGCCGCCTTGATCACCATAACAGCCGCGAACACCGTAGCGCCTAAAGCGACAGCCGGATGTGCCCCAACCGAAAGCAGAAGCGAGCCAATTAGGGCAAAATGCCAATAATTCCATATATCGATATAAAGGACCGAGGTAGTTTTTGTAGCCACCATTAGTAAATTGGCGGCGATCACCAACACGATGGAGGCTGGCGCTATCCAAGAGGACCAGGTAATCGCCGCTAAAGGCGGCCAACCGGCGTCCACTACCGGAAAATCAAAGCCTCGGGAGACAGCCATAGCCGCTACGGCAGGTTTCAATATTCCAAGAAAGATATCAAAGATCATGAAGATTCCGGCAAAGCCAGCGCCAATTTTTAAGGCGTTCATAAGAGCCTGGCCCAATTTCATCCGAGCTATTAAGGCGATCGCCAGAAACAATACCGGTAGCATGACGAAGGCCTTAAAGGAAAAAAACCAATCTAACGCGTTCTTAAGTATGTCCATGAGTTCCATTATACAACAAAAGCCGCGGCTTTCGCCGCGGCTCGTTCAGTCTATGCGCGAAGCGGAGAAAAATCCGCCGCGGGCCTATTCGGCTAAGCGTTTCTCTATCGCGTCGAGCTCGCCGAGCAATTCTCTCGGCAGCTTATCGCCGAACTTGGGATAATGATTTTCCCGCACATCGGCGATTTCTTTCTTCCAGCCATCGATATCCACAGCCAGGAGCTCCTTCATAGCCTCTTCAGAAACGCTCGCGGGCCGGGTAATGCCGTCCAAAGTCGGCACATAGCCGATCGCGGTTTTTTCGGCCTTGCCGGTACCCGCGCAACGATCAAAAACCCATGCTAAAACGCGGCTGTTTTCGCCGTACCCCGGCCACAGCCATTTTCCGTCCTCGGTTTTTCGGAACCAGTTGACAAAGAAAATCTTCGGCAATTTGTCGGGGCTGGTTTTGTTCCCCATGGACAGCCAATGGCGAAAATACTCGCCCATATGATAGCCGCAGAAGGGTAGCATGGCGAAGGGATCGCGCCGGATGGTGCCAACCTTAAGATCCAGCGCGGCCGCGGTGATTTCCGACCCGACAATGGACCCCATGAAGACGCCATGCATCCAATCGGTGGCCTCATGGACGAGCGGAATCGTGTGCGGCCGCCGCCCACCAAACAATATGGCGGAGATCGGTACGCCCGCCGGGTCTTCCCATTCAGGCGCGATACAGGGACACTGATTAGCCGGCGCGGTAAAACGCGCGTTCGGATGGGCTGCCGGTTTCTGGCTCTTATTCGCCTTATCCTGAACCCATTCCTCACCGGTCCAGTCAATTAACTTACCTGGCGCGTCATACCCTATCATTTCCCACCAAACGTCCTTATCCTCAGTTAAGGCGACATTAGTGAATATGGTGTTTTTTTCGATAGAGCGCATGGCGTTCGGGTTCGATTCCATGGAGGTGCCAGGAGCCACGCCGAAAAAGCCCGCTTCCGGGTTAATCGCGTACAACTGGCCATCCTTGCCGAATTTCATCCAGGCGATATCGTCGCCTACCGTTTCAACCTTCCAACCGGGGATAGTCGGGACAAGCATAGCCAGGTTTGTTTTGCCGCAAGCCGATGGGAAGGCGGCTGCGACAAACTTGGAAACCCCCTCGGGATTGCTTATTTTTAGTATCAGCATATGCTCGGCCAGCCAACCCTCGTCACGGGCGATAGCGGAAGCGATCCTCAGGGCAAGGCACTTTTTCCCAAGCAAGGCGTTACCGCCATAACCGGATCCATAGGACCATATTTCACGTGTCTCAGGGAAATGGGATATATATTTCTTATCAAGCGGCGCGCAGGGCCATTTATCGCCGTCGCTTTCACCCTCGGCTAGCGGCTTGCCAACGGAATGGAAGCAAGGAACAAATTCGCCAGTCGTTCCCAACACGTCCAAAACCTTTGACCCGACTCGAGTCATGATAATCATATTAGCGACAACATAAGGAGAATCGGTAATTTCAACGCCTATTTTCGCGATATTCGATCCGACAGGCCCCATGGAAAAGGGGATAACATACATTGTCCGCCCTTTCATGCAAGCTTTGTAAAGGCCCCGCATGGTATTCTTCAGCTCTTCGGGATCGATCCAGTTATTCGTCGGACCCGCCGCCTCCTTGGTGGCAGCGGCGATATAGGTTCGATTCTCAACACGCGCGACATCTGAAGGATCGGAACGGAACAATACGCAGCCGGGTCTGGTTTTGGGGCTCAGCTGTTTCGCTAAACCGCGTTCAACCGCGATCGCTATCATGCGATCATATTCGTCTTGCGAACCGTCGCAGACTTCAATCGCGTCCGGGGTCATCAGGGCGGCCGCATCCTCAATCCAGCTCTTCAGGCTTGGATGTTTGAGATCGGTCAATTTCATGGTGGCTCCTTATATCTCTTGTAGTACCGGTCCCCGTCCGAATAAAAAAACGGAGCGGATTAGACCGTTATACCGCAACCCACCGTATAATAAGTATTACAATAAGAGTCAAGATATCTCTGAAGTGTCTCGAACCTTTGATTTTCATAAAAAAAACCAATAGGCTCTAAGTAAAAAACATTCCAGTCAAGTCACCGCCAAAAGCAAATAATTATTTTGAAATCCTTCCCTTCTGGTAACACGCCAACGATACGTTATAACGTAATATCCATAAGCGCGAATTGAGAAAAATCAAAGCTTTGAGACACTATAAGAGCTGGACTAGGCTACCAGGCTAAAAACCGCGCCCGCCGGGGCGGACGGCATGGGCAAATAAGGCAGAGCTCTGCTCGCGGCTCTGGCGCTACGGATCTGTGTTTCATATTGCTCAATCAACGCGTCTATCCGCTCGTCGCTCATCGGACCTGCCGCGCCAAAACTTGGATCGCCTTTTTTTTTCAGCTCGGCTAATTGATCTATCAGCACATCCAGAACTTTTAGTTTCGTGACCGTAATTCCGCGGCTACCATCAGCGGCTGGCGTGCCAGATACATGTTTAAAGTGGGAATAGATATATTGAGAGGGTACGACCGGGAAAACCATTTTCCCAGTAGCACCTGACACATTAGCCAGATGAGCGGTCGGATAATTGCTTATAATAGCGTTACCGTACATCATAATCGGCACTCCCACTTTTTCTATCGGCCGATTACAGTATGATTATTATGATTTTTTTACAGCGGATCGCGATACCAGTCTTGAATTCGCTCGCCCAAGCCGATAGTGGTTTCCAGAGCAGCGCAACGATCGTTAAGGTAAGGGAGAACAACTCTTTGCTTTAGTGTTAGCCAATCATTAGGTAATATATTCGGCGGCAATAAATAATCAGCGGGCGGCATATGACCTAATAAGCCGGGATAGAATTGCGGATATATATATTCGTTTACGGTTCTCAACGCTGAAAAGCCCCCAGCTATACCAAAAACCGTATCGCTAGTCCTATAATGTTTCGCGTTTTCTAATAATTCCCGCTGAGTTTCTTCCTGGTAGAACCATTTGATAAAAGCGTCCGCCGCCTCACCGCCCTTGCCCCGCTTACACACCCCTAAGTAGGTCGCCGCCTCTGACACCGGTATATTTTGGTCGCGAACCAGCCAGCGAAAGTCCAAACTCGAACGGCGATCCGCGGCTACGGTAAAGAATTCATCGCTGGTCATATACGCAAACAAGATACGCCCGGAAGAAGCTAATTTCGCCGCTGGATCGTAAAGATACTTAAAGCGAAAATCATCTTCCGCGATAACAGACTCGTTAGCGGAAATAGTCCAAGAATGAACATAGTCTATGGCTTTTTCCAAAGCTGAACTTTGCCAAGCGAGTGGCGCACCTTCGCGAAAAGAAGATCCAAATAAAACAGCCACTTGAAATAAGAATTCATTATCCCAACGAGGCGAAAAGCCCATTTTTACAAACGAGCCTTCATTCTTTTCGTTATAAGCCTTCCCTAACGCTGCAATATCCTCTAAACCTAGAGTAAAAGCCCCCGAAACTAAAGACGCGTTTTCGCGTGAAAAAACGATCGCGGGGATGTTAAAAGCGACAGGGAGAAGATATTGTTTATCATCGATAAAACCTAGAGCGAGCAGCTTGGAATAAAATGAGGTTTTGGCCAACAATAGATCATCAAAAAAGAAATCGAGACTTTTAAAATAAGAGCGGGTGGCGCTACCCTTCAGCCAACTACCAACCACTAAATCAGGGTATTTTTCAGTGCTGGCTAAGGCTTGCCCCGGCTTTTCGCGATAATACAACTCTATTCGGTACCGCGACTGAGCTGCGTTGAACAGCTCCACATATTCAGCGAATTCAGGCCGATCAGTCCAAAGTATAGCGGTTCGATGATCGGACCTTGCGCATGAAAGAATAGAGAAAGCTACGATACACAAAAAGGGAATCTTTACAAAAGCTCGCGATAATAAAGAAACAGCCACGCACGCATCCTAAGAGGGGTAAACGCGCTTGTCAATCCACGATCAAGGGATTAAAATTCAAATGAATGACAATGGAGGTCCAATGCTAGTTAGGGATCCGGAAGTGTTGAGCTTGGTGGAGCGTCTCAGAGAACACTACCGCACTAACATAGCCAATCGTTATATCAGACCAGCTTTATTGGTATTACCGCTAGACAGGCTCGCTTGGGAGCAAATTGAAAACCTAACCGAGACTACGGAAGAGGTGAATTACCAAGGGCATCATTTGGATGAGCTATATAGGCAACTGGCGGTTTTCGCCCATTTTGTGTCTCTATCGAAACATGAGTTGTCCCCTATGTTACGTATTCGCCTTGGCAGTCTTGGTCAAAAACATTCCGATGATCGGGTTCTGCGCGAAATGGCGATATCCAACTTCCTTTCAAATATAAATATCCTAGCTGAGATAATTAACGATCTTTACGCGTCCTTAATTCGATATGATGAAAAAGTCTCCGGTAAGGCGGGACCCTTATATCGTCGTATTCCAGAATTAAAAGATTTCAGCCGCCTCATCGTGGATTAATGGCTGGTGTTTCGAAGCTTAGGTTTTTCATTTTAACTTTTGCGGCGATCGCAAGCCAGCAAATGAAGCGGGGAAGAAAGGCTTAAAACGTCAAAAACCCAGTATGGTTTAGGCATTTCCTCCACGGCTTAGCGTTAACCATAATCAAGCAAACCCGCGTCCTAGCGTGTGTAGAAGTAAAGTCCTTTTCGCCGCTATACTCCTATAATAAGAAATCAAAGCTTCGGTACACTAAGGAAAAATGAGGGAACTATGATAGTTAAGCAGTCAGTCATGTCCATCCGTCCTTTCCGCCGCCAAACGGGCATCGTTATATTTGCGCTTCTTTTTTGTATAGCCGGGGACGCCTGGTCTGAAACCGAAGCCCTCGCCTTGGCGCCCAGCTCCGATTATTCCCTTGTCGCGGCCTCCCTTGGAGCCGTCGCGCCCGGCAGCTTATACCGGTGGAGCGTCAACGGCCGGACCGTCGCCGAGGAGACGGTAGCGGAAAGCTTTTTCCTGTCAGGCGACGGCTGCCTAGAAACGGCGCGCGGGGAGTCACCCCGCTCAGTCGCCGGCGCGCGTTTCATCCCGGGGCGTTTCGGGCAAGCTTTCATCGCGCCGGCTCAGGGTCTCGCTTACACGGCGGCCGGCAACACGGATTTGAGTGAGGGTAGCATCGATTTTTGGGTATCCCCCCTCTTCGATGGAAAGGACGGGGCTTACTCAGGCGACCTATCGCTTTTCGCCTATACCGCATCCAACGGCGATAGCTTACACATCCGGCAAGTCTGGACCGGCGTCGTCTGCGCCCAGGCTATGGTGGGTGGAGAATACTTGAGCGCGTATTCCGACGCGGCTTCCATGCGCGATTGGGAAGCCGGTTCCTGGCATCATGTAGCCTTTAACTTCTCGGAGAAGGCAAACTTCATGCGTATATATGTGGACGGCAAAACCGCGGGCGACACGAACGAGGGAAGCTATCGCGCGCCATCAGCGGCCACTGTCTTTACCCTCGGTAATCCGAATTACGCTATAGCCGCCATACGCATTCGGAACGAGGTCCTCAGTCCATCGCGTATCGCCACTGAGGCTAGCCGCGGCCACGCTCCCGCCCCGGCGGAAGTGTCCTATCCCCTAGCCTCTCTCGCCGTCGGAGACCTAGTGGAACTCCAGGCCGGTCAAGGACGAGGCTCCTTCACCTTTCGCGGCGTCCCTATCTCAAACATCACGCCCGGCTCTGGACTCCTCTCGGCGGGTAGCACGTCAGTCCGCTTGACGGCGAGCAGCGCCCAGCCCGCCGAACTCCGTTATTCAGTGAATCGCGACCTGCCCTTCGCGGACATGGCCAGATTTGGAACCGAAACGGAAGCTACCCACCATGAAGGCCTTATTGAGGGACTATCCGCCGACCCGGCCACTGTCAGCACTGTCTATCTACGCGCTTCCTTCGCCCCAGCTTTCACGGCCATTCTTATGTACCGCAGCGTACCGGCTCTAAAAAACGACTACCCACGTATCGCCAATCTGTGGAGCTGGCGCCTATCGGAAAGCGAATACCGCGACTATACAGCTTCTCTCCAATTGGCCGTACCAGCTTGTACCGATCCTGAAAGTCTCAGGCGGATAAGAGAAGTTAATCCAGATATCGTACTCCTTGGCACCCTACAGCCCCTTGAACACTTTGATGGAGACGAGCCCGTGCCGGACAGCTATTTCCTAAAGGATACAAAGGGACAGCGCATCGTACTGTGGCCGGGCTCGCAACGCCTCAATATCACCCGCCCTGAGGTGGTGGCTTATAATGTGGAGCGCGTCAAGCGATCCATCCTTGATTCAGGGCTCCTTCTGGATGGAGCCTTCTTCGACAGCTACAGTTTCAACGTATCCTGGACGAAAAGTGATTCCTACGGCCGCCCCATCGCCATTGATGCCGATAATGACGGCCAGGCCGATGATCCAGCCAGCCTTGACGCTGCTTGGAAAGCGGGCATGATCGAAATCGTCAGGCGCTTCCGAGAAGAAATGCCGGGCGCCATCATAAGCGGCCACCTGGGCGGAGGGGTCGAGGAGTATGGGGAATATTTTGAGGGGAATAATATCGGTTTCGCGTGCGTCAACACGATAGAGGGCCGAATGGGTTTCTCCGAATTATTAGGCTCATATCTTGGCTGGGGGAAGGGAAATTCAGAGCCACATATCTCCATTATCGACGCGGGCGCTCCCAATCGCTTGGGGTACGGCTATGGCGTCTATTCCTCCTTCCAAGAGGCGGAACGTCTCATCCCGGCGGGGGTTCTTTCCTTCACCCGTGACTGGTATCCGACCATGCGCTTTGGCCTCTGCACCGCCCTAATGGGTAACGGCTTGTTCGAACGCCACTTCAGCGATGTGCTCTACTGCGAAGAATGGAGCTATGACGAATTCGGCTTTAATATAGGCTCGCCCCTTGGACCGGCGGTCAACGTCTACGCCGCCCAAAGCCAGGCCTCGCTTAGCGTCATCCCGAGGGAGGGTTTCACCCCGCCCCTCGCCGCGCCCTGGGGTTTCTGGGCCGATGAAGCCGCCAGGACCACCGTATCGTTTCCAGCCTCGGGAATAGCTTCCTCCAACGCTGTCAAGATCGATGTGGAAGCCCTGCCTCCCGGCAGTCCCGCCCATTGTATCAACCTGTTCCGTGATAGCGTGTCCGTGGCAAAGGATGAGCCCTACATCGTTCGTTTCCGCGCTAAAGCCGATAAGCCCCGCTATCTCGTCGTCTCCCTGCAACGGCGGGCTGGTGAGTGGGAGGGCCTTGGTTTGTGGACAAGGCTCCCCCTAGACAGCGATTGGACAGACTATGAGCTGCCCTTCAACGCTACGGGAACCCGCTCCGACGGCGGCTTGCAGTTTCTCCTTGGCGAGGAGAAGGGCGCGGTCTATATCGATGCCGTGTCCATGGAACACCAAGCGCCTAATCTCTATCGACGTGACTTCGAGCGTGGCGTCGTCCTCCTCAACGGCACGAAGGAGCCCAAGACGGTCAAGCTGGAAGCCGGTTTATCGCGCTTTATGGGAAACCAAGCGCCGTTACGCCAGTATATCTTGGACGACGGCTCCGCTGAACCGCTCTTCACGGGATACTGGAAAACGGCGAGATACGAAACTTACGAGTGGCAGGTGGACGGGCCCTTCCATAACGCTTGGGACGGCTCCTGCCATGAAACCGATCAGGCGGACGCGGCTGTCGAATATCGCTTAAACATCCCCCAAGACGGCGTCTATACGATAAGCGCCTGGCTATGCGACGCCCCTAACCGCGATAAGCGCGCCTTGTCCGCGACCTATGAAATCCATGCGCGCGGCGAGCTTGTGGCCAAAGCTAAACTGGACCAGCGCGTCGGCGCGGACGCGTGGAACAAGCTAGTTACAGTCAAGCTCGCGGCTCGCGACGCTCCCGTTCTCAGGCTTAGCGGCGCCGAATCTGGGTTGCTCTACGCCGACGCCCTGCTTGTGGAATCGGAGGCCCGCTACAACGACGGCAGTCCCTGTAAAGAAGTCACGCTTGATCCGTATGACGGTATCATTCTACGCCGCGATGGTGTAAGCGACCAGTAAACTGTTGGTCTGTCCGGCCGCCACGGCAAGTCCAGATTTGGACAAAAAAGGCCGGCGTAGAGCTGGCCCAGCCTTAAAAGACGCGAGTACCTCATTATAATTCATTGTCAGACATAGAATAATATCTGAATGATTTACAGGGGTCTTGGCGGCGGCACATAGATAAAATGAAGAAACCGCCGCCAAGAGCGCGGAAAAGGGAGCGCCCAATAGGCATACAAACGTGGAACTCTCAAGACGGCTCACACGCGCTCAAACAAACGCGGGCAAGCGGCTTCGAAAGATATACCGGACAGCCGCCGCCTGCTGAAAATAGGAGCTAGCCTTTACTTAATCCATAGCGGAGGCCGCGGCGTAAATAGCGGAGAGCATTCCATTAATCCGCTCGCTGTCCACGCTTGAGAAAGCGACCCGTAGATATTTATCGTTAAAGGATATCGTGCCAATTCCCTCTTTTTCCAGCAAAATACGGCGCAGTTTCTCCGCCCCACCGCCGCGACAAACAAAACTCATGAAATACCCCGAATTGAAGGGCAGAGCGTGAAGTTTTGGGTGCTCTTTCCGCTCCGTAATAAAGGCCTTAACCATATCGTACCGCTCTTTAAGCATGGCGCTGAATTGCGCCTTTTCCTGGCTCGTCCTTGGATCAAGGGTAGATTTTTCCAATAAAAATTGCGCCGCGCTGTTTGAGCAGGAAACGGAAGAGCGTATCGCGCCCATTATTTTCTTTTCCAACGCGTCAAAGGCCTCTGGCGTTAAGGAGCGGCAGCCAAAGGTCACAAAGCCTAATCGAAAACCCCAAACATAATCTTCTTTAGTAGGACCATCGATCTTTACAGCCAGAACACGCTCATGCATATCGGCGAAAACCCCAAAGAGCGACTGGCTGTAAATAGTATCCTCATAATTCAATCCAAAATACGCGTCGTCGCAGATAACCAAAACATCCTGTCCACCCTCCGCTATAGCGCGGACAATGGAAAAGAGCCTTTCGGCTTCTGTAACTGTCGGACTATAACCGGAAGGGTTCTGAGGAAAGTTAAGAATAAGCCTAACAGGCCCCTCCGCGGCGGCCTCCTGTAAGCTTTTTTCGATAGCGGATAGATTCAAACCAGCCCCATCCCCAAAGAAAGGGATAGACGTGACGTGCGCGCCGCGACGATCAGCGAAAATAAGCCCATAATTATCCCAGCAAGGATCGCTTACGAGCATCCGCGCGCCTTCATTTAAAAAAAGATCGGCTATATAAAAAAGGCCGGAAGTCAGACCTGGGACAGCCGCTGGCAAAGATATATTTTCAAGCTTGATAGAAGGGTTCTTCTTAAGCATAGCGTCGCGCCATAAAGTCCGGACGCTGTCAACGCCAGCTGTCGGCGCGTAAGCGACAGCTTGCGCCGCGTTTAGGGTTGGCAGGCTATCGTGAATCGCCGATAAAACAAGCGGCTGCCCTTTATTATAAGCCAAACCGATAGTAGCGTTTACGGTATGCGCTAATTTTTTCGCCTCGGCGGTTTGAGAGATTATCCCTTTGGGAAAATAGAGCCGCCGCCCAAGATCCGATAACAAACGGTCAACTACCGTTCCAGCCAATACATCATTTAATTCCTGCGCTAAGGGGTTCATGGCCGTAAGGTAGAGGAAGACCCGCCGCCTGTCAATATTGCTATTAAAGAATACGATGGTTAAAATCAGCCATATGGAAACTGAACGTTTACACAAAGCCGTCGATATCGTGAGCCAGTGCCGCCAAGAAATCGGCAAACGGCTGATTGGCCAAGAAAATATGGTTGATGGACTATTATGCGCTCTTTTCGCCGGAGGGCATGTGCTGCTAGAAGGAGTCCCAGGACTGGCGAAAACCTTAGCGGTTAAATGTCTAGCCGAACTGAGCGGTTTGTCGTTTAAACGCGTGCAATTTACGCCGGACCTCCTTCCGGCGGACTTGACCGGCTCTCTTATCTGGCAAGCGGCGATAGCGACGTTCAGCGTTAGGCGCGGGCCGATATTCGCCAACATCGTACTGGCTGATGAGATCAACCGCGCGCCGGCCAAGGTTCAATCGGCCTTACTGGAAGCGATGGAAGAAAAACAGGTAAGCATTGGAGAAGAAAGGCTGTCACTGCCAGATCCCTTTATTGTCTTAGCAACCCAAAACCCCATTGAGCAGGAAGGCACCTATGCTCTGCCGGAAGCCGAGCTGGATCGATTTTTGCTTAAACTTGTAATTGATTACCCGAGCGCCGCCGAAGAACAGCGAATAGTACGTTTGGCGGCCCAAGCGCCGGAAGCGCCTTCGCCAATTAAACGAATATTCGGTCCGAATGAACTTACGCTTATCCGAAATACGCTGGAGGATATCCAGATTGATGAACGTTTAGTCGCTTACGCGGTGGCTTTGACAAGCGCCACACGCCCGCCGCGGAAAAAAGCGCCCGCCGCGCCTATCCATCGGCATATCGCTTTCGGCGCCTCGCCGCGCGCTTCTATCGCCCTATTCCGTTGCGCCAAAGTTAAAGCATTGTTCGCTGGCCGCGCTTTTGTTCTGCCTGATGACATTAAGGCGGCCGCTATAGAAGTTCTACGACATAGGATCGTTCTGTCCTTTGAAGCTGAATCCGAAGGATTAAAAACCGACGATATCGTAAAAACCCTCATCACTATGGTTCCTCTCCCCTAAGCGATGGATAAAGACACCGTCCTATCGCGCTTGCGAAGCCTGCGCCTCACTATCAACACCTTAGCGGAGGATATACGTTCCGGCGCGTATAAAGCCCCCTTTAAGGGGCAGGGGATTGAGTTTGACGAAGTTCGCCATTACGAATATGGCGATGACGCGAAATATATCGATCGAAATGTCAGCGCGCGTTTTGGCGAACCCTATCTTAAGCTTTACCGCGAGGAACGTGAAACTACCATATTTCTCCTTACTGACGCCTCCTTATCGATGGATACTGGCATAGGGGAAATTAGCCGGAGGGAACAAGCAAGTCTCGTTTCTGCCTTGATCCTGTTAGCCGGGAACGCCGCCGGCGCCCAGCTAGGCGCCGCCGTGTTTGGCGCGGCAACGGAACGTTTTTTTCAGCCTAAAACTGGCCGCGCTCAAGCGATGAGCATTATTGGATATTTATTGGACCATCGGACTAAGGGCCCCGGATCAGGCTTAGGCTCGGCCTTAATTGGCGCTTGCCGCCGATTAAAGCGTCATAGCCTTATTATTATCGTATCCGATTTTCTCTGCCTGGACTGGGACCAAGGCTTAGCCGAATTCGCCGGACGGCATGATTTCGCGGCGTTCAGAATAACGGATCCGCTGGAAGCTGAAATCCCCGCGGCCGGTTTAGCGCGCTTGCGGGATCCGGAAACTGGCCTTGTTTGCCACGCGCCGACAGCGTCTTCCGCCTTCCGTTCCGATTGGCTCCACTATAACCAGGATCGCCGCCGCGAATGGCGGGAAAGCTGTTCCCGGTATCGGATTGGGCACATCGATATATCAAGCGCCGATGACGCGGCTGCCCGTCTAACGCGTTTTTTCAATCCGAGGCGGGCTTTATGAATCACGGAAAAGCCGCCAAGCTTATTGGCCTTTTTATAGCCGCCGCGTTCTTCCTAGACGCCACTCTGTGTCAAGCACAAGAAAAATCGATACTGGAAAACAGCGACAATAAAGCTTTCCAAACGCCGCGGAGCGTTTATATAGGCGACCGAGCCACCATGGTAGTGCCGATAGAGCAAAACGAGCTGTCAAGCGTTTCCTTAAGCCAGATGAAGAGCGGCGCGGTTTATGTTTTGGCTGGCGCGTCAAAGCCAAGGCCTGAGCTAGTTATCCATGAAATTCGCCTAGCCATAAAAAAGGAAGGTAAAGCTGAAATCCACTTGGACTTTAGCGCCTACGCTCCGGGCTCTCTTAGCTTACCGGCCATAGAAGCGGGCGCCTTTACCATAAGCGGGCTTGTTTTTAACGTCGCTCCCAGCCTAAACCCTGACGACAACACGCCGGCGAACGCGGCTGGCGTCTTAATGCCGCCTGGCGTACTGCCGCTTGTTCTAACTCTATTAAGCGTATTTATCATAGCGCCCCTTGGTTTGGTGGTTCTCCTTCTTAAGGGTAAAAGCTGGTATAGCCCCTTTCTAGCGGCGCTTAAGAGACGTAGCGCCAGTAAAACTTTTAAGAAGGTCATTAAGGTACTAAGGGAAAGGCTTGATTCCAAGGGTGAGCCCGCCTCTGGCTCATTCATGGATATATTGATACCCGCCCTTCGCGCCTACCTGTCCACTTGTCTAGGCGTGGATTGCCGAGTCTGGTCCGTTCGCGACTATGAAGCCGCTTTTCAAGCGGGAATACTTCCCAACACACACGCGCCTTTCATTCAAATGCTTATCTCCCGCGCTGATACAATACGCTTTGGCGGTATAACAGCGGGAAAAAACGAACTGGCGTCATATTTATCCAGCTTAGAGGCTTTTTCGGCAAGACTAGAACAAAAAGGGACGGCCTCATAATGTGGCAATGGGAAAGGCCCTGGCTGTTTGCCCTTGGCCTGATTATTTTCATCCTCATCCCAGTTCTTCGCCATTTTTCCGGCGGACGATATATAGCGGCGGCACTGAATCCACCTGGCGGCATAGGACCGGTAACGCCTTTTTCCGTGCGCGTTCAGCTTACCGCGGCGGCCTTGTTACGGTTTGTCGCCGGTGTGGCATTAACCATCGCTCTCGCGGGACCGCTTACGACAGTTTCTCATGTAGTATGGACAGAACGAGGCGCTGACATACTCTTTGTGCTGGACGCGAGCCCTTCTATGGCGGCAAAAGACGCCCGAATGCTTAGCTTTGGCATAGACCAAGCCGATTCAGCAAAAGCCGCGCCGCGTAAGGACCCAGAAGGGGAAGCGCCCGCCCCAGAGCTCTCCACGCTTTCGGATCAGGCATACACCTCTCCTGTCAGCCGTTTCGACGCTTCCAGGCGCTTTATTCAAGCCTATACGCAAGCGCGTGGCGCTGATGCAATCGGTTTGATCGGCGTAGGACAGGAAGCCGCCTTGCTTGTGCCGCCAACCATAGACCGAAAAAGCTTTGCCCAACGCCTGGAGACGATAAATATTGGCGAATTCGGAGACGGAACAGCCATCGGCTCGGCCTTGGCTATCGCGGCGTATCATCTGCGCTTATCCAGCGCCGATCGCCGGATAGTGGTACTCATCAGCGATGGCGAAAATAACGCGGGCGCCATCCACCCAGAAACGGCGGCGCGCGGGCTAAAGGCTATTGGAGTGGACCTATATATCATCGGAGTCGGGAAGCTTGGGGAAGCGCCCATCGATTATATCGATCCTGAAAGCGGTTTACGGCGAACGGGCTCGTTTTTATCACGTTTTGACGAAGCGGGTTTGAGGAAAACCGCTGAAGCCGCAAACGGCCAATACTATGACGCCTCGTCCTCGGAAAGCTTGGCCGCGGCCTTTCATCGCCTTGCCGCGGATAATCCTATCCACTCGCGGGGGCGTAAAGAAACGGAAACCTTGCCAAGACACCGCTTCTTCCTTCTTATCGCTTTTATCGCCCTTAGCCTTGACCAGCTGCTGAGACGCTTCTCTCTGGGGGCCTTCTTATGAGCCTCAGAGACCCCCTCTGGTTATGGGCGCTTCTTATCCCAACTCTAAGCTTTGTCCTAGTCCTTTTCCGTTTCCGCGGTCTTGAAGGCGGGCTAAACGCCTTCACCTCAGGCGGGTCATCATCGGATAAAAGCCAAGCGCGGAAAACGGTTAAGCGGCGCTTTTTGGCGGCGGAAGCCGCCCGCTGGGCGGCTTCCGCCGCCATCATCGCAGCCCTAGCGGAGCCCTTCGGCTTTGAACGCGTAAGCAGGGAATATCGCGTTGGGCTAGATATCGTCTTTGCCCTTGATATTTCCCGTAGCATGACCGTGGATGACCTGGAACCTTCCCGTTTGGACCGCGCGCTTGATCTTATGCTTGAAACGGCCATGGCCGCCAAGGGCCTGAGGAGCGCGGTTGTTTTAGGCAAGGGAGAGGCGGTTTTAGCCTTACCCCTATCCGATGACAGTGTAAGCCTTCGCGCGCTCACGGCCGCTATACGGCCGGAAGCTCTCAGCGCGGCTGGCAGCAATCTTGAGCGCTTGATTGAACGGGGCGCGGCGGCCTTTCCGGAATCCAGCGGCGCTAAGCGTCTGCTCATCATCCTCAGTGATGGCGAAAGCTTAAGCGGATCGCCGGAAAAGGCAGCTTCGGCTTTAAAGGGCAGCGGCATAATCAGTTATTTTGTGGGTGTCGGCACAAACGCTGGTGGTCCTATCGCCTTGGCGGATGGTTCCGTCCATATTAGCCGTTTACGGGAAGATGCCCTTCGGCATTGGGCGGAACTATCGGACGGCCGGTTTCTACGTTTGGACTCAATAAACACGGCGACTATTCTCATAGACAGCGTTAAAGCCGCTGTTTCGCCATCATCGGTTTACGAACTTAAAAAGCAAAGCGTCGCGCTATATCCCTATTTCGTCATCTTAGCCGCCCTGCTTCTGGCTGTTTCGGCTATTTTTTCCTCCGTTTCGTCAGCGCCTCGGGTCCGGCTTTCTTGGCTTGGCGCGGCTTTTCTGTGTGTCCTTTTCGCTCAAGGCTGCGACTTTATTAGTCCGCGCTGGGCTATCGCGCGCGGCAATTGGCATTATGGGCGCGGCTCTTATCAAAACGCCATCAGCGCCTACGCGCAAGCCGAAAGGGATAAAACGACGGCGCCGTACGCCGCCTATGGCATAGCCTTGAGCTATGAAGCCCTTAATGAGAGCGAGGCGGCTTTAAGCCGTTATACTATGGCTATTGAAGCTGGCGACAGCGTTTTGAGCACCGCCGCCGCCGGCAATGCCGGTCTTATCCACTTAAGCAAGGGAGCTTATACGGAAGCCTCCACCCTATTTCGTCAAGCGCTGGAAAACGCCGTTCCTTCCGGCGATAAGGAAAAAATTGCGGCGGCAAGACGAAATCTGGAACTAGCTCTACGTTATACAGCGGTGAAAAACCTTCCAGAAACCGTGGCTTCGCTTACCCATAATAGAGTAGAAACCGATGACGCTGATGAGGAGGCTGGCGGGGATTGGATTGTCCAGTATGTGACGCGTGAGGAGGAAAAGCGATGGCGCAGCCTAAAATGGGAAGGCGAGCAAAGCGTTTATACCGAGGATTATTAGGCGCGCTTTTTTTTCTCGCCTTCCCGCTTGCCGCTCAGGATAACGCGTTGATCTTGAGTGATGGCCCCAAATCCGCTAGCCAACCCGAGGGAGGACGCCTTCCCGCGCTCATCGAAATCAAAGGCTATGTCACATTAGGGGCGGAGGGGTCAGCGGAGCTAGCTATCATCGCCGATGAATTGTCAGAGCCGCTGGATTTATGGATAGGCGATCGGCTCAGCATCGTTATCCAGTTCAGCGGAGCGGGGCCTTCTGCCATTCGCCCCAAGACGCCTCAGCTGCCGCCCGGCCTATCCGAAAACGGCATTACGGTAAAGCCTTATCTGAACGATAAAGGTAGCGAGAATAGAAGTCCGCTTGAGAAAAGCCTTCTCGAATGGCGGCTAACAGCGCTTAATGCCGGTACATACCAGCTCCCCCCGCTTACGGTAGAGGTCGAATCGCGGAAAATAACGCTAGCTCTGCCGGAGCTTTTCGTAATCAATACCCTAACCGCGAAAGGTGAATCGGAATCCACGACAAAGCCCAAAACCCGCGTTTGGTGGGACTTGTCTGAGGAAACGCTTTACGTCGGCGAAGCAAGCATAGTTTCATTGATGCTTGACAGCGTTCAAGAGGGAAACGTTTCGGCAGCGCCTGGCGAGGATTATTTATTGGAGCGCTTAACGGACCACAAGGCCGGACCTTTGATCGCCGCCGTTTTTCGCCTTATTCCGCTAAAAGCCGGTCTTATTTGCTTGCCGGAAGCTGGATTCCATCGTGATGATGGCACGGTTCTTATAGCGGCACCTCGTCCGCTACAAGTATTGGACAGGGTTAAGGCCGTTAAAACCGTACACGCCGGAGCCGTACTCACCGAAACCGTACACGCTGAAGCGCCGATGGCGCCTTCCCCAGAGGCCAGCGGGGATTACCCGCAAGAAGGACAAGCGTGGTCGGCCAACGAAGACAGCTGGCGTTCCTCCACAGTAGCCATCCAAGACGTTTTCCCTGAAGCTCCCTCTCTCTATAAGGCTTTTTTTTCAAAAGAAGCTAAAAAAGCGGATGTAGCGTGGCGAGAAGGCTTATACGAGCAAGCTATAGGCATTTTACGCGCGTATGAACGCGATGGCAGCCTATGGTTTCTTATACGGCCACTGCGCCGGGAAGCTGAAGCCGCCCTCGGTTTAGAGGGTAGCGCGGATGAGCATGCGGCGCCTTTTTATCCCATCATCGGGCTGATTCTATTTTGCTTGGCTAGCGGATCTGTCTTAGCCAATAGGTGGTTTAGGCTAAGGTCGATAAAAGCGTCTTCAGTAACTTTCAGAGGCTCTAACGGTTTGGTTTATATCGTTGTTTTGTTGTTCTTTATAGCGACGGCGGCCTTCTGTTACCTTATAGTCATCCGTTCCGAACGGCCGGCGATAAGCGCTGGGGCGTTGGCTTACTCCATTCCGGAAGAAACTGGTGGGCGGACAAGCTTTTTCCCCCTTGGCTCTAGAGTCGTGATTAAGGGTGAACGCTCCGCTTGGGTCTATGTTGTTGGCGATGACGGCACGGAAGCTTGGTTGCGCGGCATTGATGTTTATCGTTATTAGGACAGGCTGATGGAAACAAGAAACTTCGCGGAAATATTAGGCCGTTGGGAAGAGGGCGCGGCCGAAGCCTCATCGGCGACGGCTGAACACCCGGTCGCGCTATGGTTACGCAGCCACAGCGTTGATGATAAAGACGCGAATAGTAGCGATGAACAAACAAGCGCCGATAAACGACGTTTGGCTGCCGATCAGCGTAAGCGCTTAAGGCAAGCCCCAGCGGAAGCCACTATCGATCTCCATGGGCTAAATACGCTTGAAGCTTGGGAGTGTTTGGAAATATTTATGCGGGACGCTAAGAACGCGGGACACGCCAAAGTATTAATAATTCATGGTAAAGGACATCACGGTAAAAGGGATCGCGGCGTTGAACCGCCGTTGCGTCGTACGGTTCGTCGTTTTTTGGAAAGCTGCCCCTTCGCCGGCGAACACCGCGCCGCCGCCGCCGCTGATGGGGGGACCGGCGCTACCTGGGTAGTCATAAAATAGACGGGTACCTAGCCCGCCTTATAGGGGCGAAAAAGACAAGAGGATAGACCGCTAAAAAAGCGGCTTTCGTGAGAAACTTTGCTTGTATATATAACCCGTAGCTAAAAGCGCGAAGCGCTAAAATAGTCCACTTTATCGCTCGCGGTAAATGATCCGTCCACGGCTGAGGTCGTACGGCGAAAGAGCGATTTTGACGCGGTCTCCGGGAACGATGCGGATATAATGCTTACGCATCTTGCCGGATAGATGGGCCAAAATAAGGTGGCCCTTCTGGTTATCCAGTTCTACCCGGAACATTGTATTCGGCAGCGCTTCCTTAACAACGCCTTCTACTTCTATCGCCTCTTCTTTCGCCACAGTCTCTCCTTAAAAATCTTCTTGGACGCGAAACGCTATCAAGTAAGGGCGCTCGCTGATCAAATCCGCTTGCATTCTTATCGAAATTATCCGATATTTGCTTTTCAGAACTGATCTTCTTATAATCGTAGCGATAAAATGCCGGCTTTGTCAATTGGAGCTTAGCCAGGCTTTCGACTAGTTGACAAAGTTGAAGTAGTGCGGCATTGTACGCGGACTTCACAAAACGCCCGTTCCAAAGGACCGGAGACGTTATAGGGGGACCGGCATGGATCAACAATTCCAAAACCGAATGCGTGAAGCTCTTATGGAACTCAAGAAAGAAATAATTAATAATCTTATCTCCGGTAACGCGGACTTTAAGGAAATCGTTGAGGGCATGGACCCTAAGGATTTCGCTGATATCGCGTCCGACGATATCGACAGGAAGATGATTGAAACGCTTGGGACCCAGGAACTGAAGCGGCTTAAGCTGATTGACTCCGCTATCACGCGCATAGAGCAAGGGAAATACGGCCTATGTATGAAATGCTCTAAACGTATACCAACTGAGCGTTTAGAAGCCATTCCCTACGCTTTGCTCTGCGTGGAATGCAAAAATACCGAAGAACGCCGAAATCGCTGAGACAACGCTAAAAATCAGCGCTTTATAGTTCCGTCCTTTCCCATCGCCCAGACTGAAAAACAAGCTGGTGGCTATAGCCCGCGTCTTTAAGCCAGACACGGGCTTCATCGTAATACGCGGTCAATTGTCGACGATCGTGCGTATCCGTATTTATCGTTACCGGCACCGAGGCTTGGCGGACCGCTTGGAGCAAGCTAAAAGACGGATACGGTTCCGACAGCCCGCCGCGGGCCATCCCGCCGGTGTTCAGCTCAACGATACCTTTAGATTCCGCTATAGCCGCGATCGCGGCTTTCGCGCTCTTACGATAATGCTCGCTTTTTTCGTCAAATAAGCGCAACAAGCGATTATTCCGACGAATTAAATCGATATGTCCAACAATATCGAGCGAGCCTGCCTGTACCATAGCGATAATAGTCCACCAATACGCGTCCACCGCCGCCACAACATCGCCGCGGTAGCCTTCGGCCACGCCCTTTGTCAGTTCGTCTAGCGGGCCATCAACCGTAAAAGGCTGACCATGAGGCGGTACGAGATAATGAACCGAACCGATGACAAAATCCAGTTCATACTCGCTAAAGCGCCCATCGGACGGGCCGCACATATTCTCAATAAAATCTATTTCCAAACCTAGGTACACGTCCAAGCGCCCCCGCCAGCGCAGGGCGGCGGAACGGACGGTATCGGCATAGCGATTGAGTTGGCTTTTCTTCATATGCCAGCCTGTTTTAAAAGACAGGGGAGCGTGAGAGGAAAAGCCAAGCGACGTTAGTCCTTGTCTGAACGCTTCCTGGCAAAGTTCCTCAACGGTATCTCGGCCGTCACAGAACAAGGAATGAGTATGAAGGTTGGAGCGAATCATTGTTTCTCCTCTGTTTTTTCAACAAAGCCGACAGCCGCGACGCGAAATCTTGCGTAAGCGCGGACCAGTTCAGGGAAAACGCCCGAAACGCCGCTCTTAGCTTTGGCGGCTTTTTCCAGCTTAAGAGCGGAGGCGGCCAATTCTTTGGCGCATAAATTGAGCGCGCTTCCCTTAATGGTGTGTGCCTCCAGATTCACCTTAGCCCAAGCGCCTTCCTCAATCAGCGAGGGCAACGCGTCCATTTGGCCATCACAGCGCTCAATATATCGTTTCAGCAAAGAAGCGACAGTATTAGCCCGGCCCATAAAATTTTCCACAGCCGCCGCCGCGTCAAAACATTCGGGATCGGACAAACTTGACGCTGCCTCTCCAAGCGCGCTTTTCGCTGCAGCTTCAAGCCCCGTATCGGGGGCATCCAAAGTGGTGGATTCCGCGGCGGCTACGCTCTTGCCGTCAATTGACGCTAATTCCTCCAACTCGCCGGCGTCCAGATCTGTCTCTTCCTCTCGGGGCGACCCTGGGGAAAGCGTTAACGGCGGCATAGCTAAAGCCTTTCGCAGCATGGCTTCTATGTCACTCCGCTTAAAGGGCTTTATGAGTATATCGTTCATGCCGGCGTCAAGGCAGCGTTTTTTTTCGTCCTCAAGCACGCCCGCGGTAACGGCGATGATAGGCCGGGCAAAGCCGCGTTCCCGTAAATGACGGGCCGCCTCATAGCCATTCATTCTAGGCATTTGAATATCCATAAATATAACGGTAAAATCATGGAGAGCGACAGCTCGCAGCGCTTCAACGCCATCGTTGGCGATGACGGTGTCACATTCCAATTTTTCCAGAATCATAGCGAATAGTTTTTGGTTAACCTCATGATCTTCCACAACAAGAACGCGGGGTTTAAGCCCAAGGTCTTTACCCTCAGCCTCAGTCTCGGTAAAAGGACGATCACTCTTATTTTCCGAGGCTGCCGCCCATTTCGCGGCGTCGGAATCAGAATCCAAGAAACCAGGCAAGGAAAAATCAGGCGCGTTCAAACGCTTAGCCTTTGGTATAATCATGTCAGCCGGAGGCTCGTCGTTAGTCGTCTCAAGGTCTAGGGGTGACAGCAAGGTGGCCGTCATGGCCTCCGCCAAAGCATCCCGTTTCACGGGTTTATTGACATAGGCGTTAAACCAGCGGAGCAGGGTCATTTTCGCGTCAGCGCCAATAATACCTTGGGGCATCATTAGTATCAGCTTTGCCGCGTTGATGTCATGATCCTTGTTTATGGCGGAGGCTAAACGCCACCCATCCATGCCTGGCATGATCATATCAATTAAGCAAAGCGCGTAGGGTCTGCCCGCGGCGGCCGCCGCGCTCATCATCCCCAGGGCGGCTTCTCCGCTTTCGGCGCATTCCCAATGGACATAGCCCAGATCAGCGAGATACCGGGAAAAGCTACGGCGGGAGGCTTCGGAGTCGTCAACCACCAGAATGCGAGAATCCTCAGCCATAGGCGAGGGCTTTGGAACATGACGCTTTACTATTTCCACAGGCAGGGTAAAATGGAAAATGGAACCGTTTGGTTCATTGGGCGTCATACCGATTTCCCCGCCCATCAAACGAACCAGATGACGAGAAATCGCTAGACCAAGTCCGGTCCCGCCAAAACGCCTTGTCGTGGACGCGTCGCCCTGAAAAAAGGTAGTAAATAAGCGGGATCGCAATTCAGGCGACACACCAATCCCCGTATCGGCTACGGAAATGGAAACAGCGTTCTTTCCCTCATATTCCGCGCGTCGAACGGATACGACAATACCGCCTTCACGAGTGAATTTAGCGGCGTTTTTAACTAAATTAAGCACCACTTGGCGCAGGCGGTTCGGATCACCTCGGAGCGTTACCATAGCTTCATCACAGATGTCCAGGGTCATTTCTAAACCCTTTTTATGCGCTTCCATGCTAATCAAATCCACGGCTTCGCCAACGATAACAGGCAATTCAAAATCGATATGCTCAAGCGGCAGACGGTCAGCTTCGATTTTAGAATAATCCAGAATATCGTTAACGAGAGATAGGAGCACATCCGCCGAGAATTTAATTTGCCGGCTATACTCAGCCTGTTCGCTGTCTAGCCGCGTTTCCTGAAGCAGCTCCGTCATGCCGATGATGGTCTGGATCGGCGTGCGAATCTCATGGCTCATATTGGCGAGAAACTGGCTCTTCGTCTCCATGGTTCGCTCGGCCTGTTCTTTGGCGGCCTGGAGCTTCCTTTCCTCTTGGCGGCGTTCGGTATTATCATCCAGGATCAGAGCTACGAAAGGACCGGTCTGGTGCGGCGGCGCGTCCGGCGCTTCGGCGACTACCCAAGAACGTAAGCGCAGCCACCTTTGGCCGCCGCTGGCTAAGCGGAAAGGCGTGTCCAAAGACATCGATAAAGAGGAACCGGCGATAAGCCGTGAAAAGTGATAGGAAAAACGGTACGCGTCGCGGGACCTGAAAAATTCAGGCAGCGACTCTTCCAACATATCCAGAGGCTGCCCAGCCAGGAATTCAAAGATCCGCTGAAAACTTTCATTGGCGCTGATAAGCATTCCAGTTTGATCTAATAGGGCAAACGCGACGCTCGCTTCATCAAACGCCCGGCACAGCGGATGATTCATTTGATCCATAAATAGCTTATCCATTAAATATTAGGCCGCAATATCTCAACCGCTTTCCGGAAAATCGCTTCCGGTGACAAGGGTTTTAGCAGATAGCTTTTAATCCCATACTGAAAAGCCTTTGAGATCGCGTCCCGCCGGTTTATCGCCGAAAGAACAATAATCGGTATCTCAACGGCTAGTTCGCGCAATTTTTTCAACACGTCAAAGCCTGACATTTTTGGCATCAACAAATCCAAAAAAATAAGATCGAAGTTCTTAAGCTCGTTCGCGCTGAGAAAACTCCCGCCATCGGAATAGGCGCTTACAGAAGTCCCAATATCGGCAAAGGTCGATTTTAGCAACTCTTGAATAACAAAATCGTCATCAACCACGGCGATACTAAGACGCTGACCAAATTCTACGAGCTCTTCACTACTAAGCCCGCCGGCGGCGTCAGCTTTAAAACGGAACTGAACCGAGGCTTCAGCCTGATTAAGCGCTCGTGAATTTTCCGATTCGGAAACGCCTAAGCCCTTAGCGTTATCTTTCCCTCCCTCGTCACCGGCGCCAAGCATTCCTTCTAAGGTATCCTGAAAGCTATCGGCGACGCTGATCCCGGCATAGTCAGGATTGGATTGGATGTATAAACGTACAAAATCATCCGAGCTAAGAACCCGAATAGAGCGGCCGCGATTATTCGCGGCTTCCAGCGCGATCCGCAACAATTTTTCTAGTTTTGGCGCGTCGACAAAACTAAGGGAACTCTCTTTAAAGGATAGAAGCACTTGGGGATCAGCGATTTTGTACAAGGCTAATAGCTCGGTGATTCTTAGGCGCAAAACATCCAATTTATCATAATTAAGCCCCAAGGCTATATCGATAAACAAAATATTATCATTAACGAACACAGTTACCCGGCTTGGCGCCTTATCTATATTGATATTGGCACCGATTAGTTCGCTAATCGTATCGCACAGCGCGTCCACTAAGATCGGTTTGGAAAAAACCTTGTTGACTTTATAATTGATAAGATCGAATAGATTTTTCTTATCGATATGACGAGCGGTAACAATAACGGGGACCGCGCTTAAAACGGCGTCGCCGTGTCTTTCCTCCAAAAAAGCTAAACAAGAACGCTCTCTCAGGTTATAATCTAGTATTGTTAGATCGAAGGGGCTTGTACGCAATTTGGTGATACCTTCAAGCCCGTTCGCGACCGTTTGTACGCCGACGCCGTTTTCGGCAAGCTTATACCGAAGATAGTCGCGGAGGAGAGGTGATTCATCAATGATTAAGACTTGTTTCATGGCCCCTCCGTCTATATTGTAGGGAAAGAACATGATACTAATCAAGCTATCGCGCTCAATTACTAGGTGTTTCACCTTTCGCTGTTCTTAGAGCCAAATTTGTTGAGCGGCGCGAGCGCCGTTAATAAAGAGGAGCTTTGTATGAAAAAACTTGTTGTTCTTATAGCCGAGGGCTTTGAGGAGCTTGAAGCCGTAACCCCTATTGATTACCTCCGCCGCGCCGGAGCGGACGTGACTGTCGCCGGACTATCGGGGCTTCAGCTTCGCGGTTCTCACGGTTTGACGATACACTGCGATGCGATGCTGCGCGATTGCGATGCTACGTGGGACGCTGTGGTCATTCCCGGCGGTTTGCCTGGCGCGGATAATATAGCCGCTGACCCTGATTGCCATAGGCTTATACTGAAAGCCGCTAAAAATGGCGCCTATATCGCGGCCATCTGCGCCGCGCCGGTACGGGTGTTAGCGCCGCTTGGTTTACTCAAACAAAAACGTTTCACCTGTTTTCCAGGCATGGAAAGGGAAATTGACGCTGAAACCTGGTCAGCGGAACGCGTCGTTACGGACGGCACGTTAATAACAGGCCAAGCCGCCGGCGCGGCGGGGGAATGGGCCCTAAGCTTGGTCACGGCGCTTTACGGGGAAGCGGCCGCCGAAAAACTGGCGAAAGCGGTGTATATGCCAAAGCGCTAAGCTAAGGGGCCTCTCGTTATCTTAATAAGAGCTCTATAACAAACCACGTCCAAGACGTCTTGTTTTTTCGGCATCCAGCCTTGTTCCGGGAATCTTTATAATAGCTCGCGCTATGCGGTTCCCTAGTTCGGCGCAGGCGCTTAGGTCTTTACCGCGCAGCCAGGCCGATAAAAAACCAGCGGCGAAAGCGTCGCCGGCTCCCGTTTCGTCGCAAGGGGTAATCGCGCGCGAGGCATTGCCATAGCGCTCGCCAGCGGCGAAAACCAATACCCCTTTTGGGCCTCTTTTAACGACAGCGACAGGAAAGGGGCCATCAGCGCATTGAGCCGCTATCACTTTAAACGCGTCACCCCCGTCTTCCGCATCATCCGAAGAAGAACCTAAGGCTCCGCAATACGCTTGCGCTTCCGCCTCATTGAAAAACAAAATTAGGGGATAATGGATCGCTAAATCGGCGATAAAGGCGGCGTTTTCGGAAACGATAGAGGGCGAAGCGACGTCAAGCGCGGTCACGGTTCCAGATTCCGCGGCGACACGGACCGCTTCTTGGACCAGTTCTTTCCTGTCCAATATAAACCCATCCAACATTACGATCTTCGCGCTTCGGATCATATCAAAGGGAAGGTCCGACGCCGTTAAGCCCAGCGCGGCTGAGGGGCAAGCCGCTATAGCCGATAAACCGCCAGGCATACGCAAAATAGCGCAAGCGCCGGTCGGCTCCTTCCCCACAGACAATAAAACCTGAACACCGGCGTCCTCCAACTCTTCACGGAATATTTCGCCAAAACGGTCGCAATGACCTAAGGCTCCTCCGCCGATACATCCGGCAAAGGCTGTCCGCAAACCGAGCAGGGAGGCTATCTTTGCCACAGTCGCCGCCCCGCCTCCCGCGCCTATCGCCGCCTGGTCTAAGGCGATGAGAATTTCCGAAAGCCGTTCATACGTCACATGGACTGAGCGATTGGGATGCAAACCCAGGAGGGGGGCGCTTTCCTCTTCAAGAACGGCTACGACATCAACTAAGGCGTTGCCTATTCCAAGCAGTTCAGGTGTATGCTCTACTGTCATTGTTCTATTTAGGCCGAACGACTAAGGAAGCCAACGCCGGATTTTTTTGTATATCCAGCTTTAAGCCCTCTTCACGGCTTTTATTGCGATAGTCCGGCTTTTGAAAACCATATATGAATTTAGTATGAAGGTCATAGGTGCCGGACATTAACGCGTAAGCGTCCTCGGTCATAACCAGTTCCTCATCGGTAGGAATAATAAAAATAGGTATTTTGGATGAGGGCGCGTGAATAGCTGTTTCAGCGTTCCTGGTCTTGGCGGCCTGATTCTTATCAGGATCATAGACTATTCCAAGACCCTGTAAACCTTCCAGCATTTTTCGTCGCATAAAAGGAGCCATTTCGCCGACGCCGGCGGTGAAGACCAGCGCGTCAACCCGACCTAAGGCGGCATAATAAGCACCGATATACTTTCTTACCCTATATGCTTCCACATCCTGCGCGAATTCAGCCCGCTTATCGCCCTTTTCTACCGCCTTTTGGATATCACGGCGATCGGTTAAATTGCCGGTAATCCCAAGCAAGCCGGATTTTTTATTAAGGGCGGACTCCGCTTCAGCGGCGCTGAGTCCAGCGGCCCGCATCATATAAAAGGGAACGGCCGGATCGACATCGCCGGAACGCGTACCCATAACGAGCCCTTCCAGGGGAGAAAGCCCCATCGATGTGTCGTAAGAAACCCCATTCTTGACGGCATTAATGGATGAACCGTTACCGATATGGGCTATTATGAGATTAGTCTCATTAGGTTTTTTCCCTAAAAGAACGGCGGCGCGTTTTGATGTATATAAAAAGGAAGTTCCATGAAAGCCATAACGCCGGACAGCGTATTTTTCATACCACTCATAGGGCAGAGCGTATAGATAGCTGGACGCGGGCATAGTTTGATGCCAAGCCGTATCCATAATGGCGCAATGAGGAACCCCAGGTAAAACTTTTTTAGCGGCGTTAACGCCCATGATATTGGCTGGATTATGAAGCGGGGCCAGATCCTGCACTTCCTTAAAAGTCTCCATGACTTCATCGGTCACGATAACGGATTTAGTAAACTTAGAACCGCCATGAACAATCCGATGCCCCACCGCCTTAATGGTTGACATGTCGGTAATAACGCCGCGATCCGGATCGGTGATCATCTTCATGATAAGATTAACCGCGTCAGTATGGTTAGGGCAATCGTGCTGAACCGTCCATTCCTGCCCCTTCGCTTTATGGATAATAAAGGATCCCCCCTGAGTAACCCGCTCCACAATACCGACAGCTAGAACATCCTGAGCTTCCCAATCATACACTTGGTATTTCGCGGACGACGAACCGCAGTTGAGTGTTAGTATTACCATCAAAAACTCCCTGGAAATGATATATCTGGAACGCGGACTGGCGCCGCTAGCTTTTCCAAGCCTTATTGTAACGCCTTCAGCGCGTTATGGGAACAGGCTTTAAAGATTTACACTAGCTATAATAAGTCGGTCCGGCCAGCTTTTTTGATCGCTTCAACCGCCCGCTTAACGTCCTGGCTGCGGCCTTTGCGGCAGATCAACACGCCGCCGGCGCCCTTTTCCGAGTCACGCCGAACCACGACAATGAGGTCTTCCACGCCACAGAGAGCTACCGGCAAGTCTGAATCGATATAACAAGACGTGGAATCGATGGGAAAAACAGCGGCGGAAGATGGATTTGGCGCCGCCTCTTCCCGATAGCGTATATATTCATCCCAACTGCCTATATCGCGCCAGAGAAAGGCGGCGCAAATCACGGCCGCCTTCTCGGTCTTTTCGGCCACGGCGTAATCAATAGAAAGCGAGGGGGCGCTGGCGTAAGCGGCTTCAAGCCCCGGCCAAACGTTAATTAATCGCGGCTCCCCTTTCCGCCGCTCAATAACAGGCGGCGCTTCCAGAGCTGAAAAGGGAGCATAGATCGCCGGAGCATGCTCTCGGAGTTCATCCAGCATCATAGCCACGCTAAAACCAAACATACCGGAATTCCAGTAGTACCGACCGGAAGCGACATAGGCTTCAGCGCTTTGTTGATCCGGTTTTTCCCGAAAAGCGGCGACGGAGAAAACCCGGCCTGGAGCCGCGATAGACGGCACGGACGCCGCGGCCTCAATATACCCAAATCCGGTCGCGGGAGCGCTTGGCGCTATGCCAAAAACAGCCAGAGCGCCAGAGGCGGCTATTTCATCGGCGGCTTCAGCGTCTTGAAGAAATTCATCAAGTTCCGAGATGACATGATCACTGGTTAGAACCAAAGCCCGCCTCTTCTCACCAAAGCTTAGTCTGAGATACACGCAGGCACAGGCTAAGGCTGGGGCTGTATTACGCGCTAACGGCTCACTGATAATCACGGTGCGGTCACGATCAGGAGCGGCGCGCTTAGACAAAGCTTGATGGATATGGCTTAAATGAGCTGGCCCCGCGATGATAAGCAATTGTCCGGCTTCCGCGCCTGTTTCGCCATCGTTTAAAATAGCGTAAGCTCGCTCCAGCGCGCTATCAAAAAAGCTGGCACCTGAGCTAATTGGCAAAAACTGTTTTGGTGTACGTTTATTGCTAGCCGGCCAAAGCCGCGTTCCCGAACCGCCAGCCATGATAATAACATCGGTAAACATAAAACCAGTATAGGAGCTACAAAAAAAAACCGCAACGCCGGGAGCTCAAGACGAGCGAAAAGAGGCTAAGGCTGTCACTGTCTCCCAAATAACAGCCGTATTGGGATAAAGGGACATCGCCCTTTTATTGTAGTATTTTAGGAAAAGTTCCTTTTATACATGGCTTCAACAGAATTGGCAGCAGTTGATACGGCTTGCCGCGATTAAGACCACCGCTTCTAAAAACGTTTTTTCGGCTTCACATAAGACAAAGTATAGAGAATCAAGGCTAGCCAAATAAAAACAAAGGCTATAAGCCGATTCACCGGGAACGGTTCCTTAAAAACGAAAACGGCCAGCGCCAACTGTAAGCTTGGCGAGACTAGTTGAATAAAACCTAGGAGCGATAGGGGCAGCCGCTTCGCGGCCCCCGCAAACCAATACAGGGGCAAAGCGGTCACCGCCCCGGATAAAATCAGCAAAATCGTTCTCACGATAGATGAGTTAAAGGCGCCCCGCCCAAAAACTTGTGAAAAAACCAAGAAGCCAAGCGCCAAAGGAAAAAGCAATAGCGTTTCCGCGCCAAGAGCTATCATGGAATCCAACTGAACCGTCTTTTTTACGAGCCCATAAAGGGCAAAGCTGAAAGCCAGAAAAAGAGAAACCCAGGGGGCTTTACCTGATAGAATGGCCATCAAAAGCACACCGATAGCGGCTGACGCGACAGCCGCCCACTGTAAGCTTTTAAGTCTTTCTTTAAAAAACAGAAGACCCAAGAACACGTTTACCAGAGGATTCATATAATACCCGAGTGAAGCCTCAACCGTCCTTCCGGTATTAACCGACCATATATAAACGCCCCAATTAAGTCCAATTAGGAGGGCGGAGACACAAAGCGCGTTTCTTGCCCTGGCGTTTCGCAATATCCGAGGCCAAGCGCCCTTTCCCTTAACTACCAGAATGCCCCAGACTAAAACTAGCGAAAAAACGATACGAGAAGAAAGCAGCAAAAGGGGAGATACCGCGGAGAGCGCCTTCCAAAACAGGGGTAAAAGCCCCCAAAGGACATACGCGGCCAACGAAGCGGCCAGGGCTTTTTTAGGGGAATCCAGTGTATTGTCCCCCTCGGAATCATGGACAAGCGGCATACCATACTATACCCTGGACCCCAGTCCCTAGCCTAGTCGTGGAGCCGTATAAGAGGAAGGACAGCTTGTCTATCTTATCCACTATCAATTAATAAGCTTGTGGAAGCGAGAGAGGCCAAAATGGGTAGAAAACAAGAATGGTTCAATGACGCTGTATTTTGGGAGAATTTCGCTCCCATTATGTTCGATGAAGCCCGTTGGGCGGAGGTTCCCGCTATCGTCACTGGGCTGGAGCGGCTAAGCGGGATACCAGCCAGGAAAAATGATGGCGGATCAAACCGAGCCTTAGACCTTTGTTGCGGGGTGGGCCGAGTCAGCCTTGAGTTAGCCGCCCGAGGGTACGCGGTAAGCGGGGTTGATCTAAACGCTACTTATCTAGGGGCCGTGAAAGAAGCCGCCGCCGCTGAAAAAGTGGAGCTGGAATTAATCCATGCCGATGTCCGCGATTTCGTTAGACCAAATTCGTTTGATTTAGCCGTGAATCTCTATGTTTCTTTCGGTTATTTCGCGGAAGCGGCTGACGACCGCGTTTTTGTGAAAAACGCCGCCGCTTCGTTAACTCAAGCTGGTGTTTTTGTTATAGAAACGCAGGGCAAGGAAGTGGCTGTCCGCGATTTTACCGAGGGCGAGTGGTTTGAGCGCGCTGGCGGCTTGGTATTAACGGAATACACGGTTGTGGATGACTGGCGGGGTCTTCGCAACCGCTGGATACTGGTGAAGGACGGTCGCCGCTTAGAACGCGCCTTTATTATTCGTCTATACTCCGCTTCCGAACTCCGCGCCTTGCTTATAGACGCGGGTTTTCGAAGCGTTGATATTTACGGCGAATGGGACGGTTCGCCGTATGATCATAAGGCCCGTACCCTCATCGCTATAGCTAAAAAATAACGCATAGGTCCGCGAGAAGAGCGCCAACCTTTCACTCGCATCATTTATTCAAAATAAACTCAACCCTGCGATTCTTCCACCAATCGTCACGATCTTCCCATTTAACAAGCGGTTTGGTTCCGCCCATGCCAACGGCGGATAAACGTGATGGATCAACGCCGTATTCCACCAAAAGAGCGACAACGGCTTTCGCGCGGCTTTCGCTCAAGGGCTGCAACTCCTGTTTTTCTTCTTCTGGCGTACGGGTAACCGGATTAGCGTGACCTTCCACCGTAATTCTATAGGCGCTAAATTTATTCAGTATCTCCGCGATACGGCGTAACACCCTTATATTATTTTCGGACACTTCCAGGTCCACGCCATCAAAGTCGGAAGCGTTTTCGCGGAAGATGATAGACGGCACTTTTATCCGTAAAACATCTCCCTCGCGAATCACAAAAACATCAACGCCGATGCTGGACTCCATAACGCTGGCGTTTCCAAGTATATCGACAGCGCTGAAACTAATATCATAATCCGTCGCGGCTTGAACCAATTCGCCATTATTGGAACGCCCATCCCAAACGATAGCTGGAGCGGGCGCGCCCTGCCCCTCCACCTTATAAAAGAGCTGATACGGCGGCTGAGGCTCATAGACCTCCAGGCTCCAAGCCGCGATATCCACGGCGTCATCGGCTGACAAATTTAGAACAACCTCATCGTCCACTCCATCGTTATCCGGACTGAAATAAGGCGGCACGGTTGAGAAACTCAGAAGCGGAGGAGAAATATCGATGAGGAAAGCGCCCGATTGCGCGCTGGCGATATCGCCTTTTATATAACTCACGGTAAGTTTAGCGTGATAAAGCCCTTCCTTTATCGCGCCTTTCGCGTCACGGCCATCCCAGATAAAACTGGTGGGAACCACAGTGGCGGAGTATTCCCCCGAAAGGCCGCTCTGGTAGACGCGGCTCAGCGCGCCCGCTTCATCAAGGATTTCCAGCTTCCATCCCTCAATCCCGTCCTTAAGACCAACAAAGCTGCCAAGCGCGAGTTCATCATCGCGACCATCACCATTAGGCGAGATAGCTTGGGAAGACACGGTCAAATACACTCGGGGAATGCGGTTATCAACGATAAAACCAGAAAGCTCACCCCGGGCGCTATTGCCCGCCGCGTCCGTTGCTGTCGCGATAAAGCTGTAGCTCCCGTCAGAGACGACATTGCCGGCCGTATCTTTTCCGTCCCACACAAAACTAGGCGCCGCTCCCTTCCATTTATAGTTCATAACGGCTTGCCCCTTCTCATCGACCAGGGCAGCCTTCCATTCGTCGTCGCCATCGGTCCTAACCAAGAAGGAAAGCGTATCCTTACGCCCGTCGCCGTTGGGCGAGAACAGCGTATTGTCCGCGCCTAGGTATATCCTAGGCGCGACAGTGTCAATCACAATGCCGGAAAGAGTATACTGCGCGGAATTGCCAGCCTTATCCATAGAGCTAGCCCTATATCGATACGCGCCATCGGGAACGAGCTTACCCGCGTCGTCTTTTCCATCCCACTCTATAGCCGCGGCCTTGCCCTTCCATCGCCATGTACGCAGGGTGGCGCCAGCCGCGTTTACGATAGTACCGTACCACTCATCCTCGCCGCCGCCAGTTTGGTCAACTCGCAAGGTATCCTTAACGCTGTCAGCGTTGGGCGAAAATACGGGGTCGGCTATAGAGGCTTCTAAATACGGCGCTTCCGTATCAACAATTATACCCTCAATCACGCGGCCCATATAGTTTCCGGCCGGATCACGTGACTCCGCTTGCAGACTATATTCACCATCCGGCACCCGATTGCCGGCGTTATCCTTGCCGTCCCACGTAAACGAACTAGAGGCTCCTTTCCAGGTCCAGGTTCTGAGT
Organism: uncultured Treponema sp.; assembly: GCA_964546285.1. Lineage (GTDB taxonomy): Bacteria > Spirochaetota > Spirochaetia > Treponematales > Breznakiellaceae > CAZJJK01. Next base: position 48,804 of record CAZJJK010000003.1, on the reverse strand, counting down.
TTCGTGCCGACGACATTAGCTATCCATGCGGTCCATTCATCCTCCGGCCGCTCGGTCTTGCGATCAATGGGAAGTATGTCCTTGACTCCATCGACATTTGGGGAAAACACGCGGTCATTTATAGCCAAATTTATGCTAGGCGGTATTGTATCGATAGTAAACAAGGCGGAGGAAGCGGAGGGTTGATTTCCCATATCGTAGCGTACATAGATCCGCGCTAAATAAGACCCATCCTCAACAACTCGGCCCTTATCATCTTTGCCATCCCAGCGATAAGATGGAGGGATGGAGTTTTCGCCGCTATCCGAACGCACGGTTTTACCAGAGATATCCATTATTTCATAGCGCCAAGACTCTATGCCGGACAGGACCTTAAGCTGAGAAGTAACAAGGATAGTGTCTAGAAGACCATCGCCGTTTGGGGAGAAAGAACGGCGGTCCGTATTGACGATCACCGGCGTATCAGCCGTCGTCAACTCAAAATATACAGGAGAGGAATAAGCGCTATTGCCAGCCCGATCGGTAGCTGTCACACGGTAAGCGTATAGGCCATCCGCGGCTAAACGCCCACGATCATCCATGCCGTCCCATTCAATATCGCCGGATAATACGCCGGGCAGCCTAAAGCCGCGAACAAGCTCACCCAATTTGCCGTCTGAGCTAGAGGCGGACCTAATCTCGCCGGACCAAGCCGTTTCCTGACTGCCTTCATGCGTAAACACCACGCTATCCAGGTTTCCATCACGATTTGGCGAGAAAACGGCGTTCCGCACGGCGACCGTCGCGCGCGGGGGAGTCAAATCCAAAATAAAGTAGGGCGAATACGCTACAGCGCGATGCCCGTTACGGTAATCAACGGTAAGCTTGGCGCGATAAGAGGCTTCAGCCAAGGCGTTACCCTTATCATCTTGTCCGCCAAAACTAAGTCTCTCCGGCGGGGCCCCTAAACCCCTGTAAGACCGTTTAGTCTGATCTACGGCGTCTATCAGTTCGATAGTCCAATTTTCAGAGGAGCTTGGCTGTTGGGCGGAACTTAACAAAGGCAAATCGTCAAAAACACCGTCTCCATTGGGTGAGTAATAGCCATAGGCGACGGATAGTGTTACCGTGGGCTGACTTTTATCCACAATGATTCCGCTTAAATCAGCCGAACCAGCGTTTCCAGCCTTATCACGCGCGGCGATCTCGTAGCTATAACGCCCATCGGCAACCGGCTGGCCAGAATCATCCAGGCCATCCCATTGGAATTCAGGCGGTTCCGCGTTTTCCCAGGAATAACTCCGCACTGTCCGGTCAGCGCCATCCTTAATATAGGCGACCCAGTTATCTTCTTTTGAACCCGCCTGTACTACAGAAAAACTATCCTTTCTACCATCACCGTTTGGGGAAAAGGTTCTAAGAGCGTCCAAACCGGGACGAAGAACATTGACGCGAGGAGCGGTCAGATCCACCGTAAAAGAAGGGGATTTCGCGTAAGCCGTATAGCCGTTGTCATAGGCTACGGCGATAGAGCCATAATAACTGCCCTCCGCCAAACTTTCGCCGGTATTGGTTTTACCGTCAAAAAACACGCGGCCGGGTACCAAAGCGCCGCCAGACAGGCTTCCGCGGACCGTCTGGCGTTTATCCAATACATCAATCCGCCATGATACAAGGCCATCGCTTACCGGCGCTCCTGGTCCAAACCAGACACCGTCTTTGACGCCGTCACCGTTTGGCGAAATCCACGCTTCGTCTATTGTCAAGGAGACAGTCGGCCTTTCGGTATCGACTATGATATTTTCCACCGAGGCGTAGCGTTCATTTTTCGCGCGGTCAATCGAGCCTATCTCATAACGATAGACGCCGTCGTTAACGATAGCGCCGCTATCGTTCCTACCATCCCAAACGACGCGGCCTGGCGCGGCGTCTATAAAATCAAAGCGTCTTACCGCGCTCCCCGCGCTATCGTATATGACGGCTGTCCAGAGCTCCTCCGCCGATCCTTTTTGCTCAATCGTAAACTGATCCTTATTACCGTCGCCGTCAGGTGAGAAAATATTCTGCTCTCCGCGCCTGGGAGAAAGTATCTCTATACTTGGCGGCGTGTTATCGACATGAACGACTAAGGGGTCCGATGAGGAACGGTTTCCGTTATCGTCAACGGCGATAATAACGAAGCTATATTGGCCATCGGCGGCGATAGCGCCTGAATCGAAGGCTCCATCCCATCTTATAGACTCCGGCACTTCCACGCCTGATTTCACATCCACAAGCCGGTCATATAGGTCGCGCACGCCCTCGTTTTCCAGACGCCTTTCTTTATTGCGTAGAGAGCGAACAATACTTCCATCGGCATCGCGAAGCTGAAACACCCAGGACGCGACATACCGGCTGTCGGTGATAGAAAGGGAAAACGTCAACGCGTCCGCCTTGCCATCGCTGTTTGGCGATATCCAACGCGGTTCATCATAATCGATAGCGATAGAAGGCGGTTCGCGGTCAAGCACGCCTAAAGTGACCACCGCGCCGCCGCCAAAGCCCCAGACGCTGTCATAAAGCGGACGCGCCGCCGCGTCTATAGACACCTTACCGTCTACCGTTCTGGGAGTTTCATCGGGATTCGCTTTACCCGGCAAGGCTAAATTCACGCTCAAACCGATAGAGGGAATAGCCCAAGCGGCGGTGCCTTGTATTAACTCCGCTAGGTTAAAGCCGCTCGCGGCGCGTAATCGAACCAGATGGCCTAAGCCCGCCTCAAAGCCAAGTTTGCCCGTTATATTGCTAAAGCTGGGGAAGCCCAAATCAGCGGAAACGGCCAGGCTGAAGGCTGACACAGCGCTTTCGCCAAACAGATCGAAGGCGATACCGGCGGTCGGCGTAAAGGCCCGCGGCACCCAGCCAAGGCTGCCTATGCCGGTCAACGCCGCGCCATAACGCAGGTTTCTCATAAAACCCACATCGCCAAGCGTCCCCTGGACGCCCAGGTCAAGCCCGACTCGCCAATCAAAGGCGCCGTCGCTTGAGCTCCCAAAATCCGCCCCAAAAGCCGCGCCGACCGTTAGCGTGGGGAAAAGGTCCTTGGAAGCGCCCGCTTTAAAGCCGCCGCCGCTTCCTATGGGATAGGAAGAATGGGGACTGGAGAAAAAATGGAGGGAGCCGCCGAATACCGCGTAGCGGGTCGGCAGGACAAGGCCGAGATTCGCGGCATGGCCAAAACCGCTTCCATCCAAAGCCGGTAAAAGTATATAGCCGGCATCGAAATTGACCAATTGTTCCAAGCCTGTTGAGGCGGGGTTAAGGCTATCGCTGAAAGAACCGCCGCGAGCCGTTACAAAATCGCCGCCGCCAAGCAGGGCTGGCGCGTAAAGGGCGCGGACCGTTTCAGCGCCCCTGGGAGGATCAGCGAATACAAAACTCACGGCTAAAAGGAGGCTGATAATCAGACAGAGCCGGCGAAATTGATATGAAAGGCGGTACATCGCTTTCCTCCAAGGGCTTTTACAACTACTCAGCGACAAAAACGATTCCAAAAGCCTTCAGCTCTTGAAACCCGATACGCGCGGCAAGCGCGATTTCACCTAAAGATAGAGCACTAAGGTTCTCGCGTAAAGCGCTCGCTTTCGCGAAAAGCCTTCGCGGTTTTATCTAAAAGTTTTGTATTTCCATACAATACAAATAATAAAACCAAGATTGCCTTGTTTGTCGGCTTTCAAAAGCGTAAGACTATTGAAAGAGACTCAATGGAGCCGCCTTTTATCCGGCTAAACGCGTAAGGCCTCTTCTAAAATAACCAATTTCGTAATGAGGCTCAATAATACCGTAAAATTGGTTTACGCGCGGCTTGGGTTTCATCAAGCCGCCCGACTGGAGTTCCGCGCGGCGCGTTCTTCAATTCGCTGACGCGTTCCGGATCCTCAGCTTCGCTCACGATAACCTTCATGGCGGCCGCGAAAGCTTCCAAGCTTTCTTTGGATTCGGTTTCCGTCGGCTCAATCATCAACGCCTCCTTTACGATTAAGGGGAAATACATGGTGGGCGGATGAAATCCAAAATCGATCAGGCGTTTGGCGACATCCAAACCCCGCGCTCCATTAGGCAATTGGGCGGAAACGACAAACTCATGCATGGACCGGCGTCCGGAGCCATAGGCGACGGGGAACACGTCTTCCAGAAGGAAGCGTAGATAATTCGCGTGGAGAACGGCGTATTCCGCAACCCGTCTTAGGCCGTCGCGACCAAGACGCCGGATATAGGCGTAAGCGCGGACAAGAACGGAAAAATTACCATAAAAACTTTTTAGCCGCCCTATGCTCCGGCGGGGCATAATAAGCTCCCGCCCTTCGCTGGAGGCGGCGACTATAGGACCGGGGAGAAAATCGGCTAAAAAATCAGCGGCGGCCAGAGCGCCAGCCCCAGGGCCGCCTCCCCCATGGGGAGTCGCGAAAGTTTTATGCAAGTTTAGGTGCATCAGATCGATACCGAATTCAGCCGGTTTCACCACGCCGACAAGCGCGTTCATATTAGCGCCATCACCGTATACCAAACCTCCAGCCTGATGAACAAGGGCGCAGATTTCCTCTATATCGCGCTCGAATAAACCAAGAGTATTCGGGTTGGTAATCATTAACCCCGCGAAATCCTCGGAATGGGAGCAAGCGGCTTTAAGCGCGTCCATAGAAACGCCGCCGGACTCGTCAGACGGTAGAGTTTGAGCGATAAGCCCAGCCATAGCGCAGGAAGCGGGATTGGTGCCATGCGCGGAATCGGGGATCAGTATACGCCTTCGTCCAGCCTCACCGCGGCTGTTATGGTAGGCTTTGATCATTAACACGCCAGCCAGCTCGGCTTGAGCTCCAGCGGCGCCCTGCAGTGAAACCGCCGGAAACCCGCTTAATTCACCCAGAGCGGTTTGGAGTGAGTACATAAGCTCCAAAGCGCCTTGAGCCAGCCCGCTTTCCAATGGATGTATGCGCCTAAAACCGACTAGCTCGGCCGCGTAGTCTCCTAATTTTGGGTTGTATTTCATAGTACAGGAGCCAAGGGGATAGAAGCCTCGGTCAACCGAATAATTAAGACTGGATAAAGCCATAAAATGCCTGACGACGCCTAGTTCATCCATTTCCGGCAAGGGGAGCTCTTTCCGTAATTTCGCGGCCGGCGGTGGCGTTAAAGGCACGGAAAGCTCCGGCAAACGCATACCGATCCGGCCAGGCACCGAAGCCTCAAACAATAGACGTGAACTCATTGTATGCTCGCTTTGGGTAAAGCGCTCGCTTTGGGTAAAGCGCTCGCTTTGGAGGAAGCGCTCGCCATATAAGCGCCGCTTTCCTCGGCTGAAACAGCGCTCTTAAGAGCCGCGACTAAATCATCGATATCAGCGCGAACCGCCTTTTCCGTAACACAAACCAACAGTTCCCGCGGCCTATCCGGAAAATAACGCGATAAGGGCAAGCCTGGCACTATACGCTTGGCCCGCAAGCGTCGGCTAAGCTCCTCCGCCGGGATAGGCGTCTTCACGACGAATTCTTTAAAAAACAAAGCGTCCGCCACTTCATAGCCCTTTAGATCTCGGATACGGGAAGCGGCGTAGTGGGCGTTATGCCAGCAAAGCTCCGCGGCGCGCTTTAAGCCGACCCTTCCCATAAGCGCCAAATAAATCGTCGCGCGCAAAGCGATAAGACCTTGGTTGGAACAAATATTGGACAGCGCTTTTTCGCGTCTAATATGTTGCTCTCGGGCGGCCAGCGTGAGAACATAGGCGCGGCGGCCTTTATCATCGTGGGCCTCTCCGACTATGCGGCCTGGCAGCGACCGCGCCAGATGGCTCCGCGCCGCCATAATGCCCAGATAAGGACCGCCGAAAGCCGGCTCATTGCCCAAAGCTTGGCCTTCCGCGGTCATAATATCAGCGCCAAGCTCACCTGGACTTTTAAACATGCCAAGCATGATCGGATCGGCTTGAATGATAAAGAGCGCTCCCGCGTCATGCGCGGCCGCCGCCGCGTTATCAAGCTCAGGTATACGTCCTAAAAAATCGGGATAAGAAGCTACCAGGGCGGCAAGATCGGAATCCTCCGTTTTTTCCCGAACGACAAGCGTCTGAATATCATCATAGTTCTCAAGCAAGGCGTCATACGGCGCCACATACAGCTCCAAGACGGATCGATACTCCGGATGAAGGGCGGAAGGCAGGAGAACCCGCCGCTTAGACGGAGCTCGCCTCAGGGCCATAATAACGGCCTCCGCCAGAGCGCTAGCGCCATCGTAATGTCCGGCGTTAACGACATCCAGACCGGACAGTATGGCGATAAGGCTTTGATACTCAAATATGCTTTGCAAAGTACCTTGACTTATCTCAGGCTGATAGGGGGTGTAAGAAGTAACAAATTCGCCCCTAGAAGAGAGCGGCCCTACCGCGGCGGGTATAAAATGATCATAAACCCCAGCGCCTAAAAACCACCGGAAGCTATCCATCGGCTTATTGGCGGCGGCCAGAGCTTCCAGCTCTTTGGACAGCTCCAGTTCCGAAAGGCCCAGCGGTAAGGCAAAATCCACATAGCGCCGTTTTTCCGGTATTTCATCAAACAGCTCGGCGATATCCACGACGCCGAGAGCATGGAGCATATCCTCCCGTTCCTCTTCCGTAGTGGGGATAAACGGCATCCTAAGCCCCACCGACAAGACGGCTATAGGAAGCCGAATCAAGTAATTCATCCAAATCCGAAGCCTCAAAGGGTTCCAGACGAATAAGCCAGCCAGAGCCATAACAATCCCGATTAACCAGCTCTGGACTGGCATTTAGGTCCACATTTACGGCCTTTACCGTTCCGCTGACTGGCGCATAGAGATCGGAAGCGGCCTTGACGGACTCCGCGACGCCAAAAACGCCGCCGCGCTTTAGTACCGTCCCCTCCTTAGGCAATTCCACATAAACGATATCGCCCAAACTCATCTGGGCATGATCGCTAATACCGATGACGACAGCGGCACCATCGCGCCGTACCCATTCATGGGTTTTGTCATAAAGAAGCGATTCGTCAAGCACCAAAACGACCTCCTTAAAAAAAACCGCGTCGCGCTTCGTTTATATAAGAGCTTAGCGCCGATAAACCGGCTTATAAAGCGGACGCGACACCACCACAGCCTCTTTCGCTATCCCTCGGATCAGAACCGATAAGCTTCCCCCTAAAACGGCATAGGCTGGGGGCACAAAAGCGTTCGCGTAAAACCCGCCAAGCGTGGGACAGAATAAACCGGAAACGCAAGCCCCAAGCGCTTGACCATTGGCGGCAAGCACGGGATAGCCTTCTCTGGGAACACCGCCCAAGACTTTCAGAGCCACTAGCTTTTGAGCGGTACCAGCCGCCTTTCGCGCCAGCACGGCTTCCTTACCGACAAAGTCCTTAGAGAAATCGCAAGCCCAGAGCATACCGGATTCAACAGGCGTAAGCGTTGGCCCAAGTTCATGCCCGTAAAGAGGCATACCCGCCTCAAACCGTAAGGAGTCGCGGGCGGCTAATCCAGCCGGTCCCGCTTCTATATTCACATCCTTGGCGGCCTTCATTATGAGATCATACAACGCCTCGGCTTTGCTTGCAGGGAAAAACAATTCCGCCCCATCCTCGCCGGTATAACCGGTACGAGCGACGCGAATTTTGGAACCTAAAAGGCTTAATTCCAAGGAGGCTAAGCGCGGTAAAGACGATAGAGCGCCTCCCGTCAGGGAGTCTAAAAGATACATTGCCTTTGGACCCTGAAGGGCAAGCATAAAGAGCTTCTCGGTTTGGTCCTCCACTACCGTATCGGGGCTTAGCGTATCGCGGAGATACGCTAGATCAGAGGCATGGTTTACGGCATTAGCCACCATTAGCCATTCATTGTCCGCCAGGCGATAAAGAAAAATATCATCGCGGACCGTACCGGCCTCATCCAAGAGCAAAGCGTAACGGGCGTGGTCAAGCTCTAAATCATGAACACGACTGGAAACCAAAAAAGATAATTGTTTAGTGGCGGATGAACCAAAAACGCGAAAACGGGCCATATGGGAAATATCGAATAAAGCGACAGAACGTCGAGTTAGGCGATGTTCGGCTATCGCGCCGGAAGCGAAATTAAGAGGCAAATCATAGTCGGCGTATGGCACAAAAACAGCGCCGGCCTTCTCATGCCTGTCGCGTAAGGCAGTCGTTTTCATCAAGACCCCCGCCCCAAAGAATAGAAAGCATCCAGCGAACCCACCACAGCTAGTAGTATAGGATCATTCTTGAAGACCGACAACAAGAACAAACGCTTCCTGCCTCCCTTGTCCAGAGACAAAATCTTTCTTATTATTACTAAGCTATGGAAATCATCACACTTGGAAACGACATACTAAGACAAAAAGCCTTACCCATCACCGATATTAACGGCGATGTCGCCGCTTTAGCCGAAAGCATGTTGGAAATAATGAGAGCCGGACGAGGCATTGGTTTGGCTGGACCGCAAATAGCCCGCCAAGAGCGTATTTTTGTCACTCAATTGGAGGGCGATAAACCACGCGTCTTCATTAACCCGTCCATCATAGAAACGTCCCAAGAACAAACGAAAATTGAGGAAGGCTGTCTATCGGTTCCTGGAGTATATTCCGATGTGACCAGATCGATTGCCCTAAAGGTGCAAGCCTGGAACGAACGCGGCCGGCCTTTTATGATTGACGCCGATGGTTTTCTGGCGCGGGTTATTCTCCATGAGTACGATCACTTGGAGGGCGTTCTATTTATTGACCGTTTACCGCCGCTCAAGCGGGATCGCCTGATCGCTCAGTACGAGAAAAGGCTAAGGATGTAGGGTGCGGGTTTTATTCGCCGGCAGTCCAGAGCTGGCCGTACCAAGTCTGGAGCGCTTGGCAAGAAACTCCAGTTCGGAACCCGATTCCCCTATCGAACTTATAGGGGTCCTGAGCAATCCCGATACGCCAAAGGGACGCTCAGGCAAGCTGGAGCCTACACCGGTAGCGCGGGCCGCTTATGCTCTTTCATCAGAGCTAATCGCGGCGGGGAAAACCGAAATTTCGGTATTAAAACCGATAAAGCTTGACAGCGCCGCGAGAGAGGCGGTCGCCGCTTTACGGCCGGATCTGCTGGTTTCTGTCGCGTATGGCAAAATTTTCGGCCCCCGTTTTTTGGCGTTATTCCCAAAAGGGGGAATCAATCTCCACCCCTCCCTGCTCCCTCGTTATAGAGGCGCTACACCCATTCCAGCCGCCATTCTAGCCGGTGAGCGAGAAACCGGCATTAGCGTACAACGCTTGGCGGCCGCCATGGATTCCGGCGATATACTTTTGCGGGAAAAACTTAGGCTGTCAGGCCGCGAAACTACGGCCTCTTTGAGCGCTATCGCGGCCCAGCGCGGCGCCGAACTCTTAGTTAGCGTAATTACTATGATCGCGGCTGGAAAAGAACAAGCGTACCCTCAGGATGAAGCCGCCGCCACATACTGTGGACGTATCGCTAAAGACGATGGTTTGATAGACTGGAATCTCAGCGCTAAACGAATTGACGCTCAGGTCCGCGCATATACGCCATGGCCTCTAGCCTTCAGCTACCATAACGACCGTATATTGTTCGTTTTAGAAAGCGCGCCTTACCCGGAAAGCTCATCCGGCGCTACTCCGCCGCCTGGAACTATCGCGGGCATAGACAAAACGGAAGGTATCTTGGTACAAACGGGTAATGCTCTTCTTGCTATCAAACGTCTGCAATATGGCGGGAAGAAAGCGCTTGATTGGCGCGTTTTTCTAAATGGAGCCCCTGGTTTTATGGCGACGCGCTTAGGCGCAAGCGCGGATATTCGGCGAAACGAGGTAAATCATGTCTAAACGCTTTTCCGCCTTACCGGATACAGCCGAGGTGGAAAACCTCGCCGCTTCTCGTTTAAAGCTCTTTGTACTCGCGTCCTTCTCCCTTGTGGTCGTAGTTGGCCTAGCCGCGCTTCTGGTGTTTTTTCTCGCTATCAGGGGAGCCGAACAAAGCCTTGTCCCAGATGTTGTTGGCAAACCATTGACAGAGGCTTTGCTTGAACTCCAAGCCAAGGAATTGTATCCGCGTCTCCAGCTTCGATATTCACAAAACGCCGAGGACAAAGACATCGTTTTAGATCAAGAACCCCAGTCTGGCGCTATCGTTAAAGCCGGTCGGCGTATTAAACTTGTCGTCAGCCGCGGTTTAATGGTTGAAAAAATAGAAGACTTTGTCGGCCGCGGTTTTGACGATGTAAAGTCACAGCTTAGCGCATTATTCTCAACCAGCGCCAAGCCGCTTTTAAGCGTCAAAGACCCTCCTATGTATGAATTCTCGCCGGAACCAGCGGGAACGATCTTGGAACAGGACCCGCCAGCGGGGACCGATGTTGTTGGACCGCTAGCCTTGGAATTCATTGTCAGTCGGGGTTCGGGTAAGGAAAAATTTAAGGTACCCGATATTGTCGGGCTACCCTATATTGACGCTATTGATCGCTTATCGGAAGCTGGGGTTTGCTTTACTGTCGGAATCAGACCAGCGCTGGCGGGGGAAAAACCGGAAACTGTTATGAGCCAAGATCCCGCTGGGCAAAGCGTTATAGACTTGGGAACTCGTGTAGCCATAGAAGTGACCATGCCATCAGACCTGACTGAGGAAGAGGCTTTTGGCGTATTTAGCGCTAGTTTGCCTGAGTATCCCTATGCCTTAGCTCTCAAATTGGACGCGATGCTGCCAAACGGCGAACGCCGCCGTCTTTACGACGCTGATCACCCCGGCGGAGAATTCTCGGTTCCGTATCGTCTGCCTAGAGGAACGGTATTAACCTTAACAGCCTTAAACAGAATGGAGAAAAGGGAAGAATTACCCTGATTCGCCGGTAATGGGGTAACGTTTTTTCTTAAGACCATAAGCTTCGGGACACTAAGCGGGTTGTTTATCATATTGGCAAGAGAACGGTAAAAACCGTACCCATACCCTCCCCGCTTTCAGCCTTAATCTGGCCGCCTAAAACATCCTCCACAAATAAACGCGCGGCATAGGTCCCAAGCCCGCGGTCCCGCCCCTTCGTGGAAAACGAGCGCTTAAACATATGAGCCATTTTTTCATCATCTATAACGCTTGGGTTGCTTATACTGATTCCAACATATCGCTTTTCTTCCTCGGACTCAGACTGGACAAGAGCCCGCACCCGAACAATATCGCCGGCGGAGCTGGCTTCTATGGCGTTTTTGACTAGATTATGCAAAACCCGCTTCAGCAGGACCGAGTCCGTATAGAAAGCTTGGTTCTCCACCCGCGTTTCCATCGTTATACCGCGAGAAGAAGCGATTTTCTTCTGAGGCGCTATAACAGCCTCCACAAGCGCTTTAAGGTTCTCTCGGTTTACGTTTGGCCTTAAATCCCCATACTCGGCATCCTTTAGCCATCGATGCGCTTGAATCTCCTCCACCGCTAGATCCGCGGCCTCCTGAGCCAAATCAAAGTAGGAAGGCAGGCCTTCCTCTCGGGCTAAAGCCAGAAGCGACGAAACAGACGCGATCGTATTCAAGATATCATGAAGGAAAATACGCTCTATGATAGCGTGACGTTTTCGCGCTGTCATATCATTCATATAAAACAAAATGAATTCTTCGCCTTCAAGTAGCAGAGGACGAGACCATACCATAAGGTCCAGTTGCTCGGTCCGCCCGTCGTTCTTTCTAATGATTACGCATTCTTCAGAGCCGTACGAAGCGTTTAAAGCCGCGGCTTGATTTCTCGCCGCGCCGCAATAGCGGCACAAACGCCCAAAACCGCAGCCTTCTGGGCTATCACAGGAATGGACGCAGTCCAAAGCCTCGCCAAGACGTTTCCCCAAAACGCTTTCCTTTTTCTTGAATACGGTTCCAGCCTGTTGATTATAAAATACAAGTTGCCGTTTACTATTCAGGACAACCAGCTGGATAGGAAGCTCGTCTATTACGGGAAACATTGAGGAACGCGTTATTTTCTGACGCTGCGCCTCAATCATAGCATCGTCAGCGCGAATATCCGGAGTAAAGAGAACTTCGTTTTGATTCATTTTTCCCCTAATAGGACTCTAGGGCAGCCAGGACCCGTTGGCTATACTCCGTATCATCGATCTTACCTTTAACAAAGGCCGATATCGCGTCGCGCAAAGCTGGCGTAAAGCTATTCCAATAACGATCCGGCCAATCCGGCATCTCCTCCCGTAATCGCTTATCTTCAGTTTCGCTCAATTCTCCCCGCGAATACGCGACAAATTGATCAACCATCAAGGCAAGGGCGGAACCGTCCAACGCTTTCCCCTTAGCGGCTTTTTGACGAGATCCGTTCTTTTTAGCCCCTTCTTGATGAGCGCCATCCACCCACTCTGTTAAAAGCTCGTTAATCCGCTCCTCGCCTAACTCTGGAGCCTCGCGCCGCAACATTCCGGCGGCCGCCTCGCGCACCATACGCTTAACGCTCGCCAGTCCGAAACCGGCGTTGTCTCCTATAAGTTGTGACGTTTTTTTTGCCCAGCTATGGGGATTGGATATCTTTGAAGCGCCAAATAAGGCTAAATCGCGTTTACGTCTAATAACCGCGGCGGCTATCGCTTCCACGGCGTTTTTATCGCAACGATTGAGGATATAATCAAGAGTTCTAACTAATTCAGGATCGGCCACTAGTTATTTTAATCCCGAACCGGAATCTGGACAAGACCGCGCCGACCGCTGCCAGTCAGCGCTGAAATGGCTTGGCCCCTTAGATTTTTTTCGTTATATAATCGCTTTTAAGGCAACGAGCGCACAGCTTCACAGTAATAACGCTACCTTGAATTTCCGTTTTAACCTTAACCAAATTCGGCTTCCAGGTCCGCCGAGAATGATTTTTGGCGTGACTTACCTTGTTTCCGCTTATAGTACGCTTACCGCAAATATCACATTGACGAGACATGGGAACCTTCCTTCGCTAAGAGGACACCGCTACCGGGGGTCCCCGTAATTCGTTATTCGGTAAAAAGGACAATACCAAAGCTCGGTGGAATTGTAAAGAGGGCCGGAAAGATCTCGCTTATGGCGGAAGGGCACTTTTTAGACAAGCCCCATTCCCGCGATAGAAAAATTTGCGGATACGCGCGCGACCGTGTATCCTTTGATTCATGGCAAAGCTCATTCCTATAGCCTCGGGCAAGGGTGGCGTCGGAAAAACCGTGGTATCGGCGAATTTAGGCCTCATGTTAGCCGCTTCCGGAAAAACGACTATAGTCGCGGACCTTGATCTTGGGGCGTCAAATCTGCATACGTTATTAGGAATTAAAAACCGCTACTCTGGTCTGAGTTCGATAACCAACCGAACGGAGAACTCCATGGAGGCGCTGCTTAGGGAAACGGGGCAGCCTAAACTTTTCTTTATCCCCGGTGACAATTTGCTGCCTGGCGCCGCTAATTATGGCTATGCCGCGAAAAACAAAATAGTCAAAAAGCTAGCACGGCTCCAGGCGGATTATATAATTTTGGATCTCGGATCGGGATCGTCCGCCAACGTCGTTGACCTATTTCTATGTTCCAACTCAGGGGTAATCGTTATCATTCCTGAAATTACATCGATTTTAAACGCCTACGGCTTGCTAAAAAGCGTTCTATTCCGCTCCTTATATCGCGCTTTTCCGCCAAAGAGCTTGGAACGGCGCGTAATTACGGATTTTGCCGCTATCCACTTTGAAGGCTCCGCTGATTCCATACGGACCCTGTATCAGCGCTTGGCGGAAAGCTCGTCGCCGCGCGCCGCTGAAACTATCGCCGCCCTTCAGGAGCTGAGGCCACGAGTGGTAATAAACCGAGGGAGAGGCGCTGATGACGCGCGAATCTGCGCCCAATTACGCAAGCTAGCTTGGCGATATTTAGCCTTGGAAATAGAGTATTCCGCCTATCTACCCTTTGATGAGCACCTAATTTCATCCATTGCTCAAAGGCGCCCGGCGGTCTCGCTTTATCCCGATTCGCCGTTTTCTCTTTGCGTTAAAGCCGCGGCCGAGCGTATCGTCCAGACGGCGCCGTCGGAATCGAACGTGATGAGCCAAGGAGGCGGCTTCGCCGATCTTGAAAGGCTTGTCAGTGAGGGCCTAGCGGCCATCGGTCTGGACGTATGATAGAAACGGTGGGCTTCACTTTTGGCGCATACGGCCGCTATCCGCTTTATTGTCAGGGCCGCCGACATTGTATTATCTTTAGCGGAGAGGATTGTTTATGAAATTATATAGCCGCGGTCAAGTTATTTTCTCTTCCCTCCTAAGCGCTTTAGTCGTTGGCGCTTTGGTTTTGGGTTGGCATTATCTGGATTCCCGAAACTCTCGCTCTCACGCCGCGAATGAGACTCTTGTTATTAATTCGTCTGAAAGCGAATTGGAAACCGCCGTTTCCGCCGACGGCGGCGCCAGAACCACAGCCGCCCCCGTCCCCACGCCAGAATTGACCTTGACTGACGACCTAGTCGGGTATACCAGCGACGAGCTGGAAAATATTCGGGTGTACGAGCTCTATAACAGCGCCGTCGTCAATATCACCACGGAAACCATGGCGATCAACTGGTTTTTGGAGCCAGTGCCGCAGGAAGGCGGATCGGGTTCCGGCTCCATAATTGACACAAGAGGCTATGTTCTTACCAACAATCATGTGATAGAGGACGCGTATAAGGTGTATATCAATTTGGCTGACGGCCAGCAGTTTGAGGGCTCTATAGTGGGTACTGACCCAGAGAATGATTTAGCCGTCGTTAAGTTTGACCCCCCAAAAGAGCTTGAACTCACGACCATACCCTTTGGAGAATCCGGTAGTTTGCGTGTGGGCCAGAAGGTACTCGCTATCGGCAACCCCTTCGCGCTGGAAAGAACCTTAACGGTTGGCATAGTGTCCGGCCTAGGTCGACCTATCCAGACTTCGACCAACAATATCATCCGCGATATGATCCAAACCGATGCTTCCATCAATCCCGGCAATTCAGGCGGTCCCTTGCTGGATGCGCAGGGAAAGCTTATCGGCGTCAATACCATGATATATTCCACTTCCGGCGGCTCGGTCGGCATTGGCTTCGCCGTGCCCGTGAATACGGCGAAACGAGTAGTCGCTGAGATTATGCAATACGGCAGGGTTCGCCGCGGCTGGATAGACGCGACAGTGGTTCAACTATTCCCGGCCTTGGTGCGTTACGCGAAACTGCCTGTTTCTTCCGGCCTTCTCGTATCACGGGTTCAACGCGGCGGGTACGCCGAGAGCGCCGGCATCAAGCAAGGTGATGAACCTGTCCGTTATGGGTCCTCCGTCATTTACCTGGGCGGCGATATCATTACATCGGTGGATGGTTTGACTATAGCGAGTCTAGCTGATCTCTATTCCGCGCTGGAGGACAATAAGCCCAATGAAGTGGTGGAGTTTGAACTATTAAGGGACGGTAAGAAGATTACATTGGATGTCAGTTTGGCTGATCGAGCCGAATTCTTTAATTAGCCCCTTAGCGCCCCGGCTCAGCCGTTTCCATTATAAGGGTTGGCGCGGCGAAACCAGGCTCCATCATACGAAGGCTTAGGGTTTCAATAATAGTATGAAATTCCGCTTCTCGTGAAGTCTCGCTGTCGTCCTTAAAAAAGTCCTCGGTTTGGCCTATAGGGTCCGCTCTACTGGGAGGGAGGGCGTCAAGACTGACAAGCTCCGTTTCTATATTCATACTGTCTTCGCTTTGCGCTTCGGCTGGCTCCAAGGAGGGGCCTATATCGCTATCGGCAGGCAAAGAGCTGTCTTCGCCAGCAACTAAGGCCAGTTCACTAGCAACCTGCTCGCTAAGCTCATCAGTATGAGAAGCGTCGTCGGCTTCTGGTGCCTCGCCTTCCTCAAGATCATCATTTTCGGGCGTCTCCAGCTTAGTTTCGCCTTCTATGAAAGCCATATCAAATTCATCTTCTCCGAAAAAAGGCGCCGAAGAGAAGGCTTCACCGTTAATGGTATCCGCCTCGGTACCGGGAAGCGTCTCAAAAGCTTCATTGGGACTAGTAAAAAAGGTATCGTCGCTGGATTCATTGAAAAGCGGATCAAAAGTATCAACCGAGACTAGCTTTTCTGCGGAAAACTCAGCTTCGAGAAACTCAGTTCCGGAAGACTCAGTTCCGGGAAAATCAGCTTCGGCTGGCTCCACCTCGGCTTCGCTGGGCGCAAGCGCGTCGTAAACAGCCTCGGCGAATACGTCTGATGGCTGAATTGGAACCGTCGGTTGATCTATCCCGCTCTCTGCTTCGCTAAGGGGAGCTTCTGGCTGTATCTCCGCCCCAGCAACGGTAGACCCAGCGTCCGCTGTCCCAGAATTTATTACGCTGGCCTCGTCTTCATTATCGCGTTCGGCGCGATAGCTGTCATCATAAGGAGCGTGATAAAGCGGCGCGTCTTCCGACGCGAGCGTTCTTCCGCCTAAGCGTATAATTCCTTGGCCTAGCCATCTGGACCGCGTCTCAACCCGAACGGCCTCAGTCTCCCTGCCATCAAGCGCGAGACGGATATAGAGCGCCTCGCCGAGGCGATCGGTATCTACATCGATACATAAATCCGTTGGTGTTTCGGTGTTAAGAAGGGGTACACTTAATTCAATAACGCGGCTCGCCCCAATTTTAGCCCAAAGCGATACAGCCCCATAATCGCGCTTCAGCGCGAATTGGGCGTACCCGTCGCTCAGCGGGAAAGCGGCCGATAGCAGCAGAGCCGGACTAGCGGCGCTTTGTGTCGGCATAGCCCGCAGTTCCAAACGGAACGGCCGCGGATATCCATCCACAGCCGGCGAGGCGATCGCGTAAGCGCTATAAGACCTATCCATTCCTACAGCCAGACCGTAAGAAGAAAGAGTGGGAAGCCAAACGCTGTCCCTATCGCTATCCGCTTTTAACGCGCCTGCTTCCGCCCCGCCTCTATTTGAAGCGGCCGCGTCGCCTAAGTTCCCCAACAGGGGATACCAGGCTAAATAGGGCGATTCGGGCTTGAGCGGCGCTGTGAAAACACCATCAGGGGAAGTAGTTATTTTTAGCGCGGCCTCATCGGCGAGAGGCGGTAATTTACCGTCAGACCGCGGCGCGCTGGGATATAATTTCGCGCTCAGATGATGAAAACCGCCGAGCATAGGCGGAAGCCATAGGAGCCGGTCAGCGCCTTTTGACAACAAGCCCCCGCCTATTACCTTATCGCCAAGGCTCCATACTATATAGGGGTCCAAGCGGGGATCAACGTCAATATCCGCGCGGAGCAGAAAAAACATGCCTACCGGATACAAAGGTTTGCCCATAGAAGGATAGGGGCCGGGCGGATAGGATAGGACTTGGTCCAAGACAAGCCGCGCTTCACCCAAATAGTAGCATTCAAAGCGTTTTTCAAATAAAGGATTTATATCATCGCTGATCCTAATCCTCAGCTGATAATACCCAGGCGCTAAACCCTGAGGCGGGGAAAAAGAATCCAGTCTATCACCGATATTATCCACTAGGCGGGCGCCAGAACCTAAGGACCGGGAACCGGCGGCGAGAGCTTCATAAAACTCAACGGGTTCGGCGACGGGACGATCCTTGGAATCGACAAAAACGGCTTCCAAAAACCTCTTAGCGCTAGAGGAAGCGTCATCCGATTCCACTACTAAATGTATCATATCGATTGAGCGTATAACATTGTTTTGGAGAGACTGGCCATTAAGCTGCGCGCTAACGCCATAAGCTGCGCCGCCACCGTAAAAGGAAGCGTTATCGCCGCAGGAGGCGAACGCGAAACAGAGGAAAATTACACAGAGACCCGGGCAAACGCCGAATCGATACATATCAATTCAATTATAATACATATTCGCCGATACAACAAAGGAAGCTAATCAGGTATAGTGGATCAATGCGCGCAACACGAGCCCTTGTACATCTAGATATCCTCAAAGCGAATATATCCGCCATCAAGAAACGAGTCGGCGAAAACACCCGTCTTTGTCTGCCAATCAAAGCCGATGCCTACGGGCATGGCGCTGTCCGCGTCGCCGTAGCTGGCATTAGAGCCGGCGTCAGCTATCTCGCTGTCGCCTCTATCCAAGAAGGCGCCGAACTACGTTCTTCCGGCATTGTCGCTCCCATTCTCCTGTTATCGCTGCCAATTCCGGAAGAACTAAACGACATCGTCGCCTCCTCGCTTACGCCCTTGGTCGCCGACATCGATTTTGCCCGCCAGCTATCTCAAGCGGCGGGAAAACAGGGAGAGCGCGTCGGCGTTCATTTAAAGATAGATACTGGCATGGGCCGTATTGGCTGCCGTCCGGAAGCATCGCTTGAACTGGCGCGTTCCGTCGCCGCTTTGCCGGCCTTAACGATAGAGGGTTGCTCTACTCATTTAGCCGTGGCCGATTCTCTGGAACCATCGGATTTAGCCTATACGGAGGGACAGCTAGACCGCTTTGATGAAGCGGTCGCCGCCATAAGGGAAGCGGGCATAGACCCTGGCATCATTCACGCCGCCAATTCCGGCGCTGTGGTACTGCATCCACGGGCGTCGTATGATATGGTGAGACCCGGCCTGCTCGTTTATGGATATCAGCCAGTCCCCTCGCGCTCCCAGCTGGTCCAAACGCGGCCGGTCATGGAGTTGGAAACAAAGATCGTGTTTATTAAAAAGCTGCGCGAAGGAGAGACGGTATCCTATGGGAGAAGCTGGACAGCCCCAAGCGATACGCTAATCGCCACCCTGCCTATAGGTTACGCCGATGGCTTGCCTAGAAGCTTATCCGGTAGACACCAGGTCTTAATCCGCGATCGGCTCTATCCCTTGGTTGGCCGGATCTGCATGGATCAATGTATGGTAAATCTGGGGCCTCAGTCAGAGCTGGAACGTTGGGAACGCGTCGTCATTTTTGGGCCCGATCCCAGAGGAGCCTCGGCGGATGATGTAGCCCAGGCCTTGGGGACTATTCCCTACGAAATAAGTTGCGGGGTTAATCGCCGCGTACCACGCGTATATATAGAGTAAGTCGATGGCCGTCCGGCCGCCGCGAAACAATTGGAGGTTCTTATGCTCCCTTCCGCAGAAACTTTAACGGATATCGATATATGCCGCCGCGTCGCGCTTAAGCCTATTGAATCCATCGCTTCCAGCTTAGGTATAGGGACCGAGGCGCTTGAATTATACGGCCCCTATAAGGCTAAGGTCGATTGGCGTTTGGCCATGAAGGGAAAAGCCCGCGCTAAATATGTGGACGTCACGGCGATAAGCCCCACCCCGCTCGGCGAGGGCAAAACGACCACTACTATTGGATTAACGCAGGGCCTTGGCCGATTGGGCCATAAGGCCGTCGCTACGTTGAGGCAACCATCCATGGGGCCGACCTTCGGCATTAAAGGCGGAGCCGCCGGCGGCGGATACAGCCAAGTCGCCCCAATGGAAGACATCAATCTTCACTTAACCGGCGATATCCATGCCGTATCGGCGGCCCATAATCTTTGCGCCGCCGCTGTTGACGCCCGCATATATCACGAAAGCCGCTGGAGCGACGCGTATTTTGAGAAGATCGGTTTGAAAAAGCTGAATATCGATCCCTATCAACAGGCTATAGGCCGCGTTTTGGATTTAAACGATCGCGGCCTGCGCTCCGTCATGACTGGTTTGGGCGGCAGGGAAAATGGCCCCCTTCGTCAATCCCGTTTTGATATAGCCGTCGCTAGCGAGGTAATGGCCATACTCGCTTTGGCGACAGACTTGACCGATCTCCGCCAACGGCTAGGCCGGATGGTTGTGGCGTACGACGCCAAGGGGCAGGCCTTGACCGCTGACAACTTTGAGGTAGCCGGAGCGATGGCGGTACTTTTACGCGACGCGATCAAACCCAATTTGCTTCAGACCCTGGAAGGTCAAGGCGCTTTTATACACACAGGCCCTTTCGCCAATATCGCCCACGGTAACTCTTCGGTATTGGCGGACCTTATCGCCAGTCGTTACGCGGATTACCTTATTACCGAAAGCGGTTTCGGCTCGGATATGGGAATGGAAAAATTCTTTAACATAAAATGCCGAGTTTCCGGCCTTAAGCCCGATGCCGTGGTGCTGGTCGCGACCGTTCGAGCCTTAAAAGCGCATGGCGGCGGTCCGGCTCTTTCGCCCGGCAAGGGACTGCCCGCGGCCTACCGCGAGGAAAACCTGGAGCTTCTCAGCGCGGGTTTGACCAATCTGGAAGCGCATATTCGTATAGCGGCAAAATTCGGCGTCCCGACGGTGGTAGCGCTCAACGCCTTTCCGACAGATACCGAAAAAGAATGGGAGCTGATCCGCGAAGGAGCTATTAAAGCCGGAGCGGCCGACGCGGTTGTCTGCCATCATTGGGCTTTGGGGGGAGAAGGCGCGGTAGAGCTTGCCAAAGCGGTGGAGCTGGCCTGCGAAAAGCCTTCACACTTTGATTTTCTCTATCCTTTAGACGCCCCTTTGCGAGCGAAAATAGAAACCCTGGCCACGGAAGTCTACGGCGCTTCCGGCGTGGATTATTCAAGCGAAGCGCGGGCGGCTTTAGAAGCCCTGGAAGATAAAGGCTATGGCGCCTTGCCGATCTGCATGGCAAAAACCCAATATTCGCTGTCCCACGATCCGGCCTTAAAGGGCGCGCCAAAAGCGTATCGTCTACCAATTCGCGAAGTTCGCTTATCAGCCGGCGCGGGCTTTGTCTATCCACTCTGCGGGGACATGACCACTATGCCGGGCTTGCCCAGTAAGCCGGCTTTTATGGGCATCGATATAGACGAGAACGGTGAAATTATCGGGCTTGCTTGAATAGAGTCTTCGGCCACAAACACTGTTCTTTTTACGGTTGAGAGCCTCTTTCGCGAAAGCGAGCCTGTTTTAGAGAGCTCTAAGGTTTATAGCCCCGTATTCAGCGAAGCCGCTAAATGACGTCCTTCCCATGCGGTGGCGACGCGATAAAAATCCATACCGGCGGCGGCCGCGCCGGCGCCGTCAGAATCCTTGGAATCACCGACGACTAAAATACGTGATGGCTCAACGCCCAAGGCGGAAGCCGCGCTCAGAAAGGGCCGAGGGGCGGGTTTTAAGGCGCCCTCGTCTTCACAGGATATACGTATGGAAAAAAGATCAGGCTTTAAGCCAAGGGCTAAGAGGCGATCATCGATATAGGAATAATCGGAGATAAGACCATAACGCGGCGATCCTTTGTCCGCTTTTACAAGCAAGGCTTTGAAGCAAGGTCTTGGCCGATAGAAGCGACGCATCAACTCAACATAGGCGCCATATAGCCCTTCCTCATACCATGACCGTATATAATCGGGATCCGAACCGTTCATTCGCAATGACGCGTCCAGGGCTAAGGCTGTCAGCAAAGCGTCACGGCCGCCAAAATCGATGCCCGCTTTACTTTTCCTAGCTGAGAATAAGGCGGCGAGACAGCGAATATTGGATACGCAGCTTAAGCCAAGAAGTGGAATTAAAAACCGTTTATCATAGAGCGTGCCGTCCAAATCAAACAGGACGGCTTCATATCGCTTCTTTACTCCATGATCAATCGGCACGGACATAATAAGCGAAGTATAAGCTAATCACCCGTACTGGTGAAGCTCTTTAAAAAAAAAGCGACACCGAGCCTTCTAGATAAAGCGCCAACGCCGTTTCCGCTGTACCAAGGTATACTGACGCGCTATTTCGCGCGTAATAAGTCCAGAGCGGCGGGGGTGTTTTATGGAATTTCCCGAACTCAGGGAGATCACGCCAAAGGAAGCGTTGCGCTTTGAATATGTCTTGGAACAGGAAAGAGACGCTTCATGCGGTTATTCGGCGGCGGCGAGTCTCCTAACTCTTTATTGGGGTTTAGAAGCGCGAGAAAGCGAGCTTATAGGGACCCTGTCTGAATTAGCCGAGGGAGAATTGAGTTACCGCGTCAGCTTGGCTGATATCGCGTTGATGATTGAAAAGCGTGGGCTAAAGACGATAGGTCTAGATCTGAATTGGACTGAATTACTGCGGATTATCGTTTCCTACGCCCCGCTTATCGCTCATTACGACAGACCGGAAAAGCATTTCGCTCTATTGATCGGTCACAAAGATGAAAGGATCGTAACGGCTGATCCGATTCGCGGGCTGGAATTATTATCGGAAACGGAATTTATGGAGCGCTGGTCAGGCAAGGTTCTAGTCGCCGCGTCAGACCGTTTCATAAAGTGCCAGGAGACGATTACGGAAGCTGTGGCTAGCACCGTCCGCCGCTATCATATAACCGAGCGTATCGCGAGCCGTTTATGGTAAGGCCTTCCTTTCCCCTGCTTATCTTTATAAGCTTTCTATTTTTTATAACGACGCTGTATGCCGAGAATAACAGACAACGTATAGCGGAAAGCATAAGCGCCACGCACCGAATAGACGCGGAATTTTCGCTTAGGTACTTCACGTTGGACGGAGATCTTTTATTGGGGAACTCCACCGCCATAGGCTATGAATACGATGAATTCTGGCGCTTAAGCGTTGATCTGCCGCTGTCCGCCCTTATTCCCGCGGCCTCGGCTATAGCGCTTGGTTTGGGAGACCTAACGCTAACGACTGAATTTAGGGTCAAAGACGAGAATAGAAGGCATACCTATTCCCTCTCTTGGATTTTTCCAAGCGGCGAAGCAAATCCGTATCGGGTTAGAACGGGCGCTTTAGAGAGCGGCAATGGCGAACACCGTATCGCTTTAGGCTACGGTCTCTCTATTTTACGCGACCCAACGGTTCTCGCCCTTTCGCTAGATGTCAGCGCCCCGCTTTTTAGCCGCCAAAACTCCGGTTTGTTCTGGAGTGGAGCGGCCCTGGGCTTAAACCTCAGTCTTCATGAGGTTTTGAATGACAACGCTTCAATATCCATCCTGGTATCTCCCCTCATAAATTCTCCCGCCTGGCGTAATGGCGAGTGGATGGGGGCTTCGCCTCATTGGGCGACAGCCGTTCAAATAAACCTTGGGTGGTATCAAGCGGACCACCAATTTATGGGCGGCGTTAGCTATTTAGGCGACGGCGCGTGGGCCTTAGTCTTTTCTATAGGAGGCTGGAAAGAATGGCGAGAAGAAGATTCATAAGCGTACCCCCTCGTTTCAAGACGTCGTTATACGCGCCGCTCATAGCGGTGCTTTCCATCAGCGGCATACTGATATCGTGCTCGCTTGAGGATTGGACGCCAAGGGGAGAAATCAGCTTAATCCAAGTATATGATACTGACGATTCCTATTATAGCGGCGCGAATCTCGTGTTTCGGATCGTAAATACCGGGAAAAGCTCTATTGAGCAAAGCATCGCTTCATTACGCTGGAAAACGAATATGGACCTCTATCATCTCAGTCTACACTGCGCTCAGCTTATCCCGAGCGGCCAGTCGGTCTATACCGAATTAAATGTCGCCTACCGCCATATCGATGAGCTAGGAGAAGCCAAAGATCTAATAATAGAATCAGCTTTCTTTGAGTAGTTTATTGATAGCGCCTATTTATTAAACGCCGCGTTATCCAGGGGCGCGCGAAAAATCAGCCGCTTCCTCACCAGGCCTTTTTTATTTATGACGCGTTTCTCGCCACCCTAAATCCCACCGTATTGGCCTTAAAACTTGGGGCGCTCCAGTAACGATAGGTCGTTCTCAAAAGGGGACTTGGGGTAAACCAAGCGCCGCCGCGCAAGACCCGCTGACCGCTAGCCTTTTCCGAGCCCGTAGGGTTTATTACCGCTCCCTTGGGGTATTCGCCAAACCAATCCCAACACCATTCCCAAACATTGCCGCTCATATCATAAAAGCCTAATTCGTTGGCCTTTTTTGTGGCTACCGCCTTTGTGGTCTTCCCACTATTCCTATCATACCAGGCAACGTCATCAGCGTTGAAGGAACCGGCAAAAGGCGCTTTTTTAAGCGGTACCTCACCAATAGCGCCGGAAACGCCGCCTCTGGCGGCGTATTCCCATTCCGCCTCAGTTGGCAGACGATAACCGTTTTTAGAGGAGTCCCAGATAACGGAGGATCCTTTAATCTGGTACGCGGAGTCAAAGCCTTCGCGCTCGCTCCGCTTATTGCAGTATGACACAGCGTCCAGCCAGGAAACGGAATCCACGGGCTTATCGGCGCCGGCTATTTTTGAAGGGTTAGCACCCATCACCGCTTTATACTGCGCCTGGCTTATTTCAGTACACGCGAGATAATAGTCCGATACGGTCGTTTCATGGACCCGCTCACTCGCCGCGTAAGGCTGTTCGGCGCTGCCCCGCAGATAAGTACCGCCCACTACCAGAATCATATCTGGAAGCGCCGCTTCTTGAGCGGATAGGCTGGACACGATCACCATAAAAAACACGAGAGGCCACACGATTGAGTAAAAAACCTTTCTCATAAAGCTAGGATACCATGAGAGTCGTCAATGAGCAACTAAGGCGCGTTAAGCGATTCTCACCCGTACCTTTATGAGCTGACCAGAAGGCGGCACCAACGAGCCTTCACATAATTGGTCGTTTACATATACCGAAACGCCGCCATTCGGATCCACGTTTTCTATCTCAATTTCATAATCGCAAGCGCGGAAACGCCGATGAATCTTTGCCTTCTTAATGTGCGCCGGTAAACGCGGTTCAATGCGGAGACTATCGAATTCAGGTCTAATACCGATAATCCATTGAGACAAAGCGACAAAATTCCAGGCGGCGGTTCCGGTAAGCCAAGAATTCTTCGCTTCGCCATGACGTTTAGCGCCCTTGCCAGCGATCATTTGCGCATAGACATAGGGTTCCATTCGGTGGATTTCAGAATATTCCTCACGATAAGCCGGAGCTATCTTTTTCCAATAGGCGAAAGCCCTATCCGGCCTGCCCACACGCACTTCCCCAATCATGACCCAGGGGTTGTTATGGCAAAAAATGCCGGCGTTTTCTTTATATCCTGGCGGGTAGGAGGAAACCTCGCCCAGTTCTAGATGATAAGTCCGATAAGGCGGATCCAGAATAACAACGCCATGCGGCGTATCCAAATATTTAGCGACCGCGTCCAAGGCTTTTTTAGGATAATCTTGGGCGGCGCCGACAAGGGCCATCGCGCCAAAACCCTGCGTCTCAATATAGATCTTTCCGTCCTCGCAATCCTTAGATCCAATTTTACGCCCAGCGTCGTCATAAGCGCGGACAAACCAAGAACCGTCCCAGCCAGACTCAAGCAGGGCCTTCTCCATTTCTTTAGCCGCCTGTCTAGCCTTCTCGGCTTCAGCCAGCTCCCCCATGCGTTCGCAAATCGCTATATAATCAGGAGCGGCATACAGGAACATCTGGCCTATCAATACCGATTCCGCGACGCGCCCATCCGCGTTTCCGCTGGTCTGAAATGAATCGTTTGGATCGGTGGAGAAGCAATTCAGATTAAGACAATCATTCCAATCGGCGCGGCCAATCAGCGGCAAACCATGAGGTCCAAGATTATTCAAAGGGTGATTAAAGGATCTCTTCAAATGCTCAAAAAGGCTGGCGGCGTTCTTAGGATCGTTGTCAAAGGGAATAATCGTATCAAGGAAATCGAAATCCCCAGTTTCTTTAAGATATCCCGATACGCCGATAACCAACCATAAAGGGTCATCGTTAAAGTTGCCGCCTATATCGGCGTTACCGCGCTTGGTAAGAGGCTGGAATTGGTGATAAGCCCCACCGGAGGGGAACTGTGTCGAAGCGACGTCAAAAAGCCGCTCGCGGGCCTTCTCCGGCATTAGGTGGACAAAGCCGAGAAGATCTTGACAGGTATCACGGAAACCTATTCCTCTGCCTATACCGCTCTCAAAATAAGAAGCGGAACGAGCCAGATTGTACGTGACAACGCATTGATATTGGTTCCAAATATTCGCCATTCTATCCAGTTTTTCATCACCGCTGGCAATATTGAAATGGGATAATTTTTCGGTCCAAAATTGTTCCAATTCGTTCCACGCCGAGTCAAAAGAATCCGCTTTGCTAAAATGCCGCTGCAACGCTTTAGCCTTGGATTTTTCCACGACACCCGGTTTTTCCCACTTCGCTTCAGGATCGTTTTCAACATAGCCTAGGACAAAAACCGCGCGTTCCATAGCGCCAGGCTTGAGTTCCCATTCAATTCGATGTGAGGCTATCGGCGACCAACCGTCCGCGATAGAATTCTGGCTTGAAGCCGATTCTACCGCCTGAGGCATACGATAATCCCCATCGGGACCGACAAAAGCATCGCGATCGGTATCAAAACCAGCGATAGGCGCGGATGTCCAATAAAACGAGTAATGATTCCGCCGCTCGCGATACTCGGTAACATGATAAATAGCGGCGGCCTCTACTTCAACCTGGCCCGTGGAAAGGTTCCTTTGGAAGTTGGTAAAATCATCCAGCGCGTTCCAAAGACAAAATTCAACAAATGAATGAACACAAAGTCTTTTGCTTGTTTGGGTAAGGTTTTCAAGAACCAATTCTTGAACTTCAGCCGTCTGGCCGAGCGGTACAAGCAGTCTCAAGGTAGCACGGATTCCATTTTTTTCAGCGATAATAGTGGTTCGCCCTAGACCATGGCGGCATTCATAGCTATCCAAGTCTGTTCGTGTTGGCTTCCAACCCGGATTCCAGGCGGCTCCAGAAGGACGCCCAGAAGCATCCAACTCTCTTATATAGAAATACCGTCCATTCCCGTCTAAAGGAACATCATTATACCTGTAACGAGTCAGCCGCCGTAGCCGAGCGTCTCGGTAAAACGCGTAGCCGCCGGCGGTATTGGACACAAGGGAGAAAAAAGAATCAGCACCCAAATAATTGATCCATGGATAGGGAGTCTGGGGGGTTTCAATAACATATTCACGCCGCGTATCGTCAAAATGCCCAAAACGCATCAGGAACCTCCAACTGCCCGCGATGGGCCCACAATAAGGATACCACCCGCGGCAAATAAATAATAAGTTGGTTGATAGTACTAACCAAGCAGGATATACCACAGGCGTAAAGCGCCGTCAAGTCGATACCTGTAAATGAAAAAACGCGGTACCGTCAACACGCTTAATCGGTAAGCTAATTTTCACCGTTTGCCTAGCGCGACAAAATATGTCTCAAAAGATTCAGAGCGGCAACTGACAGGCTTAAAGGTTTTTACGGTGGCGAAACGTTTTCTTAATTTCAATAAAACCTCCCGCTCTCCGCCTCCTTGAAAAACCTTAACTACCAGAGCGCCCTGACCGCTTAGGTACGCTTCAGCGTAGTCGGACACGGCTTCCACTAGTTCTAGAGAACGCTCGGCATCTATCGTTCGGACACCGGTGGTCGCGGGGGCGGCATCGCTCAAGATTAGGTCATACGGGCCGTTTCCACGAATATCAGCCTTCAGATTGGAATCCGTTATGTCTCCCTGGAAAAAACGAAAATTCTCACTGTCAAATAAACCATGATCATACTGGCGGGATAAAGGCGAAAGATCCACCGCGGTTAAAAACCCGGCTCCGTTTAATTTTCTAAGAGCGTATAAGCTCCAACTGCCTGGGGCGGCGCCCAGATCAAGGATGTGAAAACGAGAACGACGCCTATCGGATATTTTCGGGATAAGGGAAAATTTTTCATCGATTTCTTTTAACTTATAGACCGATCGCGCCGGATATCCTTCCTTTTTAGCTTTTAGTGACCAAAAATCGGCGGATTCATAAGATGACACAGCTACCTCATGGTAAAATACGGTATTGGAAATTAATGAATAGATACGCTTCCAGATGCCATTTAGCGCCAAAACGCTTCCTAAGGCGCGCCCTATCCATTAAACTATAAGAACAGATGGTGAGTATAACCGGGTATCCTATAAATGTTATAGGGCCTTCGCGAAACGCTTTCTTGGTTTTTATCCGTTTAGTGAGGTTTTAAGGTGAGTATGCTGGTTCAAGCCGAAATATGGACCGTCGCTCATACCGAAGAAGGCAACGCCGTATTGGTACGCCCCATCGGTTCTGACTTGGCCGTACCGATTTTCATTGGCCAAGCCGAAACTCAATCCCTTTTAATAGGCCTTGGCGACGTCCCGATGCCAAGGCCCCTAACACATGATCTTATCATAGCGCTGCTGAACAGTCTTAACGCCGTATTGTCACGAATTGAGATAAACGATTTAAAGGACAATACCTTTTTCGCGAAATTGATCCTTGGTAAAGGAAATGAGGAAATAATAGTGGATGCGCGTCCTTCCGATGCTCTCGCTTTAGCGGTGAGACAAAAATGCCCGGTGTATATAGCGGAGAGCATCATTGATGCCGCTGGCGTATCCATCGATCTAGTGATGGATATCTCGGCGCGTGATGACAAGCAAAACAGAAATGGCGGCGAAATACGTACCCCCCCGCTTAGCGATCAAGAAAGTTCTCTTTTAGAAGAACTTGAAAGGGCGGTAGAAGCTGAGGATTATGAGCGCGCGGCGGTTATCCGCGATATTTTAAACGGAAAAAACGACTCCCCCCGCGACGATGCTCAGTAACACCACTCCGCGAAATTGGGTTTATAATACCGTACATGACAGCCTCAGTTGGCCAACGCTATATGCCGATAAATCATAATATACTTCAGAGGGGAGCCGGTTTTGGATCGGATACGTGAAAATCGAGATAAACACGATGTTGAAAGAAATACGGGGGATAAAGCTTCTTTTAAGAGTCGCTTTTGGCAAGGCGTACCTCTATTCGCCACCGTTTTCGCCTTAGCTTTACCAGCGCTGTATTTAGTTTTGCAGATAGATAGCTGTGCCGCTAGTAAACCGGAATCCATCATTGAAGCGGAGACAATTGAGGTCACAGCCGAAGCTGATGACAGCCCCCCTGGCGTGGGTAGCGGCGCGCAGCTTTTAATTGAGGAAAGAGCCCCGCGTTTGCTATGGGAAGAGTATACGGTTGTTAAGGGAGATACGGTGAGCGAGATAGCTAAAAGTTATGGTTTAGCGCAGGATACTATCCTTTCCTTTAACGACATCCGAAACTCACGCTTACTGCAAATCGGTCAGATTCTGCGTATTCCTAACCACGATGGTATTTTGCATAGCGTCACCTCCTCCGATACGGTAGACGCTATTTCGCAAAAGTATGGCGTTGAGGCGGAGCTTATCCGCTCCATCAATGAATTAGAATCCGGTATTGAACCAGATAAAGACACAAAGATATTTATCCCTTCCGCTCGCTTGAAGCGTGTTACTCTACAGGAAATCAACGGAGATCTTTTCGCGTGGCCGGTTAAGGGCTACATATCTTCTAAATACGGATACCGAAACAGTCCCTTCACCGGCGTTAGGCAATTCCATTCAGGCTTGGATATTGCCGCGCCTATGGGAACTATTGTAAAAGCGGCTATGGACGGCAAGGTCAGCGCGACGGGTTTTGATGTTAACGCGGGTAATTATATCTATATAACGCATCATTCCGGATATCGTAGTTTTTACGCGCACCTAAGCGTTATTAAAGTCACCGCGGGACAGAAGGTAAAAACGGGCCAGCGTATAGGCGATGTCGGCAGCACCGGCCTTAGCACGGGCAGCCATCTTCATTTTGGTGTGTTTAAAAATGGAATAACCGTTAATCCGCTAAATCTGATGCATTAAAGTAAGAGCGCCTGAGCATAAACACACGGTTCGTGCTGATTATGAAGGGAAATAATAAAACAAGCCGCCTTTAGGCGGCTTGTTTTATTCAAATACACTAATCACGCTGGCATTATCTTAATCCCGCTCTATTCCTTAACGGCACCAAGAGCGACACCCGCTATAATGTATTTAGAAAGGAAGAAATATATGACGAATAAAGGCAACACGGTTAAGGCTATTCCAAGATAAACCGAGCCTAATTCCGTTTTATAGATATCCCCTCTAAGTAAGCTTACCATGATAGGCATGGTGTACTTTTTATTGTCCGTTAATAAAATTAAGGGCATAAAGAGATTGTTCCAAGTGAACACAAAGGAGAAAATTGCCTGGGTAGCCATAGCCGGCTTCATAATTGGGAGGATGATCTTATTAAATGTATAATATTCGCCCGCGCCGTCTATTCTAGCTGAACTTACTATATCCAACGACAAGGTAGCAAGCAGATACTGCCTCATAAAGAAGACCATCCCCGGAGAGGCGATTGCCGGAAGAATTAGAGGCCAAAAGGTATTTGTCCAATGGATACGATACATAAACTGATAAAACCCTATAGTAAAGACCTGACCGGGAATCATCAGAATGGCCATGATAAAGGTAAAAAATGGCTGCCGTAATTTCCAGCTATACGCGACCAAACCATAGGCTGTCAAAGATGAAAAATAGACCGCGCAGAAAGTAGCGCCGCAGGAAATAATCATGGAATTGATAAAACCAGTAATGGGATTAAAAGTTTTTCCCATCAATATCTTAAAATTATCAATTAAATGAGTGGAAGGCAACAAGGCCAATGAACTACCCTGTATTTCAAATGTTCCCCTTGTCGCGTTTACAAACATTATCCAAAACGGCGTTATGCTTAATATGGAGAGAAAAATACAGACGACATATATGACTGACTTCGTTATGCTACGGGAAACGGATAAACTTCTGGTCATACTGCCATCCCCCTGCTGGCGGCTTTAGCCGCTTTGATTATTTCTTTTCTTTGTTTCCTTAAAAGTATTTCATCTTTATCCCGTAAAATATAGAAGGTTATTCCAGACACGACAGCGCTTATAGCGAATAGGATTAAGCTCGCCGCGGACGCTCTGTTATATAAATAACTGCCGCTAAAGGCTTGTTTATAAATAAACACCGCCGCGGTCTGCGTGGCTTGATCCGGGCCGGCGTTCAAATAAAGCATTGGAATATCAAACATGGTCAGGCCGCCAATCATACTGGTTACTAAAGTGTAAAGCATGATCGTTTTTAGTCTTGGCAACGTAATCTTAAAGAAGATCTGTACCGCTGACGCTCCGTCAATCTCCGCCGCCTCAAATAAGGTCGGACTTATACCTAAAACTCCCGCTATCAAGATAATCATCGTATTGCCGTACCACATCCAGAACTGGACAAAGGCGACTACAATCCTGGCGTTCCACTTCATCAGCGAAAAGTTTAAAGGCCCCTCCGCTAAACCTAACGACATAAGCAAATCGTTAACGGGACCTTTTGGATAACCAAATAATGAATTAAACAGAACGGCGATTGACCCCGCTGTAATAATGTTGGGCATATAAATAAGGACTTTAAAAAGGCCTTGTCCCTTTACTTTAAAATTTCTGTTCGTGAACCACGCTGTTAACAATAAAGCCATAAACAGCTGTGGAATAAAATTCATAATCCATATCATCGCGGTGTTAGTTAGTGACTTACTAAACGATGCCATGGTTATAATCGTTTTAAAATTATCAAACGGATTCTCAAGAAAATTAAACGTTGTTCTACCTATTCCGCGTAAATCGGTAAAAGCGATAACGACGGAAAAAAACAAAGGATAAAGTTGGAATACTAAAAAGGCCAATACGAACGGTATGGAAAAAATATATCCGTATTTCGCGTAGCTTACGCCTTGACGCTGCATAAGCGCTTACCTCCAGTCAAACGAAGCTTAAAAAATACCCATTACTATACAGATTTGTCCATCCCCGTAAGGCCAAATGACCGAGAAAGTGAGGCATGATATTTGCCGGGAAATTGCCCCACTGATTCCGGCTCACGATCATTAGCGCTGATCTTCGATCGACGAACCTTTAACATTTCATTTTCGGAGCTTAAAAAGGACGCGGGCGACCAGCGCCCGCGTCATTAGTACATCAGATTATTTAATAGGGAAGGTCGAGAGCATCCTTAACCTGCTGCTTGAAGTCCGCAATAGCCGCTTCGCGTGATTTGTTGCCAGCGGTGTATTCACGGACCTGGCCGCGCCAGGTGCTGTTGATGTTTTCGTCGTACTGGTGCTTGTTGCGGCCAGTCGCGAAAGCGCCGGCGGGAACGAACGCGTCAAACATGTTCTGTCCGCCAAGGAAGGGCAGCGTGCCATTGGACTTCTTCATGACGGTGCCGGAAGCGACGGTGTCTTTGGTGCCGCCGGGGCCGTTCAAGGTGCCGTTCGCCCAGTAGTACTGGAGACCGGTTTCAGAGCTGTCCAAGGTGATCCATTCGATGATGTCGCCAACCGCTTCTTTAACAGGGCTGTTCTTGTTGGCGAGAACCCAGGTGCCGCCCCAGAAGAAGCCGACGGGGGGTTCGCAAACGGCCCAGTCGCCATAGGTGCCTTCGCCGGGCTTGGTGCCGCCGGAGTTGCCAGCCATAACGTAGTTGATCAGCCACGCGGGACCAAAATAACCGAAGACCTTCTTGGGGCCGGCGTCTTTCATGTCGGCGAACCAAGCGTCGGTCCAGTCCTGGGTGTCATTGTGGTAGCCGTTGTCTTTGAGTTTCTTGGCGATTTCCAAGAAAGCCTCGCGGGACGGATCAAGATAGAGCTTGCCGTCAACGACCCACGGCTTCGGGGAAGCGCCTTCAACAGCGTGCCATACGTCGCCGTCGCCGGATACGATGCCGTAACCCTTGGCTTTGAGAGCCGCGGCGGCTTCAAAGAACTTGTCCCAGCCCGGGCCGACTTTCGTCTTGATGACGGCCGGATCATCGGTGCCCCACACGT
>CAZJJK010000003.1:8244-16193 GCA_964546285.1 uncultured Treponema sp. | reverse complement strand
CTTTGGCGATGGAGCGGCGATAGATGAACGCGCCGCCGGTGGCCTGATAGCCGAGACCGACGAGCTCACCGGCCTTGTTGGTGCCGATATCTACCGTGTACTGGGCGATGTCAGCCTGCTTGAGCAGCTTGTCGACATCAATACCAAGGTCCTTATAGGACGCGGCGTACTGGGAAGCGTCGCCCTGGGTGTATTTGAGCACGAACGCTGATTCGGCACAGTACATATCAGGAGCGCCGTCGCCGCCACCCATCAGAGCCATGTCAATAGCGGGCTGATAGGCGCCATCAGTGGTGGCGATAATGGTGGTTTTGATTTCATAATCAAAACTAGGATTCAGTTCTTTGTACTTCTCGAGCATCTTCGGCACTTCGTCAGTGAAGCTCCAGAGGTTAATCACCTTTTTGGCCGCGGGAGCGGCGGCTTGCTGTCCACCTTCGGCGAACAGAGGCAGGCCTACGCAGCAGACCAAAAGAAGACCGATAACGATACCCAATTTTCGTTTCATACAGATCCCTCCTTATTGCAATGAATGCAAAACTGACTCATGGTAAATAATATAGTGTCAGCCGTCAAGTGAAAAAACACGCAATCGCTTCAAAATCTCTTAGGACTTAGCGGCGTGTACGATAACACGGAACCGCGATATGAACTTATTTATACTTACTATATTATTTACAAAGAGTTATGGATTAGCGACCACATAATGGAAGAAAAGCGAATATAGTCCAAGAAGCTTCATTAGGTACTATTTTTTTACTACACTTACAATTCTCGACGCGCGCCACACCCGCCACACCGCCCCCTTTATCAAACGACGCGATAGGGGGTAATGGGGGTCCGAGGGAAAAGCGAACGGAGCTTCAAGCGATAGTAAACACCTCTCGGAATAAGCGCAACATTCGCGATGACCATAGGACTGTCGGGTTTCTTGAGCTCCTAAGGCTTTATAATAGGCGCGAGAAGACGTTATTCTTTATATACTGCTGCCAATTCTGTTGAAAAAATTAATAAGCGTTTTTTCATATCCGACATGGGTTTATAAAATTCCATTTACAGATCTATAGGCAGAACCGGCTCTAGCTAAGCCTTTTTAGTCCCCTAATTAAACTGTAGAACCTAACGTCCAGCAGGATTGGTTTGCCACATGTTTATGTTGATACAGAGTACTGGAAGAACAAATGTGGCTTAATGCTAAGCTGCCAGGCAATTATAAGTCGGTACCAAAGGATAGCGTGCGCCTATATTAAAACCGTATTCCTTTTTATATAAATAAACGGCACTAGGTTGCAACAAAATTGGCAGCAGTTAGTAATCTTTACGCTCAGCCTCAGTGTAAAGATGCTTAATTTCCTTACTTATGCAAGGCTAATTTCACAGTCACAACTATAGTAGATTCCAGCGATATCAATGATCAAACGAGAGAAGGCGAATGGTTTCCCTGAAGCGGCTATTTTATCTTGTCGTTTTGGGCTCTTGGTTGTAGACCAAGCACCGATAAAAATATGAATAAAAAAAATCGGGACCTTTCACAACAAAATTGGCAACAGTACAAGAGACCCCCACGTGTAGTGTAATTATAGAACAAAGATAAAAATCCGCTTAGTTCCTTCGCCTTAGCGCAAACTAACAGCTTTATGAATATACCCATCATTGACAGCGAAAAAAGTAACCATATACTAAATTATATCTTGCCTTGCGGGAAAGGCTCCTCAAAAATAACTAAGGCGGAGAGTTAAATCCCCGCTTCTTTAAGGGGCCCCATCATTCACGACTAAATTCCCCCGCGCCCAACGTTGTTTTTCACGTTTTCACCAGGACTCATGACAGAGAAATAGGGAGGTTTTCATGCGTATCAGGATTGGAGGTCAGATTCTCGGTATCGGCATGGCCATTTTTATCGTTCCAATGAATATAATCGGCATTATCACTTCCTTAAACTCCACCAGCGGCATGACGCGGCTTGCCACGGAAAACGTGGATAATATGGCCCGCAGCATGGCGAATTACACTGAACTTCGGCTACAAAGCGATAAGCGTTTTGTTATTGGATTGTCGGTTGACGCTGACATTACAAATTTTCTTGAAAAAGCGAATAAAGGGCAAATAACGGAAAGGGATACAAGAGAATTAAACGCGAAACTCCAGGCTATCAATACAAAACCGGACCTAGCTTCCCTATTTGACGCGATCTCCATAATAGACGCTTCAGGGAGGGTCGTTAGCTGCTCCCTACCTGAAATAGTCGGCTTAAATGTTTCGGATATGGCTTTTTACAAGACAGCGATCGTCGGCGAAGCGACCATAGGTCAAGTTATTATTGATGGTAAAAATCCACCCAACGCCGGAATAAGCTCTCCCGTGACGGACGACTACGGAAAAATCATAGGCGTATGCGGCGTCTATATCAATCCTATCAACAATCTCAGCGAGCTGGCTCAGTACCAAATGGGCGATTCCGGTTACTTCATGGTAGTGGACAAAACGGGACTCATCGTATTCCATCCTGATGAAAAGATAATGTTAGCTAAAAACGTCAAGGATATGCCGGGCTGGGAAGATCTGGCGCGGGGCATATTGACGGGCGAACCAGGCGGGACGGCCTTCATCCATGAAGGGACGGCTTACGGATGCGGCTATTTCCCTGTACCCGCTAACGGATGGATAGTCGCGGCGGTTATGTCCGAAACCGAGTTTTTGGAGGCCGCTAACTATTTAAAAATGATAGTTTTCCTCACCATGACTATATCTCTAATACTCGCGTTTATATCCCTCTTTTTATTTTCTCGATCCATCAGCAAGCCTCTCAGTGCGACAACCGCGTATACCCTGCTCCTTGCCGAGGGCGACCTTAGCGTACGCGTGGAAAAAAAGCTTCTATCCCGAGGCGACGAGATAGGCGATCTTTCCAGAGCTATAGAAACCATGATAGCGCGCTTAGGGACCGTCGCTACAAACGCCCAAACTGTCACCGCCAAAGTTTCCTCCGGAAGCGAATCCATCAGTTCTATGGCTCAGCAGCTTAGCCAGGGTTCCACCGAACAAGCGGCAAGCGCGGAAGAGATATCAGCTTCCGTTGAACAAATGAGTTCCACGATAAAGCAGAACGCCGATAACGCTCATACCACGGGAGGCATGGCGATAAAAGCGGCGGAGGACGCCGAGCGCGGCAATACGGCGGTCACCAAATCCGTGGACGCGATGAAACAAATCGTTGAAAAAATATCGATAATAGAAAACATCGCCAGCCAAACGAACCTGCTGGCGCTAAACGCCGCTATAGAGGCCGCCCGCGCTGGCGAGTCAGGCAAGGGTTTTGCCGTTGTTGCCTCGGAGGTGAGGAAGCTCGCGGAAAGGTCGGCGAAGGCCGCTTCCGAAATTACTGAGTTATCCCGAATGACGATGACGGCGGCAAGCGACGCGAGCGGCGTTATAGGGGCGATTGTGCCGGATATCAAAAAGACAGCCGAATTGGTGCAGGAAATAGCGTCGGCCTCGCAAGAACAAAGCTTGGGGATAGAACAGATTCAAAAAGCTATGACACAACTGGACACGGTTATTCAACAGAACGCCAGCGCCAGTGAGGAAATGGCTGGGATGGCGGAGGAATTGTCAGGAGAATCAAGCGACCTTAAATCCACCATCGCTTATTTCAAACTTGGCGGCCAGGAAAAAACGGAGGATACGGCGCGGGATAAGGCAAGCAACGCGTCAAAAAAGCCAGCCAACGCCAACCAGCCGCTAAGGGCAGACTTAGCCAAAAAGAAAGAGGTGACAGCCTTGGTTAACGCGTCGGATTCCGCGCCGACGTCCAAGACGCCCAAAAAGGAAAGACGTATCATTCCGGTGGAACTTGTGGTAAGTAAACAAACGGAGGATTCAGACTTTGAAGAATTCTAACGCGAGCCAGTAATCGCGTTTTTCCCTTTATCTGGCGCGCGTAGTGCGCCAGATAAGCTAGTTTTGAGTTTTCATTGGAACGCTGACTAATTTCAAAACTTACTCTTTCGCTTAAGAAACCCGATGCCTACAATTACTCATTTTTAGGCATCGCGTTTTCGCGGATCGAGACTAATCGGATATTTTTAATGGGCGATACAAGAATCGAACTTGTGACCCCCAGCGTGTCATACTGGTGCTCTAACCAACTGAGCTAACCGCCCGAAACCCGCGCCTAAGGCGCGGCTATTCTTTATAGCCGCGCGGCTTTATTTCGTCAAGACCTGATGAATCCGTTCCAACACCTTCTTTCGATCAAGCGGCTTAACTATATAATTACGGGCGCCAAGCAAAAGCGCTTTTTTCACCAAATCCTGCTTGCCCAGGGCGCTGATCATTACCACTTTGGCGTCTCTGTCAAACGCCATAATAGCTTCCAACGCGCTGATGCCATCCATCTTAGGCATGGTTATATCCATAGTAACCAAGTCAACGTTGGGATACAGCTCTTTATACTTCTCCAAGCCCTGCTCGCCGTCCATCGCGGTGGCTACCACATCATAGCTTTCAGAGGTTAGGATTTGACCAATCTGTTTGGCGACGAACATGGAATCGTCCACCACTAGCACCTTATAAGCGGAACCGTCGGGTTTCATCCCTTCAGGGTCGCGTTCATTTATGGATGGAAAATCCTGTTTGGTTTTCATTGACAACCGTCCTATACCCGTTCCCGAACAGCGACATTAATCTCGATCTTTCCTTGAGGTACTTCCATTGGCACAATTAAAGCCTCCACTTCATGATCTGACACCTCCATATTATCGCCGGTAAATAAAGCCGGAGGCGTAAGGTCAAATCTAAAACCTAAATCATGAAGTTTAGTAACCGCTTGCGCGGTAATCATATTGGCTAATTCGGTAATAGTAGCCTTAGCCAGTTCATCAAAACCCGGCAACTGCTCACCATTCATGGCGCAGGCGACCGATAAAGCGGTTTCTTTGGACATATCGAACAAAACTCTTCCTTCCACATCTCCAGCTAAACCGACCAGGGCGGCAACACCGAGCACCGGCATGGTATTGGAACGCAAATATAAGTCACCCCGGCGGATATCGGCATTGAGAACTTCTTTTAAGACGTTAAAAGCGGCTTCCACAAAGGGATTGATGTATTCAACTCTCATCCGTTGCTCCTTTAGGCAATCGATAACCGCGCTTTTTTAGACACGGCTTATTCAGCGCGGATATAGGCCGACACGGGATCGGCGGCTAGGGCTTTCCAATCGGCCTCGTTAGGCGGCCGTTCGTTTCGCCCTAAGAATACGACGCCATAACTTTTGAGCTTTTCAACAAAATCGCCAAAAACGGCCGTTTGATCGTCAGGCTTCAAGAAAGATAATAAATCGCGGGCTAAAATAAAATCCAACTCGCTGAAGGGATTGATATTGAGAATATCATGATACTCAAACATGATAGAATCTTTTATAAGCTGGTTGAAAGCGTATCCATTGCGGCCCTTCACCATAAAATCGCGATAAAACTCGCTGACGCTTTCAAATTCAAAAACCATGTTGGGGGCCGTCGAAATTGATAATAGATCGCCGTCATTCGCCCAGATCTTTATTCTGGCGTTTGGATAGCGCTTTCGCAACACAACAGCGAAGGAAAAGGTTTCATGCCCCTTACCACAACCAGGATTCCAAACCTGAATAGTCTTGGAAGGTACATCCGGCAGAGCGGCATACACCGCGTTGGCATAATCCTGCGACCACAATTCCGAGGTATAGGGAGAATAAAAATCCTTAAGATAATCAGCCGCGGTTTCGGCGTCTCTTATTTGAAGAGTTTGCCCCTTGCGCTCTTTTTTCCATTGCTCAAAGCGGTTCTCCGCCCATGAATAATTGATAGCGCTTACATGAAAATTCTGGAAAGCCGCTAGGGTTTCATTTATAAAATCCTTATCGGTTTCTCCGCCGCGTATTTCTTCTTTTGGGCTCTCCCGCTCAACAACTTCAAGCTGGACCGTATCGGCCCCGCTGTCCATAATAACCCGCTTTTTTGTTTCGGCTTTGACGGCAAATATCCTATCTATATCCAATATGATATATAGATTGCCCAAGTTCTCCACAACGCCGCGAATATACTTAATATTAATATCGCCAAAAATTGGATGGGGTGGCTGTATGACGGAGGATGAAATACCGACGACCTTATCGATATTATCAACGATCACGCCAAAGACCTGTTCCCCGACACGAAGGATCAGCATACTTTCCAACGAGTCCTCAGACTTACGTTCCGCCGGCAAATGGAAGAAAACCCGGAGATCGATCACCGGAATAATATCGCCGCGCAGATTATACACGCCGCGCAAATATCCGGCCGCGTTTGGCACATAGGTAAATTTGGACGCCTTGGCGATTTCCTTCACATTCATGATATCGATGCCGTAATCCTTGCCAGCCAAAGAAAAAGTTACCATTTTAAAATCGATCGCCTCGCCGCGTTCCTTTTTCTCAGGAGCGTCAACGACAGGCATTGTCAAATTGGTTTCCATGTAGTCCCCGCTACCGTATCGTCGCCTCGCGGCGGCGGCGTTCCTCAAGTTCTTTCCTAAGCCCTAAATCCAAAAGCTGACTGACATCGATAATCAATGAAACCGATCCGTCGCCTAGGATGGAGGCTCCCGCTATGCCCGGCGAGTTGGTAAACTGGTCGCGCAAGGGCTTAATAACCACATCTTCCTCACCGATAAGGCTATCCACCATCAAGCCGACCTTCTTTTCCGCCGTTCCCACGATAACGACAAAATGGAATTCGCTATGTTCGGCGGTCTTAATGCCAAATAACCTATTTAGACGCAACAATGAGATGACATCATTACGAATATTAAACACCTCGTAATTATCAATCATCTTTATATCCGTCGGCTTAATTCGATGGCTTTCAATAACCGAGGTTATCGGTATGGAATATACCTCTTTTCCAACCCTTACTAACAGGCCCTGAATAATCGCTAAGGTAAGCGGCAGCTTAATGGTGAATTTCGTTCCTTTACCTGGTTCGGAAGACACGGAAACGGTCCCGTTCAGCTTTTCTATCTGACGCCGTACCACATCAAGGCCAACCCCTCGGCCAGAAATGTTCGATATGGTTTGAGAAGTGGAAAAACCCGGCTCAAATATAAGATTGTAGGCTTCAATATCGGTCAAGAATTTATTCGGATGGATAAGCCCGCGTTCCACCGCGCGCGCACGAACAGATTCCACATCAATACCCTTGCCATCGTCCGCTATCTCGATAATGATCATATTGCCTTCATTACCGGCCTTTAAGAGGACCTCACCCGTTTCGCTCTTGCCAGCTTCCAGCCTAAGCTCCGGTTTTTCTATGCCATGATCTATAGAATTACGGACCGAGTGCATAATAGGATCAAGTAGATCTTCTATTACCGATTTATCCAGTTCCGTATCCTCGCCTTCTATAAGCAAATTAATCTTTTTATTAAGACTTTTGGATAAATCACGCACTAAGCGCGGGAAACGACTAAAAATTTGACTAATCGGAACCATGCGAATCCGCATTACCCCTTCTTGAAGCTCTCCGGTAATCCGTCCTAGATTCTGAGCCGTGGAGCGAAATTTCCCCACATTGGTTTTGAGAGCGGTTTCAAAACTGTCAAACAAGGAAAAAAGATCGCCGTACCGTTCATTGATTTCCTTTTTGATTTCCTTGATAGACCGCCCTTCTCTGATATTTTCTAAATACTCAGGCAAGGAATCAAAAAGATCTTTCACCTTTTCCCGATAAGAGCTTTCGGAAGCCTGAAGAGTAGTCATCAATTCCCCAAATTGATTGGAGATTTGATTGAAGGTAGCCTTAGTTATGACCGTTTCCGAAACAAGATTCAGGAGATTGTCGATACGTTTGGAATCTACCCGTAGGATGGCCCCCGCGTCGCGGCCGGCGCGTTTAGCTTCCGCGTCTTTTTTGTTTATATCGGCTTCGTCC
>CAZJJK010000003.1:0-8144 GCA_964546285.1 uncultured Treponema sp. | reverse complement strand
GGGAGCGACCACTTTAATATCCGCGCCAAGAGTAACATCAGGAATAGCGATAAAACGCTGAAGGGCGTCTTCGGATTTATTTGAGGCTAGATAGTAATCAACGATGGGATAAAAATTATCCTCATACAGCTTTTCAAAATCCGGAACGGTTTTTAATATAGAACCGGCTTCTTTCAGCGCGGCGTACACCTGGATACCGCCGACCGTATTCATTAAATTATCTTCATTAAATTTCACGGATACTTTATAGATCATGGAGTCAGCTTCAGCCGCCTCCCTCAGTTCCAATAATTCGTACTCGGTTAAGGCCGCATCGCCCTGAAGTTCAGCCTTCTGAACTGGTTTTTTAGCGGAGCTTTTTGTTTGACGCTTTTTAGGGCCGGCGTTCGGTAGAAGCGCTCGCAGAGTATCCTCTAAGGAACTATAATCCTCGCGATAAACGCCCCCGTTCATGCGCTCCAAAAGCATCGCTTTTATAGTATCTATAGCCGCCAGAAGCGCGTCGACGATATTTTCATCTACCTTCACGACATCGGAACGTATAGCGTCCAACACATCTTCCACAATATGAGTAAATTCCGCGAGTTCAGACATCTCAACGGTAGCGGCGCCCCCTTTAAGGGTGTGGGCGGCCCGAAAGATCTCATCCACCGCCTCTCGATTAGCGCTTTCGTTTTCCAGCACAAGGATATTCCGCTCAAGACTGTCTACCTGAGCTTGAGCTTCGCTGAAAAAGTCCTTAAGAAGTTCTTCGTTGTTGGGGTCCAAATAATCGCTCATAACGTTGATAATGTTTATACACAAAACGCCTTCCGTCAAGAGAAAGGGCCGTAATTCGTCAAACTGAATCATTATTGGGTTTCTACGCGCCTCTTTCTTTAAGCGATCGAGGCTAAGGGCCGATACTGAACGGGTGAAGTTCCCGAAAATAGACTTTGTTCCGATAAACCCATTTTTCATGGGTCCCTTTTTGTAATCGCCCCTTACTTACGATACAATTGAAAACAAGGAGCAAATCGATGTTTAGATTCGCTCGGGCTTTATGTGTTTTGTCCACGGTGGTTGCCATTTCCATGCCAGCCGCGGAGCTTACGGTGTCCGAACTTGAGATAGCCACTATCGGCTCCTTCCAAGGCGATAAATTTATTCTCTCATCCATCACGGGAGCCGAATTATCGGTTAAAGGCGGGTATAAATTTGGCGGGACGCTTCGTTTCGCCTTCGCGTCCGGCGATGTGGAAAAAGCCTTAGCCTACGCCATGAACCCACCGAGTCCGCTTGGGGACAGCGACGCGCTTGATAAGGCGGCGTATAACGAATTAGTGGATCGTT
Source organism: uncultured Treponema sp. (assembly GCA_964546285.1). Taxonomy (GTDB): domain Bacteria; phylum Spirochaetota; class Spirochaetia; order Treponematales; family Breznakiellaceae; genus CAZJJK01. The sequence goes on along the minus strand of CAZJJK010000003.1, from coordinate 6,812 downwards.
TAAACAAGTTAACTTCGTTAAGCTTTGATTTAGCCAAGATTTCCGTCCGTCAGCCCTTTGATTGGCCGCTTGAGGTAGATTATTTTGTCGGGACCGCGGCGGTTTTTTGCTCCGGAGAAGATTTTATTCAACGCTTTGGCATAGCCTCTCCGGCGACAGGCTTCAGGGGCTACGCGTATTACCCACAGGGAGTCAGCGGCGATCCTACCGTCCAATTTGACGGCATTCATGCCGTTTCAGGGACCGGTTTCGCCTTTACCTATGTTGGCGCCGAAACGCTTGTACCCATTATGTACCTATATCAAGACGCGTCTGTCCCCTCGGAAACTGGCGTTGATATAAAACGGGGGCTCTATTCCGGCGATGTCCGTTTACTGGTAAACCACAACAGCTTTAAAGCCGAACTTTTCGCGGGAGCGACCCTACCCTACAGCAGTTTTGGCGTGTATAGAGCTGGGCTGCTTTTCTACGCTCCTTTGGGAAATGGCGTTGAATTTATGGGGCAAGCGGGTATCACCTATTGGGACCCAGCGTCAAGTTTTGGTTTGGATAACCAATATTTCTTGATTGAGCCTAGAATTGACCTAGGGTTTGCCTCTATCGTCCTAAGCGTGTTTTATCTGCCTCGCTATTATCTATTAAAGGATACAGGAGTAAGCGGCGCCATCGATATTAATTTCAAGGTCTTGCTTGGGGATTTACGGGAAAACAATATAGAGGGTGGCGTGGAAAGCACCATCGGCGTACGTAAGCCGACAATGGGAAACGATTCTTTTAAATTTAGGGTTTCGCCGTTTTTCGGTTTAGTTACCGAAGGCGTTCGCTGGGACTTTAAGCTTATGATTAGCCCCCTACCCTTAAGCGATCCCTTAGAAATGATCCAAACCTATATTGGAATAAGGACGGCGTATTAGCATGCCCTGGACTATACCGCGCGGCGTGAGACGATTTTTTTCCCTAGCCGCCGCTATTTCGCTAGCCGCGGCCGTCAACGCTCTGGAAATACAGAACCTAGCCAGTTATGGGAATCTTGCCTTTGACAGCACACGCGAAACAAGCCTTGGCTCAGCGCTTTTTAGCCCAAATCCGTATTGGGCGGCTTCTATTCAGATATCGGAACGGATTGATGACAGCCTCGCTTTTTCGCTTGAGCTTGAGCGAGATCCCCTGCTAAGGAATTTAGTCCGCGCCTTGGTGAACTATGATTTGGGTTTTGTCCGCCTTAGCGCCGGTCCTTTTTTCGGCCCTTTTAACACCGCGGATCTGCCCTTAAGCGCCGGCCTGTCTATCAGCGCGCGTTTGGAAGTGGCGGGAATACTCTACGGCTCCTTCCGCTCGGACTCCACGATAGGCGCTGGCGCGTCGATAAACGGCGATTATATCCAACAAAGTAGCGAGCTAAGCGCCGGTTTTTGGCTGCCTAATATACTCCTTTCTGTCCGTTTAGCTAACGATATGTTCGCTCATCGGCTTTCGCAGGAAAAACTAATCGTGGATAGGCGGACAAGATACGAGCTAGTGATAGATATTTTTAAAAAGAATATACCTTACACGGTACATCTAAACGCCGGTTATGACAGCTTGCGCCGTTCATACCAAGGCGCGAGCTCCGCCGAAAACGCCGAAGACCAGTTGGATTCTATTATATTGGGAGGCGGCTTAACTATTTTGCTAAACCAGCTATTTAAAATGGATATCGCCATGGAAGCGACGCCCTCAGCATGGGGCGTGGGAGGGATAGCCGGTCCGGCCGCTTCCGCCTTTTTATTTGAGTTAACGGTCGGCGCGACAATTACTATCCCAAAGAAATAAACAAGGCTCTTAAGACGGCCCCGCCTTAAGACAAGGTGCCCCACGCCTTTAAGCGCTTACACGCTTCTTCCACATCGGCCCGATGACCAAACGCTGAAAAACGTATACAGCCTTCGCCGGCGGGACCGAAACCGACCCCCGGGGTACTGATTACCCAACATTTTTCCAAGATTTCGGCAAAAACATCCCAGCTGTCCCGGCCAGGGAAACGTGCCCAGATATAAGGGGCGTTAACGCCGCCCTCCGTTTCCACTCCCGCGGCGTTTAACGCTTCACGAATAAGCGCGGCGTTTTTCAGGTAGAAGTCCGTCAAGCGCCGCATTTCCGCCAAGCCCTCCCTTTCCAAGGCGGCCAGTCCGCCGGCCTGAGCTATATTAGACGCGCCGTTGAAAATTGTGTTGAGCAGCCGCTCCCAAGCGCTCCGGACAGAAACACCGTCAGCGAATTCCAGTTCTTTCGGCACGACCGTCCAGCCCAGCCGAACGCCGGTGAAACCGATCGGTTTGGAAAAAGACTTTACTTCAATAGCGCAACGCCTGGCGCCTTCAATCTCAAAAATCGATTTTGGCAGACCTTCTTCACGGATATATTCCGCGTAGGCGGCGTCAAATATGATGATACAGCCTTTCCGTAGAGCGGCGGCGACCAAGGCCTCTAGTTGGGGGCGGCTGGCCACGGCTCCGGTCGGATTATTCGGCGAACAGAAATAGACAAGGCCGTCTGTTGGAAGCGCTTCCAAATCCGGGAAATACCCGTTGGCGGCGATACAGGGTAAGTACCGTATACCATCATAGCCGCGGCCGTTCCAAGCGCCAGCCGAACCCGAAATAACCGACCCGTCTACATACACAGGATAGGAGGGATCCTGAACGGCAACATCCGCCTGGCTTCCAAATAAAGTTTGGAGCCGACCGATATCGCATTTAGCGCCGTCCGATACAAAGACCTCATCGGGGGCGACGCGTCCTTCATAAAGAACGGAAGCGATACGCTGACGGAGTTCCGGAAGCCCGCAGGAATCATCGGCGTAACCAGTATAGCCTTCCTCCGTGGCTAAGCGTTTCGCGCCTTCCGTAAGGCCAGACGCTATATGCCTTGTCAACGGTTCCGTGGTATTGCCTATGCCCAAACTGATAAGCTTCGCCTCTGGATGGGCCGCTTGAAACTCGCGGCGTCGGCGGCCAATTTCAGGGAATAAGTAGCCGGCTTTTATGCGGGCCAAGCATGGATTTCGTTTGATCATTCAATTCTCCCCTTAGGCGCGGCAACTTGGAAACGAGCTAAATCATCGAAATTCAAGGTCGCGAAATAATCGTCCACGGTTTCCGCGCGGCGTATATGAACCACGGATCCGTCATTTCGTAACAGCAATTCACCGCAGCGTAGTTTGCCGTTATAATTGAAGCCCATAGATCGGCCATGAGCGCCGACATCATGAATAAGCAGATAATCACCGACGCGTATCTCAGGCAGACTGCGCTGAACGGCGAATTTATCATTATTTTCGCAAAGGCCGCCAACTATATCATACACATGGTCATGCGGCTGGCCTTCCTTGCCCAGAACGCTGATGTGATGATAAGCGCTATACATACCGGGTCTCATCAAATCCGCCATACTAGCATCTAAACCGATATATTCCCGATAAATACTCTTAGTATGAATAGCCTTGGCCACCAAGTAGCCATAGGGTCCGGTAATCGCCCTAGCCCACTCCAGACGGAGACCAAGCGGATCAAGACCCGCCGGGACAATTATTTTATCATACGCCGCCTTCATGGCGCTCGCCATATAGTGGTAGTCAAGGGCAGTCTGTTCAGGTCTGTAGGGGATGCCCGCGCCACCTCCTATATTGACGAATTCCATACGGATACCGGTTTTTTCCTTAATCTCCACGGCCAACTCAAATAAAAGTCGCGCCGTTTCAACATGGTAATCGGCGTTAAGCTCATTTGAAGCGACCATGGCGTGAAGGCCGAAACGCGTCGCGCCCTTGGATCGAAGCTGTTTGTACCCCTCTATAATTTGATCGCGGGTAAAGCCGTATTTCGCTTCCTCCGGTTTGCCGATAATGGCGTTACCCTCCTTAAGGGGGCCGGGATTATAGCGGCAAGAAATAAGCTCGGGAATACCGGCGGCGCTTTCCAAGAAATCGATATGGCTAAAATCGTCCAAATTGATAATAGCGCCCTTTTGGCGGGCTAAGACGTATTCCCGCGCCGGCGTTTCATTGGAAGTAAGCATCATTTTTTCGCCAGTCATGCCAGCACTTTCAGCTAGCAACAATTCCGGCAGGCTAGCGCAGTCGGCGCCAAAACCCTCATCCGCCAATATTTTCAGTATAAAGGGGTTGGGCAGAGCCTTAACGGCGAAGTGCTCCACAAAGTGAGGAAAAAGGGAAAAAGCGGCGCGCAAACGGCGGGCATTATCACGGATACCTGCCTCATCATAGAGGTAAAACGGTGTAGGGAAACGACCGGCCAACTCCTGAACGCGATCCAAAGTCAACGGAAAGGTCTTATCGTTCATAAATACCCCTTAGCCTTCATAAGTTCCGCGTTAAGTACGCCGCCGCCCGCCGCTCCCCTAATGGTGTTATGGGACAAACCGACAAAACGCAGGTCAAAGATATTGCAGGGCCGGAGCCGGCCCACACTGACAGCCATGCTTTTATCAGCGTCGCGGTCTTTGCGCGGCTGGGGCCTATCCGCTTCTTCACGGTAGATAATTGGCCGCTCCGGCGCCGAAGGCAGGGCAAGTTCCTGAGGGAGAGAGCGGAAAGCCTCCCACAGTTCCCGAACCTCTTCCAGAGACGGTTTTTTCTCACCGAATTCCAAGCTGACGCACGCCGTATGTCCGTCAGTTACGGGGACCCGATTGCAATGAGCCGTCACTAAAGGCGCCTCCGCGTCTCGTATATACGCCCCATCGATCTTCCCCAATATCTTGAGCGGCTCTAATTCAGACTTTTCTTCCTCGCCGCCAATGAAGGGAACTATATTGTCCACCATATCCAAACTGGGTACGCCAGGATAGCCAGCGCCTGAAACAGCCTGCATCGTGCTGACAAAAAGACGACGAACCTCATAACCGGCATTTATTAAAGCGTAGATGGGCGTCATATAGCTTTGAATGGAACAGTTGGGCTTTACGGTAATAAAACCTCTGTCCCAGCCGCGGTTTTCGCGTTGAAGAGGAATGATATCGGCGTGTGCGTGATTGATTTCCGGAATAAGCATTGGCACATCAGGCGTACCGCGATGAGCGGAGGCGTTAGATACGACAGGAATATTCGCGGCCGCGTACGCTTCCTCTAGAGAACGTATTTCATCTTTTCCCATATCTAAAGCTGAAAAAACGAAATCACAGCGGCCTTGAGCCGCTTCACGCCGAGCGGCGTCCACATCGTTAGCGTCACCTAAAATCAGATCGCCAACCGAGGGACCATACGTTTTTGCCAGTTGCCAGCGAGCGGAAACGGCGTCCGCGTAGCGTTTACCCGCGTTGCGCGGCGAAGCGGCGACATACGTCACCTGGAACCAAGGGTGGTCCTTTAGCAAAGCGATATACTGTTGACCGACCATACCCGTCGCGCCAAGCACTCCGACCGAAAGCTTCCTCATTTCAGATTCCTTCATCTCAGCTTCCTTTATCCTTTTCTATAAGTTCATCGTTTACGTCTGATCATACCTATTTATGAACCAGGGTTAAACCGCGAAAAGCGTCCGCTACGCTCAAAACGCCATCGCCGTGTAAAGCGAAGCCTTCGCGGATGTATTAGGGAAGGGCGCCGACCGCGGTCGGCATGACTGACCTATGCGGTCAGTCGGTTTTCGTTTTTATGGCTGCGGCGCTTAAGGCGGATCGGAGCATCGGCTCGTATTCAGGCGCCAGAGAACAAAGCGGTAGGCGACAGGGACCGGAGGGCAGACCAGCCCAAGCCATAGCGCGTTTTATCGGGATAGGATTGGTTTCTAAAAATTCTCCCTTAAACAGGGGCAACAATTCATAATGGGATTTTCTCGCGGCATCAAAATCTCCACGCAGACAGGCGGAGACTAAGGCGGCTACCCGCTCAGGCACGATATTAGCCGCGACGGACACAAGCCCGTCCCCGCCCATAGCGATAAGCGATAGGGCGAAAGCGTCATCGCCGGACAGTACGGAGAATTGCCGGCCCTCAGAGCGGCGGGCGGCGGCGACTTGATGAATAATATCGCCAACTTGTCCCATGTCGCCAGACGATTCTTTAACGCCTATCACGTTTGGGATGGATGATAAGCGCTTCATTGTGGCCACATCGATATTTTTACTCGTGCGCGACATAATGTTATATACAAGCACAGGTATATCGCAGGCGTCCGCGAGGGCCGCGAAATGCCGATAAATTCCCTCATTTGTCGGTTTATTGTAATAGGGCGTCACCACCAATACGGCGTCAGCGCCAAGCTCTTTCGCGCGTTTCGCGTTAGCTATGGTATGACGAGTAGAATTGGACCCGGCGCCGACTATTACCGGCAACTTACCCGCGCTTTCTTCCACCGCGATACCAATAAGTTTATCCTGCTCGTCACGCTCCAGAGTCGGCGTTTCGCCGGTGGTTCCGAGCGGCACCAGGCCGGCTATACCGGAATGAAGTTGCTGTTGGACCAAACGGCGAAATCCGTCGTAATCGACTTCAGCCGTATCGGTCATGGGGGTGATGAGGGCGGTATAAGCCCCACGGAGTTGTAACATGCCTAGCTCCGATTGGAAGAATATCGAAAATACTGATACATTATTGCATAAATATACAGATTGATCAAGAGCCGACCTTGACGTTTTTATTGACTATGTAAGCCATACTAACTGCTGCCAATTCTGTTGAAGCCTGACAATGAAGCCTAAACCGCTAGATGCCTAGCGAACCAGCCCGATCCAGGTTGTCCCTTCTCCTTCAGCTTCTCCGCCCTGAAATCGATCACTGGCGGATTTTGGTACTCCCCCTGCCACACCTGCCG
>CAZJJK010000002.1:86177-110264 GCA_964546285.1 uncultured Treponema sp. | reverse complement strand
TTATATTATAATGGATATAATATAAGTTGTGGTTCCGTGTCGATTGATCTAAGCGACAGAGTTTTACGTCTTTTTTGGTTTTGATGGCGGAAGCGCTTAAAAAGTTGGTATACGAATCTATTCGGCCATAACACGGTCGGAAGGCGGTGACTATGCCAAGGCTTAAATCGTTTCTTTCTTTTTTACGGACTTCCAGGTTGAAGCGCGCCGCGCGGCTTTTAGTGCCGGTAGCGATGGGCCTTCTTTCGCTGACTTTGGTTACCTGCGATCTATTCAACATCGGTTTAGGCGCTAAAGTCGATCTAGATCCACCCCTTATATCCATAAGCAGCCCAACGGATAACGCCTATCTTGGCGGAGCGATCCAAGTAAGTGGTAAAGTCACCGACGATATTGGGCTTATGTCCGTATCCGTTGACTTAGTGGTTGACGACGCTGTGGTCAGGTCTGTCCCCGCCGTTATTTCAGGCGATACCTGGACCGCTGATATAGACAGCGCTATCGATGATTCTAATAATCCCCGTGTGCTTGACGGTTCCTGCGTCTTTGTGGCTAAAGCTCACGATACCGCCGGTAAGACAACGAACGCCCGCGTCAATATAAATATTGATAACCATGCGCCAACGGTTTTAGTTTCAGTGCCTCAAGCCTCTGAAACCGATGAATTCAATACTAGAGTGATATTTCGCGGTACGGTGTACGACCCATTCCCCATACAGTCCGTATTAGTCGCCGTCTATAACGCCGACGGCGCGGAATTAAGGCGCTCCAATCCTGTTCAGAATATCAATTGGACCATACCTATAGAATCAGCGGATTTTAATCTATCAAACGGCGAATACAGCTATATGATATTCGCGACCGATAAAGCCGGAAATACCAATAGCTATTTATACCATATCGAAGATATGAATGACCTGTTTGGGAAAACGGTGATTGAGGAAGATATAGGGCCCGTGGACCAGAATGAGCCTGGGAAAACGCTGCCCGTAACCTCCGCCGGTTCAACGCTAACAGCCGCTGATTTGGCGGCCGTCCGACGTTATCCGCCCACCGAAACCGTTCATACCAACCGTGCTTTATTCGTCATAGATATGAATACCGATAAGCCGGTATTCACCGTGAATGTTCCCTCGGATTCGCTGGCTCTGTCCAATAACGTAGTTGGGGCTGGCGCCAGCGTTATCGGCCAAGTAGAGGATGACGATGGTATAGATAAAGACTCGTTAGTGGCGAGTTTCTTACCCCTAGACGGCACCGGTACCCCCTTGATGACGGGCGGTTTTTCGTTCCCGGTGCTTATCGCTGACGCGACAAGAAATAAGTCCGCGTATAGCGTGAATTTTCCTCTCAGAGAGGAAGGCTTGGCTTCCGGTCTTGTTATTCCCGATGGTCTATATCAGATGATCTTATCCGTTAATGACATTACCGGGGTGGCTTCGGAATCCAATCCTATCAAATTCATTATCGATGGGTCTGTTCCAATAATTAACGACATCACTCCCGCGTTGGATTATATACGGACGGAGTTGCCCGTAACCGTAAGGGCGAGGGTGATTGATGAAAATGGCGTCGCCTCGGTAATGATAGGGATAGATGGCTTTTCTCTTAGTGAGGCATATATTGAATCTGGCGGTACGGCCGAAGACGCTTATTGGAGCCGTCAGGTAAGCATTCCCTCAAACGGCGCCGCCACGGTATCCATCCGCTTGGAAGCTACCGACACTACAGGAAAAACATCAACGGTAGTCGCCAGTTATAAGGTGGATGAGGAACCGCCCGCTTTACAGATTATTTCGCCGGATCTAAAAACCGACGCTTCGGATCTGGAATACGCTACCGTGAATGGCATCATCGAAATTCTTGGCGCGTCCCGGGATAACTCTAACAACATAGCTTCGGTCGCTATGCTTATAGGCGGGGTGGAATACCCGGCGGATGATCTATACGCGTGGACCATAGAGCTGGATACAGCGCTGTTTACGGACGGCGATCTTACCAACGGCGAAGTTGACGCGAATGGGGAGGTCCCGGTGACGGTAACGGCTTATGATGGCGCCGGTTTATCCTCCACTATCTCCCGAAGCCTAAAAATTGACCAAACGACGGATATTCCCGTTCTTACTTTCGGTAATGTCGATCCCGCGGCGACAACGGAAGCCTTGGGCCTGTCGCTTAATCAGATGGCTAATTTTACGACTATTTCCGCCACCTTAATGGATGATGACGGTATAGCGGCCGGAGATATAGCTTTAAGCCTAAACGATATTCCGTTAAGCTCAGGCTACTCGGTGACCGGAACGGCCGCCGCGCGCACCTTGAGCGTGATTATTCCAACTTTGGCTGGGTCTTATAAGCTGACGGTAGACGCGTCCGATGACGCGTCTTTGAAAAGAGGCGCGCCAGCCTCGTCCATCCAAAAAACGCTTTGGTTTGCCGTTGACCGATCTTCGCCAGAAATCGCTTTCTTATCGCAGAGCGCCTTAGAAGCGTTGAATTCGTACGCTTCAGGCCCCTTCAGCTTATCGCTTAATTTGACTGATGATCTACGTTTATCAGAATTTACGGTGACGGAGGCTTTAGGGACGGCGACGGCGGCTGAAATATTCCACTTAAGTGAAATCAACGCCGTCAACTATGTCATAGACGCGCTAAGCGCCTCTGACTTGCAAGCTTTGCCGCGATATAGGGATGGCGAAACTATAGTCGACGGCGTGTATAGCTATAGTATTACCCTAAAAGACGCGGCGGGACGAGAAGCCGGACTCTCGCGGACGCTTACCTTGGATACCACGGCTCCTGTCGTCCTGTTTACCAACGTGTCGCCGTTGGTAGCTACCAATACGGTTAACGGCACTATCAGTTTCAAGGCTGACGTCAGTGAAATTAATGGTGTAGACGGCGTCAAATGGGTAGTCTTAGCGGCTGAGGACGCCGAACCTGTCTGGGACAACCCGGAGCTGACGCAGCTTGTACTCGGTTCCAATGGGTATACGGGAAATTTCGATACGACGACAAAGAGCGATAACGCTCCATATACATTATGGGTGCTTGCGCGAGATAAGGCTGGCAATGTCGGCAAGGCCGTATTCGACCTGAATATTGACCAAAGTTCGGATAAACCGACCTTCAATTTAACCAATATGGCTATCGATGTGGTCGCCGAAGCTCAGGCGGCGCTTAATCTACAGGAGACTGGCGCTAAGGTAGCGGGAACGATAGTGGATGACGATAAAGTCTCTGGACCCGCGTTGACTATAGCCGTTGATGGGGGCGCTCCAGCCGCGATCGCGACAATAACGGAAGCTGGTACGGGTTATTCCTTTGAGCATGGCTTTTCGACGTTGGAAGAGGGCGTGCATTATTTCACTTTAAACGGCGCTGACATCAATGGTCTTTCCGCCGATCCGGTGACGGTGTATTTTACGATAGACAGGAATGTTCCCTCTCTTCAAACGCTTTCCCCGGCTAATGGCGTCATCGTCAATAACGATTTTGAGCTGATTGGAACAGCTTGGGACGCCAACGGTATCAAACATGATCTGGATGGCGACGTCGAGGCGGAAATTGAGTACCAATTGTCCGGGGCCGCCGGATGGAGTTTGTTGACCCTGGAGGATTTAGACGCCGATGGACAAGTGGACGATTGGCGCTTGCCCGTGCTGGCGGCAACGGTTGGCGACGGCGAACGCGCCTACACCTTCCACGCGACTGATCGTTTCGGTAAGACGCGGGAAACCGTGTATGCTTTCACTATCGATACCGAGGATCCCGTGGTCACGATAACCACGCCGACGGCTTCCTCATGGAACCAAGGCAGCACCCTTAACGCCACAGGCACGGTAGCGGAAGCGAATGGCCTGTCTTCCATGGCCTGGTCTACCGATGGCGTGAATTGGAATCCTATCAATCAAGGCCTGACTTGGTCAGCGACTGTCCCCGTAGGAGACTTGGGTGAAGGCGCCGGTAAAAACCTGACGATCCGGGCGTCGGATTCCGCGGGCAATATCGGGTACGCCTCCGTCTTGTTCGGCCTTGATCAAGCCGCGCCGCTTATTAATCTGGCTGGCGGCGATTCGTTGGATACTAATAGCGGTTTCGGCCTCTCTGGCACGGCGTTGGACAGCAATGGCGTCGTATCGGTCAGCGTAAAACAGGACGGGATAGCGTTGCCTTCCGCTAGCGTCGTTTTAGGCGGAAGCGCGGCGGAGCGAACCTGGAGCTTGGTTAGCTTGCCGCGCGATCCCGCTGCCACCGCGAATCAGTTGGTGACTGACGGGACCTATCTTTATGAGATCACCGCTCTGGATGTGGCTGGCAGAGTCAGCGCCGCGAAGACGGTGACGGTGAGGGTAGACCAAACCCCGCCGAACGTGAACACGATAGAAGCGCCGGCCTTAGGCCAAACGGGGATCAATTCCTTATCCGGATCGGCCTATACCTTCCGGGGCAACGCTTCCGACGCTTCCGTGGGAATGGCCAAGCTGTACTACCTTATCAATCAAACGGCTATAGCTCCGGATAATCTTATCAATTATAACGAAATACCGGCTGGCAACGGAACTTGGAGCTTTACTGAGGACTTCGATATCGATGGCGAGGGAGAAGATGTCGGTCTTGGGGAAGGGACGTGGTATCTACATGTTATCGCGGAGGATTTATCGGCTAACCGCACGGAACCGCTAACCCGCGAATTCGATATAGACCACGCCAATCCTATCGTGACTGAAGCTCTCGCTACCAGTTCTATCGTTAATCGCCTGCCCGGCTTTAACCTTAGCGGAACCACCGTGGAAACCCACGGTATAGCGTCGCTTAGCGTCAGCCAAAACAAGGATGGTTTGGGCGTGATAGCGATAAATTCTGGCGTTCCAACCAGCGCCGACGCCTGGCAAACGTGGACCCTGTCCGGCCTTCCCCGCGACCCCGCTTCTATCGCCACGACGCTTAGCGGATCGGCGGCGGACGGGCTTTATGAATATTCCATAAGCGCGATAGATTTGGCCGGAAAGACCACGACAATTACGCGGACTATCCGCTTTGATACGACGGGACCAACGGTATCGGTCTCGTCGCCGGCCGCGAATGGGCAATACGCCGCGGCCACCCTGACCTTCGCCGGAACGGTCTCCGATGGTGTCGGCTCCGGCGTGGCCGCGGTTGAATATTCGCTAAACGGCGGGGACTGGACCGGCGCCGTCTTAAGCGGTTCCGCCTGGTCCGCGGCTGATATTCCGCTTGGTGCCGAAGGCGCTAAAACCGTGGAGCTTCGGGCGGATGACGCGCTGGCTAATCGAAGCGAATTGGCGGCCATCCAGTTTTTCTACGATATCGCGCCGCCAACCCTGACCGTAAGCGGCATTGTCGGTGAAGACCAAGTAATTAGGAATACAAGCTTTGATTTGATTCTGGACGCCGATGACAGCAACGCGCTAAAGAGCGTCTCGGTAACGGCGGTAAAGGACGGCGCGGAACAGGCTTCCGCCGCCTATCTTTGGACGGCGGCGGACGCCGCGACGCTTTCCCACGATTATACCTATAGCGTCGCCGTCGCCGATGGCACCAAGGATGGTCTATGGGTCTTTACGATTGAAGCTGTCGATCAAGCTGATCGCGTCAGCCAGGTCACTCGGACCATACTGATCGATAAAACCGCGCCTACCGGCGGGATTGACGCCTTTGCCTCAGGCTATTACGCCGATACGCAGCTCGCGATCAGCGGCGACGCTTCCGACGCGACAAGCGGTTTGAATAAAGTGGAATACAGCTTGGTTTCCGCTTCCGGCCCTTGGTCCCTATTGACGGGAACGAGCGCGTGGTTCAAAAACGACATCGATGTTTCCGCCCTGACCGAGGGATCTCAGACTGTGTGGGTTTTAGCGACCGACCGTGCCGGCAATGCCGCGCTGTTTGAGCCGTCTTCCTTTACGGTGGACAAATACGCGCCAAGCTTGCTCGTGAACGCGTCGTTTGACGGCGCGGTATATAAAAACGCCGAATTTACTATAAATGGTACTGTGAGCGACCCCCATCTTCCGGCCGCCCCAATCAGCGTGAGCGCGGCCAAGGGCGCCAGCTCGTATGCGTTGACGGCGCCGGTGGTTTATAACGCCGTGGAAGGAAGCTGGTCCCAGCTTGTCAATATCGATGGAACCGGCACTTATGAGTTGACCATTACCGCCCGCGACAGCTTTAACAGGACTAGCGTAGAAAAGCGGACGATAAATGTGGATCAAACGCCGCCTATCGCTGAGATCGATTCCGTTTCCAGGCTCCTTTCAGGCGATAAAGTGAATGGCTTTATCGTTCTGAGCGCTTCGGCCTCCGACCAAAACGGCCTTAACGGCGTAAAATACTGGATTTTACCTTCGGTGTCAGCGGCGCCTAATTACGCCAGCCTGGGCGGCGGTCTTATGGCCTCGCCGTATAGCGCGACTATCGATACGACAAACAGCGTCAGTGATAGCGCTGGAGCGATGATGGCAAACGGTAACTATACCCTGTATGTCATCGCTCAAGACAAAGCGGGCAATGAAACCCGCGTGTCCTACCCTGTAGTCGTGGATCAGGCGAGCGACCAGCCCGCCATCGAGCTATCCAATATGGATGAGGCTAATAATACGGCGCCGCTCGCTAAAAACAATAGGCAGGGTATCGGCGCTAAGGTGACGGGCGTCTTAACGGATGATGACGATATTGACGGGGCCACCCTTGGCATACGCCTGGACGCTTCCAGCGGCGCCTTTACCCAAGTCAACGCCGCCCTGGCGGACGGAAAGAACATCGCCTTTGAATACAGTTTCCCGGTCTTAGCTCAGGGAGCGCATTATTTTTACTTGGAAGTGTATGATGTAGAGGCCTCCAAAAACGGTAAGTCTCGCGTAAGAACGGAGCTTGGTCCGGTGTATTTCGCGTACGATACCGCCGATCCCGAACTGAATTTCTCCGTTGTTTCCGGCGAATGGAAAAACGCCGCTTTCGCCATCCAAGGCAGCGCCAGCGATACCTACGGCTTAAACGACGTTCAGGTCAGCTTGGACGGTTTAAGCTACGGGGCTGTTACCAGTCTGGATCCTATATCCGGCGAAACGGATACCGCGCTGAAAAATTGGAGCTACACCGTTCCCAATACCCTGTTCGACGGGACAGGGGAAGGCGCCTATACCTATTATTTCAGATCGATTGATAGCTTTGACACAGCGACAGTTAAAGCTTTCACCTTTAGTGTTGATACTTTAATCGATCAGCCCGTCGTGCTTTCACCAGTTGACGGCGCTTATCTTACCACTTCCTCCACAAATCTGATCGGCGCCGCCAGCGACACGGCCGGCGGCAGCGGCATAAAATATGTGCTGTACGCTATCGCCCCAAGCCAAGCGGCGGTGCCTTCAGAGGGAAGCGCGGCGACGGATATAGCCAACTGGACCGATTGGACGCTGGCGACCGGAACGACGAACTGGAACGCGGCTGCCGCCGGTTTAGCCGAAGGCGCGAAGAAACTATGGCTTAGAAGCGTTGATTTCGCGGGGAATATAGGCACGGCCTCGGTCGCCGTGAATTTTATCGTGGATCTGGTGGACCCGGATTTGACGGTGCTGTCCCCAGTGTCCAACGCGTATGTGAACGCGGCCTCGCCGAATGTGAACTTGAGCGGCAACGCGAATGACTTTAACGGCACGCCGACTGTCGCCTGGTCTCTTACCGGACTGGACGGCTCATGGACGAGCTTGGCGATAGCCTCCGACTCTATCGCGCTGTCAGTGAATGACGATGCTATGGATATCGATGATAGTTTTACGACCGCCTCGCCTCATGGTTTGGCGATAGGCGATATTGTGTACTTTACGGGAACGGAGCTGCCCGAGGGCTTGGAATATGGCGTTCCTTACTATATACGAGACAGTCTTCTCTATTCCGCTACCAGCTTTGATGTATCGACGGCCCCGGCTGGCTCACGGCTTAGCTTTAGCGGTTCCGGCGTAGCCCTGGCTTTTACCACGGGCGCGTGGTCCTCTTCCATCTCGTCCGCGGCCATAGGCGAGGGGCTCGGCAAAAAGCTGTATGTTCGCGCGCTTGACGCGGCTACCCGTGAAACGCGGCATGAAGTATCAATCAATGTGGATACGGCGCTTCCCCTGGCTTCTATCGCTAATCCCGCGACAGAGGCGGAATGGCGCAAGGGCACCTTCTCCATAGAAGGCGCGGCCTCCGATGCGACAAGCGCTGTCGCCAAGGTCCAGATAGCCGTGGTCCCCGCGACGCAGAGTATCGCGCTGGGAAAAAGCTACCAGATACTGGACCTGTCCGGCGGCGAGGCCGAATGGATCAGCCTGGGCGCGGACGCGACCCCCTCGGCTGGAGAATGGTTTACGGCTGCCGCCAGTGGAACCGTCCTTGGCCACGCGGCCAAATTTCCCGAAACCGCCGAATGGATGGATTCCAGCGGAACGAGCGCCTGGAGCTACACCTATGATTCCAGCGCGTATAACGATGACCAGGTAATCCTGGCCAGAGCCGTTGACTATGCCGGAAATTCCTCTTATCCGCCCGCGAGCCGCGCTGTCCGTTTCGATCAGCAGGCGCCTAGCCTCCTAAGCGCTACCCTCAAGGTCGGCGATGGAGGCGCGGTCAACTATGTTTCCGGCGTGGACAGCTACGCCAACGACAACTTCACCTTAGCCGGAACCGCTTCCGATAACCGCAGCCTAGCCAGCGTCATCATTCGCGAGAGCGAGGACGGGGGCGTGACCTATGCCGAGCTGATGGATACGATTGTCGCCGGCTTCCCGACTTGGTCCTTCCAAAAAGACCTCACGGCCGATCCGGAAAGCGACGGACTCTACTATTACCAGGTCATTCCCTATGACAGCTTTGGCAGCGCGGGCGCGCCGGTGATCTACAAGCTAGTCTTGGACCGAGCGGCACCCGACGCGCTGTCCATATCGGCGCCGGCGGCGAATTCGTATATGACCGGTACCGATCTGACCGCCATAGCTTTCGGCGACGACGCCGCCGGCGGATCGGGTTTGGATACCATTCTTATGACTATCAGCGGCGGCGCGGAAACCGTCTCACTGTATAACGGCAGCTCTTGGAGCGCTATACTGCCGCTCGGCGCCGAGGGCTTAAAGACCATCAGCTATCAAGCGCGCGATAAGGCTGGCAATCTATCCGCTGTACAAACGCGCGACTTCTGGCATGACGAAGGCGCCCCGGCTTTTTCTTTTACCGCCCCAGCCTTAGGCGGCTATCTGGCCACGAATAGCCTTGTCGTTTCCATTGATGTCGCTGAAAGCCATGGCATCGGTTCTATCTCGGTATCGATCGCCGACGAAGACACGGTGGCGAATGTCGCTTCCGGCTTCTTGAGCGTATCCGGCACCGCTCCGGCTTATTCCGCGACGAACGTCGCCTCGCCCCTTGATGTAAGCGGCCTTATCGATGGCCCCGCCACTATTACCGTGACGGTTGTGGATTTGGCGGAAAGGCAGACGCTCAATACCCGCGCTATCTATCTTGACCGCGGCGATCCGACCGCCGCCTTTACCTCACACGCTGAAAACGCCACTGTTAATGAAACCATCTCGCTGCGCGGTACCGGTCAGGACGCGCAGAATCTGGCGCGGATAGAATTGGCGATACAACTTCCTGACCTCAGTTGGGAAGCCCTGCCCTCCGGACTATTTACCGGAACCTCGGCCTTCAACTGGTCGCTCCCCTTTAATACCCTTACCTATGGCGTCGCTTCTTATGATGTCGATGCCGTGACCGACGGCATTCAAGCGCGCCTCAGGGCGACCGCCACCGATATCGCCGGCAACGCTTCCTCGGCCACGTTGAACCTTCACTTGGACCAAAGTTCCGATAGGCCCATCATTACCGCGACTAATATCACCGAGGCTGGTCCTAATCCGCTCGGCCAGAATCCGACTATCATGTTCAATGTGGAGGACGATGACGCGGTTGACGCTTCCCTGGTCCAGTACAGTATCGATGGGAAGCCCTGGACCGATCTAGCTCTGACGAACGATGTCGTCTTTGTCCAAGCCAAGGCTGATTTAGTGGGGATTACCCAGGGAACGCATAATATCCGTTTCCGCGCCATGGATACCGGCGCCGGTGGCAGCTGGGCAGAACGCTATCTGTCGTTGACGGCCGATTACGACAATGAGCTTTTTACGGCGAGTTCTCCCCATGGCTTAGCCATAGGCGATACCGTCTATTTCAGCGGGACCAATCCACCGCCTGAAATAAGCCTCAATACGGCTTACCTTGTTGACGATGCTGGCTGGACAACAAGCAGCTTCAAGCTGGTGGACCCAGCCGATTCCGCCTTATCGCTCAGTCTAAGCGAACCCAGCGCCATCATGTCAGCTAAATCGAATATTGACGCGGTTTTAACTGAACGAGCCATAGCGGGTTATTCCGGCACCCTGTTTACCACGGCCGAGGCGCATGGGTATACGGCCGGCGGGGATGTATACTTCTATGGCACCAGCCTTCCTATCGGCATTGAAGCGGAGACTAAGTACTACCTTAGGGATCTTACCGCCACCCAATTCGCGGTGGAAGCTTCGGTCGGCGGCGGCGCGATCGCTCTCGTTGATCCGGGCACCAGTTTGGAACTGACGTCCAGTACCAAGGTAGTCGCGACGGCCGCCTATCCCCTAACGATAGACTATGGCCCCCCAGCCGTGGATATCAGCGCCCCCGCCGGCGGCAGCGTGTTTAAGGCGGACTTCACGGTAGCCGGCACCGCGCAAGACCCCTCAGGCGTTAATCCATTGACGATAGCGGCGGCTGAAGTCCGCATCGGACTGATCGAGAACGCCACGTCGTTAAGCAGGCGCGAATATATAAGCGACGGTCTGTCTACCGACGTAAGCGTTACGCCCAATCCGGATGATAATAGGGTGGATTTCTCCGTCTTAGTCGATATTGACGATCCGGACGCCGGCGGCCCGCTTGAGGCCTTACCCGATGGCGACTATACCATTCAAACCATATACACCGATGGTTCCGGCGTTACGTTGACCTTGGACCGGCAGATCGTGATAGACCATTCCGGGCCCGCTATTTCGATTCTGCAGCCCGCCGCCGCCGAGACGGTGAATGGGACGAACGTTCTTATCAAGGGCGAGGCTTCCGATAACCGCCAGGTGGAAGCGGTCTTCGTATACTATGGCAAGTCCACCTCGCCCGACCCGACCTTGCCGGAGAGAAGCGGTACAAATATTTATACCGAAAATAGTTACACTAGGGCGAGCGGAACGACTATTTGGTCTTCGCCTATGGATACCCTAACGACTCTTCAGGCTGGTTTAAGTGGTGCTGAATCTGTTGAACTTTGGGTCGTCGCCTTTGATACGGTCGGAAATATCAGCGTCCTAACGGAGGTGGATCCCCTTGGCGATCCTACGGAGACGATACGTACCATAGCGGTTGACCAAGATGACGATAGGCCAATCATCAGTTTCTCCAATATGACGATAGGCGCGCCCGACAACCGTGTTGACGAAGGCGGGCGTATAGCCGGAATCGTGGAGGATGACGATGGCGTCAAGCTGTCCGGCGGTTTCAGCGGGATTCAGATTATTATAGATTACGACGGCGACGGTAGCTACGACGATGAAAGCTGGGAATCCGTCACCAGCGCGCCTAGCAGCGATTCCTTGATGGCAAGCTGGTACCACAGTATCCCGACCACGACGACCCAGGGTTTGAAGAAATTCATGCTTCGCTCGCTTGACGTTAACGCGCCGACGGTCAATGTCAATGAATTTACCGCCTTTAGCGCTAGCTTGACGGCCAGCTACAACTATTCTGTCAGTCCTGAAGTCAGTTTCTATGTGGATTACGGTCCGCCGGTCTTGAATATTACCGCTCCGGTATCCAATACCAAATTCAACGACAGCCAGTTTACGGTGTCTGGGACGGCTCAGGACGGCACCGGCATACAGAAAATAACTATTTGGGTAGATGACGACAACGACCAACTCGTTGATACGGCGGGCGGCGAATGGACGGACGCCGGCCAGATCGGCATTATTGAAGATAGCGAATGGGTGGACCTTAATGGCGATTCCATAGTCCAGGCTGGCGAGCTTACGATTATCGTCTTCAACGCGTCGGTAACGCCGGATTTGGACAATGATTGGTTCACCACCGCGTCCAATCACGGACTTAACGCTGGAGACGATGTCATCTTTACTGGGGCCTCTCTGCCTGACGGCCTAAGCGCCGGCACGAAATACTATGTTATCGATAATGCTAATTTAAGCGCTACTCAATTCCAGGTAGCGGCGGACAGCGGCGGGACCACCCCGGTGGCGCTTTCCGGAACGCCTAGCGCTGACCTTAAGGTGTTCCGTTTAAACGAAGATACGCCGCTCGTCTCTGGAGCCGGAACCTATAATTTAGCGTATCTGGTTGATGGTTTGCAGGATGGTACGAAAAATGTCCAAATTAAAGCCTATGACCAATCCTATGCTACCACCGTTCGCGACCTTTCGGTTACTATCGATACTCAAGCGCCGAGCGCTTTGATAGATCAGCCGCTTGATGGCACGACGGTCAACGGAATCTTTACCATGAACGGGACGGCCAGCGACCTTGGCGGCATGGTGTCCTCGGTGCGGTATCGGGTTGAGTTGTCCGGTTCCGGCGAATTGTTCGATTCGCCCGGGGAAAGCGATTGGACGATCCTTGAGGGACAAACCAATGTTTGGTCGCTAAGCCTTGATACCTCAGGCTGGACCGATGGCGGCCTTTATAGCCTTAGCGTTCAGGCTATAGACTGGGCGGGAAACAGTAGCATACCGACCGCCCCTCTAACCATTCGCGACGTTACGTTGAATCAGGCTTCCGACCGACCGATCATCCAGGTGACAAGCCTGGTGGAAGGCGGTCCGCTGCTTGGCAATATCCTGCCGACCGATCGGTCTATCACCGGTACTGTGACTGACGATGACGGCGTAGATGGCGCCACCCTGCAAGTGGCCGTTATGTCGTCAACGACATCAATCGTCAGCGGCTCTGTCTATCGGATTCTCAGCCTTGGTGATACCGCCTGGACAGCTTTGGGCGCCGGCGCGTCGCCCTATGTGGGGCAGTGGTTTACCGCCACGGACTCCGGCGAAGGAACGGGCAGCGCCGTAAAACGGCCGGAAACCGCGGATTGGGCGGATATGTACGCGTCCGCGCCTCCCGCTCTGTCCACCTTTATCAGCTGGAGCTATATAGTGCCTGAAAGCGATGGCAGCTATTTCCTCTGGCTTAGGGCTTACGACAAGTATTCATCGGCATATAAGGAATTCGGCGTTGATGACGCCGACTATGGCTCGGATAACCGTTTCCAAGCCTATCTGGTCAATAACGGAGGCGTTCCGGACGGCGATGAAAACGACTATGTCGCTTTCGCCATAGATACCGGCAATCCCAGCGTTTCCGTCACGAACCCGTCCCAAAACTTCTATTCCAACGGCGGCGAGGATAAGGATGCCGATGGGGTTTTGGATCCGGCCGAGGATAGCGATGGGGATGGCGTTTTGGACACGAGCCGCGCCGCGGCTTCTGACCATAGCAATGGCTATTTCACCACGACGGAGGACCACGGCTTAGCCGCCGGCGATATCGTCTATTTGAGCGGCGTCAGCCTGCCCTCCGGTATGACAACCGAAACGCCCTACTATGTAATGGATACGGCCAATCTTCAGGCCCGCCGGTTTGAGCTGTCCGCGTCAAATAGCCTGACTCCGGAAATAGCGCTCAGCGATTCCGTCTCCGGTTTTACCGTATTCGCCCCCGCCGTTCAGTTCCATGGAACCGCCTCAGACCCCTCGGGCCTCCATCTTTCATCGCCTGTACAGCTGAATCTACGCGTACAGAACACACCGCCCTGGACGCCGCTGCCGCTTATTGGTTCCACTTCTTGGCGTTCGGTCTTAGCGACTAAGGATTTACCTGAAGGCATTTACGATTGGCAGCTAATCGTGACGGACGCCGTAAATAAAACGAATTCCGTGGAACGGATATTTACGTTGGATAAAACACCGCCCGCGGTAGAAATACTAACGCCCGAAGCGGGCGCTGACCCGATTAACGGATCCTTAGTGGTAACGGGTTCCGCCGCCGATAAATGGAAAACGACAGCCGACGGATTCCAAGTGACCAGCGTTCGTATATGGATGGGCTTGGATGGGTCCACGCCTCCGGCCACGACTAGCTTTGTCGCTAGGGGCGCGGGCAGCTATCATACCGCCACCCAATGGAAAGAACTTGACGGTACCAATAGCTGGTCCTATCGCTACAACACCACCGATCCCGATCAACTAAACGGCGACTACCGCGTTTTTGTGGTTGCGGTGGATAATTCCGGCAATGTGTCTGAGCCTGTATCTCGGCTGATTACGATTGACCAAAGCACCGATCTGCCCGTGATCGCCGTCAGCGGCTTCACTTCCGGATCCTATTCCGGCCAAATAGAATCCGCGACAACAGCCAGCTTTACCGATTCCGCCTTAAGCGGCGCCGCGCTGACTGAAGCTTGGTATGTTCGCTTTGGCAGCGCTCCCTCGTACCAGATGCGCAAGGTGACGGGTTTCGCGCTTGACACGGTCAGTTTCGATCCGCCTCTGGCCTTGGCTCCAGCAGCCGGTACCGACTATTTTCTCTTCCCAAATCTAGTGGATACGGCCGGTATAATCCGGGGCACGGTCACGGACGATGATGAAGTGGATACCGAGAGTGTCCATATCGAGCTTGATCGGAATGGCGATGGCGATTACGTGGATCTCAATGAGGCGTTCAGCGCGTATAATCTTGAAATCTCCGGAACCGGCCACAGCGTTAGTTTTTCGCTCAGCCTGGATGATATCAGCCAAGCTTTAACGGCTTACGGCTTCCGTATCCGCGCTTCCGATAAGGGCGACCTTCCCAATGGCGTCGCCGTTCGGACGGAGGAGAGCGTTTATTATTATTTCGCCAAAGATGACGCCTATCCGGACGCGCCTACCCTGAGCCGTTTCGATAATGGTTTTGAGGAAAAGGCGAGCGGGTTTATCGGCTCTAATTTTAATGACCATATAGAATTGGATGGACACGCTTTTGACGGGAACCGTGTTGCCCGCGTTGATGTCCGCATAGATCTCAATCGTGACGGAGATTTTGATGACGCGGGCGAAGCCTACGCCCCCGCGGGCGGCGGCGCGGTGGATTACAGCGACTGGACCTTCGTGGATTCCGCTGTCGGGGCCGCGTCTGAAGGCCAGCTCACCGTTCAGGTCCGCGTCACTGATTGTTTCGGTAAAGAAACTGTCGCTCCGTTTACGTTCAATGTCGATACGAGCGGACCTAACGCGGCTTACCTAAACCCCGCCGTGGATAGCTTGGTTAACGGCAGCGTGCTAATCAGCGGTACGGCCGAGGATAGTTATAAGGTGCTGGATGTGTATTATTGGGTAGAGGACGCGTTGAATCCTTCCCCGACGCTGCCAGCCAACCTCACGTCCTGGATTCCCGTGGATAGCGGCACTTCCAGCTGGACAGCCCGCTTCAACGCCAGTTCCCGAGCCAATGGCGAGAAAAAGCTGAAGGTGCTAGCCCGGGATAACGCCGGAAATCTCGGCGCTGTCGTGGAGCGCGCGGTATACCTAAGCGGCGACTTGAATTACCCGGTTTTCCGCTTCAACGATACGCGGGTTATGGACCTGCGGGTGCGGGCCGGTCTTAGCGGCGGCCAAACGAGTATCGACACCAGCTTTACGGACAGCTCCTTAATCGGCAATGTCGATATTAAGGCCAATGACGCTTGGATAGTCACCTTCCCTGACGCCGTCACTACTCGGACTATCACGGGTTTCAATTCATCCACCGGGACCGTAAGCTATGCTTCAGTCGGAACCGACTTCCCCTCCGGCGTTGGCGTCACCGTTTCCACAAGCGCCCCGACCTATACTATCCTCAATTCCACGGCGACCAGTCTGAGCGCTACCACCAGCTTCTCGCCGACTCCGGCTTCTGGCTGGGTGGTCGTTTTCGCTGACGGCGAGGCGCGTATGGTAAGCGCGAATAACGCCGGCATTCTGACTCTGATCGCCGGCGACGCCAAAACGCCGGGGACGACCTTCACCGTTCGGCCGATGAGCTTGATGGTCGCCGGGTCGGCTATTTCCGGTACCATAAGCGACGATGACGGGGTTAAAACCGATTCCCTTTTCATCCGCGTTGACGTTGATCATGACAATGACCTGAGCGATGAAAGCCCCGCTCCTATAATTCCAGTCGGCTCTGGCACTTCCGTGTCTTTTTCCGCGGATTTGTCCAACTATCCCAATTTTGATCAAGGCGTCTCCTATTACAAGGTGGGTATAGAAGTGTCCGACATAGGCGAAGGCGTCTACGCGCCGGAGCTGAGCGCGGCCAAGGAATTCTACATTGTGAAGGATTCCAGCCTGCCCGAGGATCCTGTTATTGATTCTTTCGGCAACGCTTATTTGACCAAGAGCGGCGTGGTGGAGAATTCCTACTTCAACGGCACGCTTACCCTTGGCGGGTCGGCCGTTGACAGCGTTCGTGTCACCGCCATCGATATCCGCTTGGATTTGGATAATGATGGCGTCTACGATGAGGGCAGCGGCGATAACTATCAAGGCTGGACGCCTGTTGACGCGTTTACGCCGGCTTCCTCCGTATCATGGACCCTTAGCCGCGCTTCGTTATCGCCCGCGGCCGCTTCCGTGCCCGTTCAGGTTCGCGTAACGGATTACTGGGGGCGCCAGACCATAAAGACCTTTAGCTTTAAGGCCGATACGTTGAACCCGACCATTACGCCTAACGATCCAAGCGGAAAACTCAATGGAACGATGCTGTTTAGCGGAAGCGCGAGCGACGCGTCGTCATCCGTGCATAGGGTTTACGCCTGGCACGGAACTGGCGGCGCCCCGGCCTTCGATCCGCCCGGTACGGAAGCTTCCGGTGTTTGGACGACGACCAATGGCTGGTCAACCGCTGATGTCGCTGGCTCAACATCATGGACCTTCAGCCTGGATACCACATCTATCCATAACCTCGGTTCGGACCTCGGCTACAATATCGCCTTCGCCGCGGTGGATGAAGCGGGTAATAGCGGACAAAGCGACAGCCTAGCGGAAATTATCAACCAAGACGCGGATAGGCCCGTGCTTGAATTCAAAAATATGACCATGGGCGCCTATCGCGGGACTATAGAATCAAGCTCCTCTTTGAATAGTTTTGTGGACTCGGCCTTAAGCGGAGCGCCCATTGACGATACTTGGTATCTCCAATTGGCGAGTGGCTTTATCGGGAAAGTCGTTTCCTTTGACGATCTTAGCGATACGCTGAGTTTCACTCCCAACGCCGCTTCCAACCCATCGGGCGGCTATATCCTCTTCCACAATAAATTCGATTCCGCCCCCCAATTGATCGCGACAGCGCTGGATGACGACGGCGTTATGGCCAATAAGGTCCTTATATCCTTAGATGCCGCCAGTCCTTCCTATGTCGCCGTTTCCGATAAGCCGGATTTAGACGGCTCCGCCGGCGGCACCGTTAGTTTTGGGCACCTGTTCACCGGCTTGTCCGAAGGCGTTCACTTTTTCAATGTCCTAGTCGGCGATAAGGACGCGCCGGCTTTCACCGATCGCGGTTCTTCCTTTAAATGGGAGCAGAGCGACGGCGACGCGGCCCCCGGATGGCAGGATTATCCAACCTATTTCGCGTACGACGCCGGCGCGCCGACTGTCGCTTTGGATCGCTTGGTTTTATTTGACCGCGACGATGGCTTGTATGATTCCTCTTTGCTTACGGCGACGAACGAGTCCTTTACCCTTGGCGCGGCGTATAAGATCTTGGATCTTGGCGTTGGCGCCGATTGGACAGCGCTGGGCGCGGATGAAACGCCTGAGCTTAATGAATGGTTTGTCGCCGCCGCCGAGACGACAACAGCCGGTACCACGCCAGGTACGGCTATCAGGGTAAGTAAGTATTTGGACAGCGCCGCCATGGCTTCCGCTGTCGTAAATAATGATTGGATACTAACGGGGACTATCGCTGACGGCAGCCCGGTTTCGGCTAGTTATCGGGTTGATGAGGGAAGCGAAGCGGAACTTGTCTTGGAAGGAGGCTCTTTCGCTCAAGCCATGAATTGGCTGACGTCTCCTCTCGCGGATGGTGCGCATACTATCATCATCACGGCGACCGACGCGTACGGTAATCAATCCACGAAAAACCTGACTATCTATCTTGATACTACTCGGCCTGTCGTCAGCGTTGCCGCGCCAACGCTAAGCGGAACCGCTTTTTCCACGCCAGTCAACGGTACTGTATATATGAATGGCACTTTCTCCGAGGCGGCGAGCGTCTCCTTTGGCGTGGGGAACAACTTTGATAAACAAAGCGTCGAGAATTCCACCCCGCAGGTCGCTTGGACCTATGACTTCAATAGCGGCTTATTGCGTAATAGCGCGCGCGACGGGAGCGGCCTTGATTCAACGTATGTCTCCGGCGACAGTGATGCCAATTCTGTTGAGGACGCGGATGAAATCTGGATTTACGAGTCTAAAGTCAGGATCATCGCCGTAGACGCGGCGGGAAATGTCAATGACGCGGGCAATCAAACCTTCACCTTCCAAATCGATGACAACACCGACCGCCCTTCCACTACCATAGCATATCCGGCGGACGGCGATTACGCGTCCAACGCCGTAACCGTCAATGGCACCGCCGCCGATGACGGCCAAGCCGATGACGGCGTAGCCGCCGTTTATATCCGAATGGATGTTAACGGGGATGGCGCTTTCAGCGATGATAGGGCGACTAGCGGGACCTATGCTTTCACCGGTACCGTGACCACGTCCACCGCGCTTTCGGTGACCGATACCTCACTCGGCGATCTGCCTATTACGGCTGGCCGTTGGCTTATCCGCTTTACGGCTTCCACGGCCCCGGAATGGCTACATGAATACCGGATCATCAGCGCGTATGACGCCGTGTCGGACAGCATCTCCTGGGCGGCGAACCCAAGCTATCATACAGGCTATACTTTAGCGGCTCCGCCCGTGGGGACCAGCTTTGTCGTGGAGGAACTCTATCGGAATGAGGCGAGCTGGATACCGGTTAATACCCTTAGCTCTGGCGTCGTCTGGCAGACTGTCATTAACGCCAACGGCGAATTAAACTCCAGCGCGACTGGCTTCTCCGGTATGGTTAAATACCAAACCGTCGCCGTGGACAGACACCGCACCTTTGGCGCTCCGTCTATCGCGTACACCCTATTCCTTGACGAGAGCGTCCCTTCCGTTGGTTCTATCGATGTTAACGGACTGCCTCATACCGCGGGTCTGGCGACCCTGGCTAAAGGATCGGCGGTACCTATCGCCGCCCGTTTCGTTGATGACCAGAGCCTAGCTTCGCCCGCCGCTATTTCCGTAAGCTACAACAATGGCACCGCGGCCGCTCTAGCCGCTAACGAGCTGAGCGAATGGACCATCAGCGCGTCTATCAGCTCGGCCGCTGTTAATGTGGGCGAAGATCGCTTTGACAGCTATATAGCGGGCTTCGCCAATGGCCAGCGGGTTCGTTTTTCGGGAACCGATCTTCCCGCGCCCTTGACCGCCGACGCCTATTATTTCGTGAAAAATTACACAAGCTCCGGCTTTCAGGTAAGCGCCAGCTCCACTGGCTTAGCTATCGATCTGGCTGACGCGGGTTCCGGCTCCTTTAGCGTCATCGCCGCTGAAACGACGCTTATCCTCCATGCCGCCGGAGCCGCTGTGGTCACCGGAACTTCCAGCGGAGCGACCCCAACCAGCCTGACCAGTGCCAGCGCCCTGAGCGGGATTACGGCGGGTGAGGTGGTATATATCGGCGGCGCGTACGCCAGAACTATCGTCGGATTTGACGATACGAGCGATACGCTTAGCTGGAACGAGCCTATCGCCAGCCTGTCCGGCGCGCAAAGCTTCGCGATAAGCTCTCCCTTTACCGTGGATAGCGACACATATTATCCAGGCTCTTCCGGAACCTTGACGGTCCTATTCCGCGTTACCGATCAGCTAAATCAGAGCGCTACGGCGAATATCGAATTATCGATAGACAACCAAGCGCCGACGGCCGCCTTCAATACGCCTGAGGCTCTTCCCTATTTGGGTACGGCGCCTAATGAAACCTACAGCTTCCGAGGCAGCGCGGCCGAGGAAATAAGGAATCCAGAGGAAACTTATCTGTATCGAGTCTATGGTCAGGCCGTGGATGCTGGCGAGGTGTCCGGTATCGCCAAAGTGGAAGCTTTCTTTGTGAAGGAAGCGGGCCCCGCCGATTTCCGCGTCTACGCGCCACAGGGCTTGGTCCGAGCCAACCAATTGGTATCGGGCCGATCATACATAATTCTTTCTTCTGGAACGACTAATTTTACCAGCCTAGGCGCCGCCAATAACAATATTGGCACCCAATTCACGGCTAACGATACCGGGACTGGAAGCGGAACCGGATTGCTGATAGCTAAAAATCCGCCTGTCGTTTATAAGACTCCGGTCCTAAGCGCCGCCCCAACAAGCGTTCCGGCGGCGGATTCGGTCAACGCCGCTTCATTCATACCCGGCGTCCGCTATCGTATTGGCGATATCGGCGATACCGATTGGACTAGCGTGGGCGCGGTCGCCGACACCAGCGCCACCGCTAATGGCTCCTTTGTTGTGGGGCGGGTGTATAAGATCGCCGTCGCCTCCTCGGATTTAAGCGGCGCCGGCGCGGACGCCGATCCCTCCCTTGGCGAGTATTTTAGAGCCACCGCCAATGGTTCCGGTTCAGGCGAAGCGTACGAAATACGTGATTACTTTATCGCGACAGGGCCTGGCGCGGGGACGGGAAGTGTTTGGCTGGACTATGCCATCGTGATGGATTCGCGAACGGAACTGGGTTCCAATGACGATAACGCCAATGGCGACTATGACGGTTTCCAAGAAGCGCTTAGGGCTAAAACCGGCTATGACGAATGGTACGCCGATCTCAATACGCGTTCCTTTGTTGATGGACCGATCGCTATACATTTTGTCGCTACCGATGAAGCGGGAAACAGCGTCCACGGTACTAAGGCGGGTCAGATAGCCAATAATCCGCCGAGCGTCGATTTTGTGGAACGCGGGCCGCTTGGCGCGTCGGTGAACGCCGGCGACTTTAGCCCAGGCGCTTGGTACAAGATTGAAGCTTTGGGGGATACCTCATGGACCAGTTATGGCGCCGTCAGCGCTATGGACGCGACGAATAATGGTTCGTTCCAGCAAGGCCGCGTCTATAAGATCGCGTCCGCTTCCGCCGATCTAAGCAGCGCCGGCGCGGATGGCACTCCCGCCGTGGGCGAGTATTTCCGGGCTACGGGAGCCGGCAGCGGCAATGGAGCCGCCTATCTGGTTAAGGACTTCTTTAAGGCGAGCGCTTCGGGAAGCGGCACGGGGACAGCCAACGCGGCCTCCGTTTATGACGGGCTGTTCAAGGCCTCAGGGAGCTTATACCTGAAAGTCGACCCCTATGACGCTGAGGCTATCAATACGGCCGTATATACGGCTGCCATCTCGCGGACCAGAACCGCCCCGAACGGGGCCGATGTCAGCGCGACCCCTTCGCTTGGCACAATCATCCCCATGACCGGCTATGCCGGACCGCCCACGTATGGACTTCCGACCAGCGAGATAGACACTACAAGCTGGGATAGCGGTGTTCAATACGATATCACCTTCCAGGTGGAGGATAACGATGGTAACGTAGCCTCCTCAACCATATCGGTATGGGTCGATAATGACGACAATACCAAACCGATAGCCTTTATCGATGATTTCTCACCCTCTGACCATGCCGATATGTGGATAGCTGGACAGGGCCCGTTGAGCCTGGCTGTCGCCGATACCGCTATCAGCGACGGTACCGTCAGCGTCACCCCGCCAGCTTGGCTGGATGACGGCGATAAGCTGTACTTTACCAGCGAGTCAGCGCCTCTTGGCTTGGCTCGGGCGACCCCCTACTATATCTACAATTTGGGCGAGACAAGCTTCCAGTTAAGCGCGGCGGCGGGAGCTGGCCCAGCCCTGGTCTTCAGCGGCGCGCCATCCACTAGCTATCGCCTGTCCTCCGGCGGCCATATAGAGGCTAAGGCCGACAGCCCGGACGCCCTTGACGCCGATCTGTCCGGTACGGTCAAAATTACTGGTACGGCTTGGGATAATACGGC
Source organism: uncultured Treponema sp. (assembly GCA_964546285.1). Taxonomy (GTDB): domain Bacteria; phylum Spirochaetota; class Spirochaetia; order Treponematales; family Breznakiellaceae; genus CAZJJK01. The sequence continues at coordinate 88,024 of CAZJJK010000002.1, read as the reverse complement.
CGTCAGCGCCGTTGAGTTGAGTTTTGACGGCGGCCTTACTTGGCCGGCTACAGCCTCCTTCTCGCCGATTTCGTCGGATGTGCTGCTAGGCACCGACTACGCGTGGGAATACTATTTGGATACAGCTTCCATTGATTGGGATGCCGCCGCTGGCGGCGGTCAGAGCGCTGGGTTGAACAAAAGCGTATGGGTTCGCGCCAAGGACGCCAAGGCGGTGCCTAATATCAGCGCCCAAGATACCGAGACTATCGTTTCCCCCGGCGTCTCGCAAAAAGCCGTGGATATCGTCCCCTATATCGCCGACCTTTTGACAGGTCTGGATTCGGGGCAGCAGTTAAGCATTAAGCGGACAGCTTTGGGCCGTTATCCAGTTTCGGTACTTATAGAAAACGCCACCGAGACGGAAATTGGCACCCGTTACCAGATCGCGGAGCTTGGTACCACCGTCAACTTCCCCGGCGCTGTCAGTAATACGGTCGGCGAACTTTATACGGCTACTGGTCCGGCGACCGGAACCGGTAAAGTATATCGGCTCAGCTCCATCCAAGTTTTGGGCTATAATCTTCCGGGAACGGCCGCCGCCTCCATTACGCTTGGCGCGACCGATACGGCCGGTTCCGGCGGTGTTGACCTGACGCCGACCGCGGGTGATAGCAGCTACGCCACCGTTTGGGTGGGGGTGCTGGACTCCAGCGGCGCCATCGCTACCAATGGCTATATCGTAGCCACAAACAATGGCGCCGCGAGCCAAAACAATAACAATTCCACGACGGAAGCGCGGAATAAGGAAAGCAGTCTTTATCACTCCACTTTATTGGATGACCGATATATGGTCGTTTGGCAGCTTAAGCAAACCGGCTTGGTCGGCAAGACTAATGCCGTTATGAAGCCCGACCAGGACGCGAGCGCCTTTGACTGGTCCTACATCCAGAACGGGAACGAATACTGGCATTACCAAGGCGCGGCCGACGCGTCCAGACAGATCACAAAGAGTTTCGCTTTAGACGGCGGCGATTTCGTCTGGACCAATAATAGCGCCGCTGGGTATCCCAATTATCAATACCTGTTAACCGATAATAGTTGGTTTACTTCTTTCTACGACAATTGGGGCTATTTTGGATCGGCTTTGTGGGGGGCTGTCAATGGCGCGTACAGTTATACGGCGGAGACTTCATCCGGCGACGACGCGTATAACGCTATTTTCTATAAGACGGCGCAGGATCATCCAAGACTCGGCTTAGGCAACCTATCGTTCAAGGATTATGATACCGAAACCGACTTCTATGACGACGTAAGCTATATCGATTCCAAGCTTAACCGTTACTCCAATATGAAGCTGAAAACGGTGGGCAATGGGACTGACGCTTCCAAGTCTTACGCTGTTTATTTGGACAACTCCACCAATACGCGGTCCATCGTTTTCTACGGCTTCCAGACCGGTAGCGATACCGCCGACGTCGCGAGCAACGCCGCCGTCTATTATGGCGATGGTACCGTCGCGGATCGGAATACGATAGCCGGCGGAGTCACGGGCTTCCCCGCTTTGTTCTATTCCAATCTGGATAAGCATTTCATCGCGGCCGGCACTAGTACTATGCCTACATCGGGCAATAGCGGCGCCCTAAACTACGGTATCCAAACGCCTAGAAATCGGATTGAGATAACCGCTTCCGGCAATGATTCGGAATTCTTTGACTTAGCGGTATTCGCCGACTCCTCTAATGTATACGGCCTTGGTACAGACGAAATTTACGGCTTCCTGGCCTATTACGACGAAAAGGCCAAAGCTCTTAAAATCGTGTTCAACAAAGGCCTAAAGTACGCCGATATGACCAACCCTGGCGATA
>CAZJJK010000002.1:84275-86167 GCA_964546285.1 uncultured Treponema sp. | reverse complement strand
CGGCGAGGCCGTTAAGTGGAAATGGAGCAATCAGTATACGGCGCCATATACCTATATCGTTGATACGAATGTAGGCAAATATGTGGCCGTCACGGTGGATCCCGCCGGGAAAGTGCATCTAGCCTACCAAGATTCGGACAACGGGTATCTGAAGTACGCCCGCTTGTCATTCAGTCCGGGCGGCGATACTACTCAGAGCGGTTCATTCAGCGCCGAAGAAGTAGTCAGGGTTGAGGGCTTGGTCAACGCCGGCCAATACAATTCTATCGCGATACGCGATTTCGGCACCGCGGATTATCGCCCTATCATTACGACGTACTCGTCAGCTTTCTCGTCAGGGGCCAACGCTCTGCGAATGTCGTATCCCACGCAGGAAGCGGCCTTCGGCCATGGTATTTCTACCTCTGGTGTGTTCTCCGGCGGCTGGGAAACCGTATCCATTCGGGGTTCGGATACCAATACGGTAATGCCCGCGCCGACCTTTACCTATTTGGACGGTACCCGGCCCTATATAGGCTTTAATGGCGTTACTGGCATTGAGGAAGCTAGTTATACGGCTCTACCTTAAAGAATAGGGGCTTTCAAAAGCGTGAGGCTTTTGAAAGCCCCTCTGTTGATAGAAGCTTAAGTGTGTCGCTTATGTACTGCTGCCAATTTTGTTGCAAAGTCCAACTGTGGTTTTTCATAGCCAACGGATATTTACTCTATTTCGTTCGTGGATTTTTAGGCAGAATCTGCTTGATACAGACCTTTTCTGACTAATAAGGGATTAGTGATATCAAACTTATTGGCTCAAGCTATATCCAGGTCCATGCTTAACACAGAATACGATGTGGAGATCAGAAACTCTAGCTTTCAACAGAATTGGCAGCAGTAAGTGTCGCTTATGGCCGTTCAGGATCAAGGAAGTCCGTGGGGCCTATAAGCGCGGGGTATTGGCCCTTGGCCGGGGCTTCAGTCCAATAATAGAAGGTCCCATTAAGGGTTTTCTCAAAGTTCTGGGCTATGCCCTTGCTTGTGAGGTAGCTTAAAAAATCGATAACGGCCCTATCGCTGTTGGGCTTTTCGGCGACGACGAAATTTTCGCCCCTGCCGATCACCCAGGCGGAAGCTTCCGTTAAGCTGCCGGGCAGGGAAAAGCTTTCCGGATGGTTATCCACGGAACGGCCTAGCCAAGACCCCATTTGGTCGCTGGCAATTATAAAAGCCGCCTGGCCGCTGACGATGGCGTTTACCGCCGTCCTTACGTCAGCCGCTTCCCGTATAAGGCCAGACTCCTTCCATGTATCGTAGGCGGCCTCCCCGGCGACATACGCTAGATAACGCCTCAACGCCATAGTATACGATGCCGGTATCTTTGGTATTATGAGCGGATCGATATTAAGCGCGCGGAGCTCTTTCGCTAAGCTCGCGAAGTCTTCCGCGCTCATTTTGTCTTCCCTGAGTAACCTAATGATTGAACGATTAAGCGTACCTTCAGCCCCGGCTAAGGTTTCAAGCCTGGTCCATAAGCGCCAGCTAATACTGCGCCAGGCTATGCCGCCCTCAACATAGGGTCCCAACGTAACATCTATCCGCTCCGCGGCGGCGTCCACCAGTTCAACGATAAAACGCTCCGTTTGGCTATTGTATGCTTCCACGGCTTTCGCTATTTCGGCCTTGGCGACTGTATCCGTATTGGCGTAGAAAAAAACGCTTTCAGGTCGTTTGTCGCAGGCCGTAAGCGCGACTAAAGCCGCCGCGATCAATAAAAACGCTTTAATCCTTGACATATTTGACGCTCCTCTGACTTTGATCTCATCGATTTTGTTCTAACGAATGAGGAGAGGTCCTATCAGACTAGCTTAATCCAGCTATTCGAATCGCGCTAGGCGATCCACGGCGAGGTTGGC
>CAZJJK010000002.1:68667-84175 GCA_964546285.1 uncultured Treponema sp. | reverse complement strand
GACTAGCTTAATCCAGCTATTCGAATCGCGCTAGGCGATCCACGGCGAGGTTGGCGCTTTGGATCATGTCCGAAACCGAAACTTTTCTTAAAACCGCCATCCTGAAAATAGCCGCCTCAACTATGCCGTAAAGCAGATCATCGGCCACACGGACGTTTACCGGCGGCAATTCTCCCTTCCGCACGCCATCGATAATAATTGTAGCTAGAATATGCCTCAGCCGGATTGTGCGCTTGCGTACCCGGTAATCCGGATCGTTGCCGCTCTTTGATATATGGAGCAGGTAGTTGAGAACCACGGAAAGCAATCTATGATTTTCCTCTAAACGCGTAAGGATGGTGGCGATAACCTTTTTAAGCTTTTCCGGCGCGGTTTGAGCGTCTACGCGTACTTGAGCTAGGTCTTCCTCCACCGCGGCTAAAAGCTGCTTTATACTCCAATTAAAAATTTCTTTCTTATTCCTAAAATAAATATAAAGCGTCGTCCTCGTTATTCCGCAGCGGTCGGCTATTTTCTGAAAAGTGGCGTCCTCAAAGCCCTCATCCATAAAAACGTCCAGCGCCCGGTCCAGAATTTCCCGGCGGCGTTTATCATGCTCTACGATGATCGACATCGGCGCGTCCCCCCAAGTGGTCGTACCAGTATAAATATGAACGCAAGGCTCCGTTAGTTATATCACGAACGGAATCCGCGGCGTATCCAAAGTGTGACTCAAAACCGGGGTGGTCAGAGATAAGGGCTAAAGCCCAGCCATGAAAATTCTTCGCTAAAGCCGCCATAGCGCTATAGCTGGCCTCAGCCTGGTCGCGGTCGCCCAAGCGCATGCCATAGGGTGGATTGGCCACAAGCAAGCCGTCTGGCCAGGCGGGCTTGGCGTCGGCGAAGTCCAGAACCGCAAGTTTTGGCAAGAGGCCGGAAGGCGCGTGCATAAGCTCGCTCTCGCTCGCGGCGTTGTAAGCTCCGCGCGACTGCCTCCCTCGGGCTAGAGTAAAGGCCCGTTGAATATTCGCTCTGGCTATGTCGATCGCTTTTGGATCGATATCGCTGCCGCCCACGCGTATTTCATAGTCAAAGTTTACCTGGTCAAGCAGGTCCGAACGCACCCTCGCTTCCACCAGCCGGTCCCCTATCGCCAATTCGGACAGGGTAAAGGATCGGCCTAGCCCCGGCGCCGCGTTCCAGGCGTATAAAAGAGCCTCAGCGATAAAGGTTCCGGACCCGCAGCAGGGATCATAGAGCGGCGTTTTCCGTTTCCAGCCGCAGAGCAGTAAAATAGCCGCGGCGAGGGTCTCCCTGAGCGGCGCCGTCCCGCCAGCGGTCCGGTACCCTCGGCGGAACAGCGCTTCGCCGCTCAGGTCTAAAAGGACATAAACGCGGTCCTTCTCTATATAGATTCTCAGTTCAGCCGGTGCGCCGTCGTCGTCTAGCCGGTTTACCCCCCAGGCGGCGCATAGGCGTTCGGCTATAGCTTTATGGCTGACCGATTGGATACTAGTCGCGGCGCTAAGCGTGGAAGCCCTGGTCCTTACCTTGGTGATGACGACTGTAGCGCCCTTTGGAATAAAATTTTCCCAACTGACGGCGCGAATCCCCTCAAATAAGGCGTCAAAGTCTGGAGCCTGAAAGGACGCGGCTTCCAGCAGAACCCTATCGGCGCTCCGCAGCGACATTAAGGCGCGATACAAGCCAGCCAAGTCCGCCTGAAAATGAACGCGGCCAAAACCGGAGAAAGCGATAGGCAGCTTTAGTTTTCTAAGTTCGTTTGAAAGAGCCTTTTCCGCGCCAACTGCGCAGAGGGCCGCGGCCGTCATCATTCTTATAATTTAACATTAGTTCAAGAAATGTGCAATTGTCACCTGTCTTCTTCCTTGTCAGCGGGGGCCGAGATCCAGGTAAGTTCATGCTTATTATAGCAAAGATGGATAAGTTGGCAAGCGCCAAGCTCCGCGAAAGCGTCTGTCGTTTCCCTATCAAATTCGCCCTGCATTTTAATAGTGCATACAAATCGGCGGCATAGGCCGGATGTCAGCCACGCTTTCACCCAAGAAAGTAGCCGAGGCGGATAACAAATCACATCGGAAAAAACCCAATCCATCTGGCCAAGGTCGCTGGGAAGCAGGGTAAAAGCGTCATGTTGGATAAATTCCACGTTTTCCAACGCGGACAAGGTTTTATCAAGCGGGGCGCGGTCTACGGCCAGTACCCGCGCGCCTAAACCGGCCAAAACCCAGCTCCAGCCGCCCGGCGCGGCTCCCGCGTCCAGCACGCGCTCGCCTGGGGAGGGAAAGCGCCCCAGCCTGGCCAGCGCTTCATACAGCTTCAAATAAGCTCGGCTAGGCGGATCGGTTTTGTTTTCCTCAAATTCGATATCGCCGCCCGGGAAGGGGCTGGAGCAAAGGGGGGAAGCGACTAAGCTGTGATCGTCCAAAAGGGACCAGGCGCCCATAGGGGCGGCGGGCGGTACCCAGGGAAAGGGGCGGGGTTTTCGCGTTATGACAGGCAACCGCGCCTGGATAAGCGCGGCGCGGCGATGACTGGCGACGGGAACGAGAGCCCAGTTGCGTTGGATATCGCGAAGAGCGCGGGCGGCTTGACTGATGGAATCGAAAGTAAGCTTAAAAGGGGCCAGCCATCGGTTTTTAGCCCAATAAACCCGTTCCGGCGGGGAAACTAGATAACGCAGGGAGCCCCAGCTAAGCGCCGCGCTTCCTAGTTCCTTGTCCAGCTGGGATTCAAAACCGTCGGCGCTTTGGAAGATCGCGCCAGCTATGTTTTCGCTTGTCATGCCATGGGAACATGATGATTGAGGCCGCGATACACCAGATAATCCAGATAACGTTGAAAGGCCTTGCCCTTGGGTGAGGCGATAATCGCGAAGCCAACCTCGTACGCGTCCACCGCGACTCGGTTCCAGCGCGTTTCAACCATCAACTCAAAGGGCTCCACCTCCGATCGCAGTTCGGGAATGACTAAAAGCCTGAAACGATCACCTACCAAGGGAGCGATTGGCGCGCTGAACTCTAAGCGGCAACCGGTTACGCTCATGTCTTTTAAGACCGCTTCCCCAACATCCTCACCGGAAAGACGCGCCTGAGCTAAAGATGTATAGCGCGGATACTTGCGCAGGTCAATCATGGCATTCATATTGCTATGGAAAGCGCTTCGCGTCAACGGTGAAAGGCGGTTACAGGTCTTAAATAAACAGCAGGATGAAAGAGCCTGGCGCCTCCGGCCTGATGATAGCCAAACTTATTGTGTCAACGTTAACAATATCGTCTTGGTTGTAAAGAGAATTGTGGTGAAAGGATAAACCGCGCGCCGGAAGCTCCCCTTCATCGGAATAGGAGAGGAAAAAGAAGTGACCTAGCGGATTATTGACCAAGTCCAAGGGGAGAAGCGTATCTTGACTGGATGTGGAGGCTGGCGCGTTAGCGTTTAGCAAGGGTGATTTTTCTGGCTGTTCGTCCGCGCCTAGGCCAAAGAGGGCAAGCGACAAGGTTTTAAGGAAAACGCCGTAATCGGCCGCGTTCTCAGGCGGCTGGAAAGCGCCCTCGTGAACCGTAACACCGGACAAAGCGCCGCTACAAGCCTGCCGAATAACGCCGATTAGAGCGCTGAGCTCAGGGCCCGCCTTATATGCCGCGCTTAAGAAGGGCGCGCCACCGTAGGCGCGCGACAGATAGGCGCCAAACAGATACGCCGCGGAATAATCCTCCGTACCAAAGCCCCAGGCGCTATCCAAGCCGGCTAGCAGATAATCGCCCTTGACAAAGCGTAAAGCCCGGTAATAGGCGCCATCATAGTCCCTTTGATAACCTGGGTCGTCATCTCCTAGATAGCCTTTTCTATAATCCGTTTGGAAACGTGACTCCATCAGGTCTTCCGCGGTTAAGGAATATAACTCGTTGATCCAGGTGGATGGCCAAGCCCCATAATTTTCATTATAGCTGATCATGTGCTGGTATTCGTGGGCTAGGGTGGAGACCTGGGCGTAGGGATAGAGCTGGACGAAGGGGGCGTCCAGATAGAACATTTCCCGGCCGTTTGAAGGCGTTACGCCAGGGGGCGGGCTTGTCCCTTCGGTGGGGAAGGGTGTGGCGTCGGCTTCGTCCTTAGACCAATAATAGCCGTACACGCCGCTTGCCTGAGCCTCGGCGTAGTCAAAATCGATATCGTAAAGCAGAATGGAAATATACTTATCCCCATCCTCTCCGCCGTCTCCTGTCAGCTCCCCGCCGCTTTCGTACCCGAAAATGGCGTTGAGGCGCGGCTTGATGGTATCAAAGGCGTTGGCAAGGAGCTTGATGCGGTCCAGCGTTAGGGCTCCTATATCGAAGCCGCTGGAAAGGCCCGTCTCGCCGCTCTCCCCGGAGGTGGCGACCCAGAAATAGGCCGAAGCGCTGATATAAGACAGTTCCGCTTCTATCGTGGTGAAAGCGCCCTGCCTATTTTCCACCCAAAAGTACGTTGTCTGGTTGAGCTCTGCCTTTAGAGCTTCGCTTGTCGGGAGAAGACTTTTCGCGGCGGCGCTTGAGCCGTCCTTCGCGGCGTCCCATTCAAGGGAAGGCCGATGGGGCAGGGGGTGGGGCCGTAAGGGCGCCGCGTCATCCAAGGCGGGCGGCGTCCGCGCGTCAGCTTGCGCTTTCGCCTTGTCATGGGCGAAGACGAAGCTTAAAGAGCCGGAATCGCCATAGGGTATGGCGTTTGGGCCTGGATTCAGCTTGAGCGCCACGAGGCGCTTATTCTGGGTTCCGCTGAGCGTCAACCGGAGGGTGTCGGCTTGCCCGAACCAAGCCGTCTCCACCGTTAGCGCCGTTCGGCCATTCAGGTCAAGGCTTTTTTCGGCCGGTGGATAGACGCCCTCGGGATAGATGACGCAGGCGCTGAGCGCCGCGGCGCAGACAAGGGGAAAAGCCAGGGGCTTAATCGATATATATCTTTGTATAATATAGCTTAAGCCTGTAATTATTCCAGTCATCCAAGGCTATTCCTTTATAACCATTATCTTTCGTATCTCATCCAGATCGGGGGCGTTGACCCGGACGAAATATATCCCGCGAGCGACTGGTCGTCCCCCGGCGTTTGTGCCGTCCCAGCTAAAATCATGACTGCCAGAAGCCGCTTGAGAGCGGTGCAGGGTTTTGACGATATCCCCATCCAAGCTGTACACTCTCAGCTCTATTAGTCCCGCTTTAGCTAAAACCACTCGGATTATCGCTTTTTCCGCTTTGCCGGAATCTATGACATTATTGAGAATGGTAACGCCGCCCTTTTGGCTTGTCATGCCGCGCAGTTTATAGCGCCAGAGATCAAAATTAAGCAGATTTAAGGCGCTGTCCTCAGCCGGATTGAGTAGCCTGGCCGCGTAGAGCGGCGGCGATCCAACGCCGGCCGGCTCGAGAAAGCCAAAGAGGAATTGGGTTTCGCTCCCGGCCTGTATTTCCGCGTCCGCTTTCCGGACGATAAAGGTCCGCGATAGGCCCGCTATAGGCGGTTCCGCCTCGGCGGACCTGGCTGGCGCGGCGACGGCGGTAAAACCAGGCAATACGGTCGGGAGCCAGAAAGCCTTGCCCGCCAGCCGCTCGGGGTAGGCGATGACCGGCCGCGTATTCGCCGCGGGGTTTAGATCGAAATAAAGAAGGGGCTCCGGCAAGGCGGCGGACTCGTCTTCGGCCAAGCGGCAATAGACGCTAACGTCCTCCGGCAAGAGCTCGCCCGAGCCGTCAAAAACGGTAAGGGCGCCACTATTCAGCCCAAGTAAACCGGGTTCATGGACGCCGTCGGAGGCCATGAAGACCTCCACCAAACCCAAGCCCAGATCGGTGACGCGATGGGTTTCGGCCGGTGGCATAGCGTATCCGTCCGAGTCCACAAGATAGGAGCCGTCGCCCGGCACGCTGGTCAGGGGATCGGGGAAATTGTGTACCGTCTTGGGCTTGAGGCGGCCGTTCAGTAATAAAGTGATCGTCGCTGGGTTATCCAGGGTTAATTCCAGAGCGCGGGTCGTCCCTTCGCTGACGTCCAGCGGTAGACAGTGCTGAACGTTAAAACCCGTAAACGGGTTATCTTCGGTATTGATAATATCAAAGGGCGATACATTGTTCGCCGGCAATTCCGCCGTTTGAATAGCTTCATTCAATTGAACATAGAGTCTTGTTTTTCCCAGCGCGGCCAGACTTAGGCTGAAGCTTGGGGGCGTTTGCTCGGTGGAGCGGAGGGCGTTTGAACTGGCGATAGAGTCCAAGAGGTTTCCGGCTAGGTCTGTCAGCCGACCCGCCTCGGCGTTGTAGACGACATAGATCGGATTCTGGCTAGGCCAATGGCCGTTTTCAGAGACAGTCAAACTGAAATAGGGATCATCCATTTTCGCGATAGGACTACCGCTGGCGTTGCCGAAGAGCGTGGGGAAATCCACCGTTTCATCATAAAGAAGGCCGATACCCGTGCTATAACTGCCGTAGCGCGTAAGGGAGAAGCTGAAGGCGTTAGGATTGTCCAGGGTGCAGGACCTGATGCCGCCGTCGGTGTCGGGCAGAGTGCCGGAAAGGATGGAGCCGTCTGGCGGCGGGTAGGTGGAACCGTTGAACCAGCCGCGCATGGTGGCCCAATTCTGAAGCCGCGAGCTGTCGTCTAAAAAATGGAATTCGACGCGGTCGATATAGTCCGATCCATCATTGTCCTTGGCGACGATTTCGTTGTTCCGCGCTGCCCAATCGGCCGGGTCATGCGTCACGGCGGCGGCCGGCGGGTCGGTATCCCAACCGTCGCCGAGCGGCGCGATTACGATGGTTTCTTTATCGCCGCCATTGCCGTACCGCGAGTCGGAAGGATCTTGGGTCGGTTCTATGCCGTTGCCGGCCAGGTCGCGGATATTGGGGTTGGCGGGCACGACGCAGTTTTCCCTGGGTTCTTCCAAGCCCGCTACCCAGCCCGGCCAATTCCATTTATAGCTTTTCCCGGCCGCTAGAGCGTCCTCCGCCCAGCCGGCGATATAGACGCGGACCGTATCGGGCGTCGCGCTGTCTCGGTAAAAGGCGTTTGACGCGGGGCCGTCGGGTTCAATGCCCGCGTTTGGCGGCACCACGCCGCCCCTGGGCGTCGCGCCGCGGGCGCTCGGATTGGCTGTCTGCTGCGCTCCGGTGACGCGCAGCCAACCGGCTAAGGAAAATTGATTTAGCGCCGGCGGCAGATCGCCGCCGATGGCGCCGGCCGCTTCCGTCGCCGTGGTTGGCGCGCCCACCGTGGCGCTGAGGGCCCCGTTCCAGGCGGTATCGGCCCGCCAGTTGACGACAGCGGCGTCGTGGGGCAGGCTGAAGAGGCCGGCGGCGGCGTTCGGTCCGGCGTTGATCGCCTCGGAATATTTTAGCTCGATGTAATTATGCGCGTCGTAGGGCTCATAACCCGCGAAGGCGGGCGCGCTGGGGGCCACATGAGGCGCCCGTCCTATCGCCGCGCCGATCAAGGCTGGGCGGGTCCGGTCGGCGACCGCGGTTAAGGTTTTGTCCGTCGCGGCGTAATCCTTTAGCCGGTTGCCTCGGTTGTCCTTGAGCGCCATGAAGAGGCTGCCTGTCGCTTTTGGGACGCTGAAATTGGGGACAATGGACCGCTGAGCGGGGGATTCCCCGCTCCTCCCCCTATCGGTGCCCGCGCCCGCGCTCAGTCCCGTCGCGTCGGTGTTCCAGCGATCTTCGGCGGCCACTTTCGCGTAAAAGCCCTTCAGGTCGCCGGCGCCTTGGGTGGAAATGGGCGTTAAGCCATCGATTCTGATATAAGTATTACTAATCAAAACCGTACCGTTGTGTATCGTAAGCGCGTTATTACGGCAGGCGATATAGATCTCGTTATTGGAATTCTCAAAGAGAGCGCCGTCGGCGCCGTCTATCTCTATCCAAAGGTAATCGTCGGAAACGGTGGAGACGCCGATCAGAGCCGTGGCCGGATCGGCCGCGGCGGCGGACGCGGCTATGTCCACCGGCGTCTGCCCCGGCAGCAGCGCGGATTGGCCAAAGGCCCAGCCGCTATTGCCGCCGCCGTCCGTGACGTTTTCGGCGGCCGCGACCCAGCGCTCGCCGTTAGCGCCGCCAACGCCGTCGCTCGCCGCGCAACTTTTAACCGAGCCGTTATAGGCTTCGGCGAAGGCTTTTGACGAATCGCCGATGTCCTCGTGGAGGTAGAGCGTCCACGCGCCGCCCGCGCTATTGAGGCTGGCGCCGTTCATATAGAAATTTTTACCCACATCAAAAACGGCGCCAGAGAGATCGTTGAGGCTGGCGCCGTATGAGATTGACGTTCCCGTAGCGAGAACGGCGCTCCTCAATTCGACATTGTCATCCGCTATTTTGTTTACCACATAAGCATTAAGAGTCTTTCCCCGGGCTGAATGGTCATAGGCGAATAAGCCGGTGACGCCGCTCTCCGTGTCGTCTTCCGCGTAGCCGCCGCCTAAAATGACTAAGTCCTCGGCGACCTTGAGCGTCCAGGATGGTCTGCCGCCGCTGTTCACGGTCCCGGCGTAGAGGACGAAGTTGTTGGCGTTAAGGTCTGAAGCGAGGCTCAGCGTTTTTCCCGGGGCATAGCAATGGACGTCGCCCGCCGTGATCGCGGAAGAGCCCGCGGCTAAAGTCAGCATTACGCTATCGATATGGACCTGAGTGAAAGTTAGGCCGTTGGCCGCGTTAAGGGAAAGCTCGTTGGCGCCTGAAAAAACGACCGGACGGTTGAAGGAAGCGCTGTCGGCTGTCAAATTAGCTTGCCAAAGGACGGCGTTGCCGGCGCCGGACGCCGACCCCGTTCCGGTTTCAGTGAACGCGCCGGTCGCGGCTATCGCCGTTTGGACCTCTAATACGCCTGAATGCGTCAGTTCGATGTCGCCGCCGGCTTCAAGCGGCCTAGTCGCCGTTATCGCCGCGCCCGTGACCCGTAAAGTCCCCGCCGCGTCAATAGCGTCGGCACCACCCAGCGAGACGTCGGAGGACGGCGTCCCCGCCGCTGTTTTTGAGGCGATAGCGAGATCGCCAGTCGTTTGCAGGGCTAAGCCCGATTCCGTGTTGACCGTTATCGGCCCCGGATGGATGAAACTGACCGGGGCTGAGAAAGCGGCGGAAGCGATCAGCATCGATCCGCTGGTAAGGAGCTCTGTTCCGCCAATGATGATTTCGCTCAAGCCGCTCCCGAAACGGCCAATAGCCGCGTCGTCTATCACTAATTGAGTACTGACACCGCTTTGGCCGACGACGATGGGACGGCTCAAGGTATACGGCTTGATCGTCAGCGCGCCCGAGCCGCTAACGCTGGCTGTTTCCGCTATGTCAAGCTGATTGACGCGGAGCGTGAGATCGCCGCTCGCGCTATTCAAATTCGCGTTGATTTGGGCCGACGAGCCCGCGAGCGCGAGATCGCCGTTGGCGGACAGCGGCGCGTTCACGATGACGTCGCTGTCTTTGGCTTCAAGCTCGATGCCGTCGCCGGAGGCGGCCGTGTTCACTGCGCCAGCAATCGTTATTGTCGCCGCCGCGCGTATCGCGACGGAGTCCTTGAACGTGTAGGCTTCCACGCTTACGGCCCCGGCGTTAGCCGCGCCAAGCTCGACGCGGGAAAAGCCGTCGGCAAGCAGATTCAGTTCCGTTTCCGTCACGGTGAACTCGGCGCCGCTCGCCGCTATCGCCATGGTCCTTCCGCTATTGGGCGCGAGAGTGAGCACGCCGCCGCCTGAGAGCGCGGCGTTTAGCTCAAGGTCGTCCGCCGTCAGCGTGAGGTCGCCGCCCGCCTGGACCGCGCCCGTAATCGATATGGTCCCCGCGGCCTGGGCCGTGATGGAATCGGCGCCGTTCGCCGCGGATAATCCGGCTATGGCGATGTCGCCGCCGCTCGTTAACGATACCGGATCGCTGAAGCTGACGCCGGCGGCTGCCGTTATGGCGCCGCTTGCCGCGTCGCCAATAACGATACTGGAGAAGCCATCGGCTAAGCCGCCGATGCCAGCGGAACTTAAAGAAAGATCGCCGCTCTCGCCGCCCAGCCCTATGGTTCTCTCCGCGCTTTTTGGTATTAGTTTGAATAGGCCGCCGCCGCTAAGGGACGCGCTGGTCCCGATCGTGAGGGTATCGGTTTTTAGCTGTATGTTTTCGGCGTCCGCGCTGACGACGCCGTTTATTTCGATGCTATTCGCTTCCAATATCACATTTTGCGCCGCGCTGACAGCGCCGTTTATCGTCAACGTCGCGGCGGCCTCTAAGTCGGCCGCGTAGACCGAGGCGCTGATAGCTCCGCCGGCGTTGATCGCTATGGAGTCTGTCGCGCTTACGCTCAGCCCGGAAGCCTCAATGGTCCCGCCCGTTGTGAGAGTCACGCAGTTTATTGTTAAGGTTCCAGAGCTTTTTCTCAGGACGGCGCCGGCTTCAACCGTAAGGCCTCCACTTATGTTCATGTTATAAATGCCGGTATCCAAAACGGCGCCGTCTTTGACGGTGAGGCCGCCGGCGACGATAGTAGCCGTCGGTACAAGGGCGTTGGTATAGGTCGAGGGATAAATAACCGGGTCGAGCGCCGCGGGGACGCCCGCCGGGTCCCAGTTCGCGGCGGTACCCCATGCCGTGTCTGTCGCTCCGGTCCAGGTCTTTTGCGCCACGGCGGAGACGGAAACAGCCGTGGCTAGAATGGCTAAAATAAGGCGGGCGCGTCGGTTCATTGGTTGCTCCTCCGGTTCAGAGCCGGCGCGACGATACGCGCGCGTAAAGCTTTCCTGTATCGCGCGATCCTATTCGGACCGCTATTTTCTTCTTTTATTATCCTTTTTTTTCGCTCTCCCGTAAAGCGCCGTCATCGTTATTGATGTACCGCTTGTGGAGGTACTTATGAAAAATTTGTTTTTTGGACTTTGCGTTTTAGGCGTCGTTTTGGCGCTTGCGTGTCCTATGCCAGAGGCTGAGACTCTTAATGAAGCATCAACAGGGTCGGTTTTACTGCGTTTTGAGCCGCTGTCGGCTAAAACCATAGTGCCGGCGGCGTCTTTAACGGTATCGTCTTATACGGCGACGCTCATGGGACCTGGCGGCGCGTCTCTGTCCCATACGGTGAAAGAAAGCTGGCTTCGTTTGGAATTAGCGGCTGGAGTATGGTCTGTCTCCGTCAGCGGCGTTAACGATGAAGGCGTAACGCTTGTGGAAGGATCCGACTCGGTGGAGGTTCTGGCGGGCGCCGCGACGACTGTTCAATTGGCCTTGGAGCCAAAGTCCGGCGATGGCGTTTTTGTTTTGAATTTCGCCTTGCCCGTTAACGCCGATCCTGCCGCGACAGTGCAGGTGACGCTAAGCGGCATCGATGGCCAGACTAATCTAACGCGGACTATCGCCGCTCCCTGGGAGGCGGCGAGCTGGGACGCCTTGCCGTCCGGCTATTATAGTCTCAGCGTTGTCCTAAACGATGGAGGGGCGATCCGGGGCGAGGCTGAAGCCCTAAGGATATTGAGCGGTTGCGTCACCGCCTACCTCGCGGATTTCGCCTCAACGCCGGGGTCTTTAAGTTTTCTGATTGGGGTGCCGGACCTGTCGCCTATAACGCCGGTTTTACCGACCTGGCGTTATTGGTCAACTTCCAGTGATCTTCCCCTACGCGTTAGCCTGGAGGCCGACGTTTCCGCTCTCTGGTCGCTTGACGGTCAAGCCCTGTCGCCGTCGTCCACCGTTGTGGCGGCGCCCTTGGCGCTTGGCGCTCATAAGCTGGCTGTCACGGCGACAAGCGCGGATAACTTAAGGGCGGGATCGGCGTCTCGGGCTCTTACTGTTTTAGCGGGGGAGAGTATAGGCGCGTGGTCTTGGCTGGGCGCTTTCGGCGCTGACCCGGAAGCGGCGGCGGCTTTGCCGGCGGCGGCTTTTCGGGATCTGGCTTCGGCGGCTGTAAGCGGGGGGTATCGGCTGGTCGCGATAGACGCCAGTCTTAGCGGCAGCGTTGTTTCTCACCTGCATTATTTTGACATGGACGAGAACGGCGCGATTATCGCTGAACGAGTAACGCCGGCTAGACTTTCCGGGACCACAAGTAGCCGCATGGCGGATCGAGTCCTTTTATCGGCTGATGGAACGGCGGCCTTGGCTTGGAAATTCGACGCGGCCTGGGCGGTGTGGCATCATGGCGAAAACGCCGTTTTTATCGATAAGGCGGCGCTCGGCTATGAGGCTGACCTGAAAATAAGGGGCGCCGCTTTAGCGGCCGATGGGGCAAGCGTTTATCTGCTCTTAAGCGCGCCAACGCGGCTTATGGCTATAAGCGCCGCCGATAACGGCGCGTCTATTTTATGGAATCGCGAATTACCTGAGTTAGGCACTAATACCGGGGCGGCTCTTGCCCTAGGGCCCGACGGTCGTTTGCTTGTGGTTTCCACAAGCGCCGATCGCTTGGTCCTGATAGATAGCGATGGCCTGGCAGCGTGGCTGGTACCGGAGCAGACCTGGCTAGAGGCGCCGACAGACGCGGCGGCCCTGCCTGGCGGCGCTTTTTTGGTTCTATGTCCCGCTGCTGGGGCTGTCGGGCGGGTGGCTTATACCGTGGAAAGCGGCCTAGCTTCCTTTGTCTGCTCTTGTCCTGGCGGCGAGGGGCTCGCGGCCTTGGTTGATACAGCCCGCTTAGCGCTTAATCCGGGGAACGGGGCTTTCGCCGCTTTTGGCGCCCGTGATGAAAATTCAACAGCTCATGTCGTTCTATTTGAGGCAGATGGTAGCGGGCAAGCCAGCTTTTACAACAGTGTCGGGCTAGCTGGCTTAAGCGCTGTTTCTGGGGGCGCTTGGTGCGGTCCAACGCGTTTTATGGCCGTTGATGGCGCCGAACGCGTGATCGCCTCGTTCGTAAGGCAATAGGGGCTGTTTTTTTAGCTGATAGGCCGCGGCTTTAGGCCTTAGTCTTACGGCGCAGGTTATGCTGGCCGCTTTTACTATAAACAAGGGTTTCCGGCGGTACCGATTCGGTTAGCCAAACGTTGCCGCCGATAACGCAGCCTCGGCCTATCAGCGTTTCTCCGCCTAGAATGGTGGCGCCGGCGTAGATGGTGACATCGTCTTCTATGGTCGGATGCCGTTTCTTGTCGCCTTCGGCCTTTACGACGCTGAGCGCGCCTAGGGTTACGCCTTGGTACAACTTAACGTTTTTACCGATTATCGTCGTCTCGCCGATAACCACACCGGTGCCATGGTCTATGAAAAAAGATTCGCCAATAGCCGCGCCTGGATGAATGTCTATACCGGTACGGCCGTGTATGATTTCGCTCATCATTCTGGGGATAAGCGGCACCGAACGCCGCCACAGGAAATTGGCGAGGCGGTGTACGGCGATAGCTTCCAGACCGGGGTATGATACGATGACCTCCTCCACGCTTTTGGCGGCGGGATCTCCTTTAAACGCGGCCGCGACATCCAAGGCCAAAACGCGGCGCAACTCGGGAAGAGCCCCAATAAGTTCGGCGGCGACGTTTTTCGCTGTGTCGCGGCAGGCCTCGTCCTGAAGCTTGCTGTCGTTGGCGCGGCCGGAGAAGCATAGGCTTTTCGCGATTTCGGAGGCTAAACGCCGGGCGACTCGGTACGCTCTTTCAGCGGTGACGGGCCGCAATTCCGCCGCGCCGGCCTCCTCGTTTTCGCGGAAACCGGGGAATAAAAGGGCGTCTAAATCACAGAGAATTTCAGCGACGCTTTGACGTGAAGGCAGGTTAGGGCCGCCGGAATGATTTATCAGGCCGTACAATTCGTACGATGTAACGATGGCGTTGACGCTGCCATCCAGGTTCATTTTTTGCTCCTCTTAGTGTGCGTTGCCCGGTCTTGGGCCTTTACGCTTCGTCTTTACGCGCTAACGCCCTCTTTAAGGCGGATATGGGGTCTGACGCGAAAAAGCTTTCCAAGGCTTTCGCGTTATCGTGGACAACGGCTTCGCCTAAGGCTACTAATTTTTTAGCCCTTGGAAAATCAAAGGGGCTGGCGTTGTCCGCGGGCCTCAAGGTTAAGCTTGCCCTGTCTTCCGCCCGGCTGTCCATATGGGCGACAGCGATCTCAAAGGCTCTGTAGATGACACGGACCACGGTTTTCATCGTCGCCGGCTGAACGTTGTTGAAGTTCCACACATCAATGGCGAGAACGCGTCTGAAGCCGGCTTCGCGGGCGATACGCACCGGCAGATTATTGGCTATACCGCCGTCCACGAGAAGGCGCTCGTTAAGGAGCAAGGGCTCAAAAAAGGCGGGAAAGGCCGATGAAGCCCGCATTGCCTCGGCCACTGAGCCTGTCTCCATTACTACTTCTTCGCCTGTCAGCAGGTCCACCGAGTTGCATTTAAAAGGAACGCGGGTTTGATCAAAATTTTTGCCGCCGGTTAAGTCGCGAAACGCGTCTAAAAGTTTTCTCCCGGAATCGATGCCGGATTTTACCGCTAAATTACCTAGGGCCTGGCCGGTCAGGATGGCCCGAGAAAGCGGACCGTCCGGCATCTGATAGGCAAAGCCGTCCAGGTAATCGCGTATATTGAAACGCTCGGCGACAAAATCAGCCAGGTCGCTGCCGTTCATGCCGCAGGCGTAAAGCCCGCCCACTATCGCCCCCATCGATGTCCCAACGACAAGGTCGGGCATCGGAAAGCCGAGTTCTTCCAGCGCCTTTAAAACGCCGGCGTGGGCAAGGCCCTTGGCTCCGCCGCCCGAAAGAACCAAGGCCCAGCGTCGTTTTCGTTTAGTCATCGGTCATGGGAGCCTCAGCCTTAGCGCGCTTTTCAACGCTGTTGGACGCGTCTCCTAAAGGAAAGAACCGATAAGGACTACGTCGCTGTAAGGAAATAGGGAAATACGTATCATATGGATAAGCCATAGCTTTTATATTAATAAAGCTAAAAGCGCTTGGGAAGGGTACACTAAGTTTGGACCGATACCCCGCTTCGTTTATTTTATCCAACATAGAAGCTCCTGTCTAATAATACGCGATACAATCGTCCCTTTGGCGTTTCCTTTTATTCTATCATAGAGTGGGGCTTCTAGCGAAAGGTGGCCGCTTTTTCCTAAAGCTCTCGGTATTATCGTTAATATTTGTATTGTATGGTGATATTCTTCTTTGTGCCTGGGCTGTGAGATATTTTCGCGTATATAACGCGTATATAAGCGACTTTCGCGGGCAGCTGTCAATCAATGAGGCGCGATAAGCGGTATGGAAGACCGCTCCGCCGGAAAGCCGATCATTGTTTTATAGGCTGACCTCGCCGTCAAAAACAAAAACGTCCTGTCGTTTCGGCCCTTGCCGCTTCTCTCCTGGTCTGGTATTCTTTCAAGCGCTTTACTGTCGATATATCCATTATCGTCTTGACAGCCTTTACTCTACTTGGTATTTTCATCGGGCGTCGCTTTCGGCGTTGTCTCGCGCCCTTGTAGCTCAGTCGGTAGAGCACATCCATGGTAAGGATGAGGTCAACGGTTCGATTCCGTTCGAGGGCTCATGTTTCTCCTTGCGGAGAACTGATTGGTCAAGACGGGTTTCGCTTCGCG
>CAZJJK010000002.1:0-68567 GCA_964546285.1 uncultured Treponema sp. | reverse complement strand
GGAGAACTGATTGGTCAAGACGGGTTTCGCTTCGCGAAGTCCGTCTTTATAATGATAGTTATTGTTTGGCGTAAGTTAAACGTATTTGGATAGGTTTATAGAATGTTATACCGCGCGCTAGGCGGTTGGGGGATGTATGGCTACTAAAAGGACCGCGGTTGAATTGATCGCCTTGCAGTGCAGCGAATGCAAGCGGAAAAACTATACGACCAAGAAAAACCGCAAAAACACGCAGCAGAAGCTAGAGCTTATGAAGTATTGCAAGTTTGATCGTAAGCATACTCTTCACAAGGAAACGAAGGTTAAGTAGTATTTAGGCCAGTAGCTCTAATGGTAGAGCGCCGGTCTCCAAAACCGGATGTTGCGGGTTCGAGTCCTGCCTGGCCTGAAGGCGCGAATCCAGGGCTGCTTGGCAGTTTTTGGTTCGGCTTCATTCGGCGCGGCCGCGCCGCCGTTAGCGGCAAGAACGGCCATGGGGATGCGATGAAGAAGATAGTTCAGTTTTTCAAAGACAGCTATGCCGAGCTTAGAAAGGTTGTATGGCCCAGTCGCGAGGATGTTGTCAGCTCTGTAAAAGTTGTTATCGTTTCTACGATAATTTTCGCCGTTTTGTTGGGCTTAGTTGACGCGCTCCTCTTGGTTGGCGTCAATCTCGTTTTTTAGCGCTAATAAAGGATCAGAATGTCGACGGGTTGGTACGTTCTCCATACATATTCCGGATACGAGAATAAAATTGAGAAAACTATTCGGATAATGATGGAGGCGGGCGATCTCGACAAGGAAATCGTTCGCGATATTAAAGTCCCCTCGGAAGAGGTGGTTGAGGTTCGTGATGGCAAAAAGCGCACGATGACTCGTAAATTCCTTCCTGGCTATATTATGGTGGAAATGAATCTGCCTGATTTAGGGTGGAAGGCAACCTGTTCCCAGATCAAGAAGATTCAAGGCGTAACCGGCTTTGTCGGAACTCCAGCGAATAAGCGGCCTCAGCCCTTATCGCCGGATGAGGCGAAGGCGATATTGCAGAAGACCGGCGAGATAAAGGGCGAGCGAACACCTCGGCCAAGACAGAGCTTTAGCGCCGGAGAGCAGGTGAAGATCGTTGACGGTCCCTTTGAGTCCTTTACCGGCACGATAGAGGAAGTCAACGCTGAAAAGAATAAGTTAAAGGTGATGGTAGGCATTTTTGGTAGAGCGACACCGGTGGAAGTTGATTTGCTTCAGGTGGAGAAACTCTGATTTTTTGTCCGTGTCGCTTTGACGCGGTCTGTTCTTTTGACAGCGGCGCCTTTAGGCGCATCTCATAGACGCGGGACCCAGTCCCGCCTCCGTAGATGGGAGTCCTCGCGTAAAGCGGGGGCGCTACCCCGCCGCTAAGTGGCGGGTATACCACAGAAGGAGAGTTATCATGGCGAAGAAAAAAATTGTAGCTGTCATAAAGCTACAGTGCCCGGCCGGTAAGGCTACGCCCGCGCCGCCTGTTGGTCCGGCTTTGGGTCCCCATGGCGTCAGCGCGCCTCAATTTACTCAGCAGTTCAACGAGCGGACGAAGACCATGGAGGCCGGGTTGATTATTCCGGCCGTTATTACGGTTTACGCCGATAAGTCCTTTACCTTTATTCTGAAAACGCCACCAGCCGCCGTTTTGATTAAGAAAGGCGCCGGGATCGATAAAGGCTCGGGCGTGCCGCATAAGGAAAAGGTGGGAAAGTTGCCCAAAGCGAAGTTGGAGGAAATCGCCGCGTTAAAAATGCCGGATCTTTCAGCCAATGATTTAGAAGGGGCAAAAAAAATAATCGCCGGTACCGCTCGGTCCATGGGCGTAGAGGTGGAGCGCTGATATGAAACATGGCAAGAAATATAGGGAAAGCCTGAAAAACTACGACAAGACAACCGTGTTTCCATTAGCTGAAGCCGCCGCGCTTGTAAAGAAATTAGCGGCCGCCAAGTTTGACGAGACGATTGATGTATCAATCAAGCTTAACTTGAAAAAAAGCCAGACCGTGCGCGATACGGTGGTTCTTCCCAATCAATTCCGCGCCGAAAAAAAGATTTTAGTTTTTTGTAAGGGCGAAAAGGAAAAGGAAGCGCAAGAAGCCGGAGCTACCTATGTCGGTTCCGACGAGCTTATTCAAAAAATCAAGGATGGCTGGCTGGATTTTGATGTAGCTGTGGCAACCCCTGATATGATGAAGGATGTGGGTAAGCTTGGTATGGTGCTTGGCCGCCGAGGCCTTATGCCTAATCCTAAAACCGGTACGGTTACTTTTGATGTTAAAGCCGCCTTGGACGAGCTTAGAAAAGGCCGGGTGGAATATCGAGTTGACAAGACTGGCGTTATTCATCTTTCCGTTGGGCGCGTATCCATGGAAAGTGAAAAGGTCGCCGAGAACGTTAAGGTTTTGATGTCAGAGTTGAGCCGAAAAAAACCGTCTGACGCTAAGGGAGATTTTGTGAAATCGATGTCGTTAAGCTCAACGATGGGTCCTGGCGTTTGGGTTTCGATAAAGGACGAGGAGTAAAATATGGCTATCGTCGCGAAAAAGATACAGGACGCGAAAGCGTCGTCCATTGAAGCCCTTCAAAGCTCATTAGCTAAGGCGAGCGATTATATTTTTACCGATTACCGCGGTCTGACCGTTGAGCAGATTACGAATCTTCGCAAACAGTTGCGGGCCAAGGAAGCGACCTATACGGTAATAAAGAATAATTTCGCGCGCATCGCCTTTGAGCGAATGAGTATGCCGGATGTTTCTTCCTATTTGGTTGGTCCAACGGCTATCGCTATCGCTCCTAAGGATGCTAATGAGATCGCCAAGATTCTTGTGGATTTCGCACGCGAAGCTTCCAGCCTTAAGGTGAAAGGCGGCTTGGTTGGGACGACGGTCTATGATTCGGCGCAGATAGAGGCTTTTTCAAAGCTTCCTGGCCGTTTGGAGCTTATCTCTATGTTGATGTCCGTAATGAATGGTCCGGCCAGAAACCTCGCCGCGGCTCTTAACGATATCAACGCTCGTTTAGTGCGTACGGTCAAGGCTATAGCCGACAAAAAGGCCGAGAACGCTTAAATAAGAAAAGACGGATCGTCAGGCTTCGGTAGCTGCCGTTACTGTCGATGCGCCGCGCCGGTACCTTAGGTATCGGTTATAGAAAGCCCGTAAGGGTGAACGCTCCTTGGTGAGCGTTGAATAGCAAGTTTAAGGAGAAGATAATATGGCAGCGCTTACTAAAGATCAGATTCTTGACGCGATCGCTTCAATGACGGTTCTGGAAGTTTCCGAACTCGTTAAGGCTATGGAAGAGAAATTCGGTGTATCAGCCGCCGCCCCTGTCGCCATCGCCGCGGCCGCCGCTCCTGGCGCCGCCGCCGCGCCGGTAGAGGAACAGACCGAATTCAATGTAATCCTGAAGGCTTTTGAGGATACCAAAAAGATCGCAGTTATTAAGGAAGTCCGTGCGGTGACCGGTCTTGGGCTTAAAGAAGCCAAGGACTTGGTGGAAGGGGCTCCCAAGCCGATCAAAGAGAATGTGTCCAAAGATGAAGCCAATAAAATCAAGGAGCAAGTCACTGCCGCCGGCGGTACCGTTGAAATCCAATAAGAGGATAGACGTCTTAAAACGTATTTTCTCGGCAATGGCGGGAATCCCAAAAAGGATTCCCGCTGTTTGGCTGCCGGCCTTGGGTCGGTAGCTTTTTAGGTTTTTCCCGTGGCGGCGTTTAGCGGCGCGGGTATGGTTTTATAGGTAATAAAGTAATGATCCGGCGCGCCCGATTGGTGCCAGAGGGGGTAACGAATGGTTGCTAGGGGAAAGGACGTTAAACGGACCTATATCGGGACGGATATCTCCGACGTTATGGAGCTTCCCGATCTTATCGATATCCAGGTTTCGTCCTATGAGCGTTTCCTGCAGCGCGAACGTATGCGCTCCGGCAATAAACCAGACCCTCAAGGTTTGGAAGAAGCCTTTCAGTCCACCTTCCCTATTGAAAGCCCGAATGGGGATATGGTACTGGAATATGAATATTATACCTTTGATGAAAGCAATATCAAATTTTCAGAGCATGAGTGCAAACAGAAGGGTTTGACCTATGCCGTTCCGCTAAAATCGCGGGTTAATCTGATTTTCCAGCAGACGGGGGAGATCAGGCAAAAAGATATTTATATGGGTGATATCCCCATTATGACGGATCGGGGAACTTTTATCATCAATGGCGCCGAGCGGGTCGTGGTTTCACAAATCCATCGTTCGCCTGGTGTAATATTCAGTCACGAAAAGGGCGTTTTTTCCTCACGGATTATCCCTTATCGCGGCTCTTGGCTGGAATTCGAGATAGATCAAAAACGAGAGTTGATCTACGCTAAAATAGATCGTAAAAAACGTATACTGGGAACTATTTTTCTTCGCTCGCTCGGTTTTGATGACCGTGAAACCATTATCAAGGCGTTTTATAAGACGAATATGGTACAGGTTGGCTCTTCTCGCGAGGAAAAGGAAAAGCTTGTTGGTCATTTTTTCGCCAAAGCGGTTTTCGCTGAGCTTGATGGAGAGGAGAAAAAACTGTATCGCGCGGGCGACAAGATTCATCCGCATGATATTGACGAACTCACTCTGGCAGGAATATCGGAAATAGAGATTATCGATTTTAAGGCCGAAGGTTCCCTGGACTCTCCCATGATCCTTAACTGTTTTGATCGTGAGGAAATAAAATTCATAAAAGAAGATCCTTCCCGCGATGAGCCGTCCAAGGAAGACGCGCTGTCGGTTGTCTATTCTGTGCTGATGCCCGGTGAACCAATCACGGTTGAAGCCGCCGAAAAAGATTTGCTGGGTATGTTTTTCACCAGCCGTCGGTATGATTTAGGAAAGGTTGGCCGTTATAAACTCAATAAAAAATTTGATTTTGACCCGCCGCTAAGCGATCACACCCTAACTAAGCCCGATGTGATAGCGACCATGAAATACTTAATCCAAGTATATGTCGGCGATGAATATGTGGATGATATAGACCACCTTGGCAATCGTCGGGTTAGGTCCGTCGGCGAATTGATGGCTAATACCATAAAGACGGCTTTCAGCCGTATGGAAAGAATAGCCAAGGAGAGGATGAGCCTTAAGGAAACCGATACGATCAAGCCTCAAGATCTTATCTCCATTAAGCCGGTAGTCGCGGCTATAAAGGAATTCTTTGGCTCCAGCCAGCTGTCTCAATTTATGGATCAGGTTAATCCGCTGGCTGAATTAACCCATAAGCGCCGTCTCAACGCGCTTGGGCCTGGCGGCCTTTCGCGGGATCGCGCCGGGTTTGAGGTGCGGGATGTTCATTATACCCATTACGGGCGTATGTGCCCTATCGAAACGCCTGAAGGACCAAATATCGGTCTTATCGTGTCGTTGGCTAATTATACCCGCGTCAATGAATACGGTTTTCTGGAAACGCCGTATCGCAAGGTCGTTAAGGGTAAGGCTACCACGGAAATAGAGTATCTGTCGGCTATGGACGAGGATAAATACTATATCGCCCAGGCCTCCGCTAAACTGGAAGCGAATGGCGATTTTGCCGATCGTCTGATATCCTGTCGTCGTCAGGGCGATTATACGACCCGAACCCCGGAAGATATCCAATTTATGGACGTTTCGCCGAAACAGATTATTTCCGTATCGGCTTCTCTTATTCCCTTCCTGGAGCATGATGACGCGAACCGCGCGCTTATGGGCAGCAATATGCAGCGCCAAGCCGTGCCTCTGATATTTCCGGAACCGCCTCGGGTTGGTACCGGTATGGAAGGGAAGTGCGCCTATGATTCTGGTGTTCTTGTAAAGGCTAAACGCGCCGGTGTGGTGCTTAACGTAAGCGCCGAGCGGGTCGTGATAAAGCCGAATGAGGCTAACAGCCCGGACGAAGTGGACATTTATCCCTTAGTAAAGTATCAGCGGACTAACCAGGACACCTGCTATAACCAGCGGCCTATTGTCGCTTTGGGTGACAAAATCGTAAAAGGACAGGTTGTCGCTGACGGACCGGCCACGAAGGACGGCGAGCTGGCGCTTGGGCGCAATATTTTAGTCGGTTTCATGCCTTGGAACGGGTATAACTATGAGGACTCTATCCTCATTTCCGAACGCGTTGTGAAAGAAGATATGTTCACCTCCATACATATCAAGGAATTCGTTACGGAAGTCCGTGAGACAAAGCTTGGTCCTGAAAAAATTACCCGCGATATTCCCAATACCAGCGAAAAAAGTTTGGATAATTTAGACGCCGAGGGGATTATCCGCGTTGGTGCCAAGGTTAGATCAGGCGATATATTGGTAGGCAAGGTTACCCCGAAAAGCGAGACCGAAACCACGCCGGAATTTAAGTTACTTAATTCCATATTCGGCGAGAAAGCCAAGGAAGTGCGCGATAGTTCATTGCGGGTTCCTCATGGGATAGAGGGAACGATTATAGATATCCAACGTCTTAAACGGACCGAGGGCGATGATCTGAATCCCGGCGTGGATGAAGTTGTCAAGGTTCTTATCGCCACAAAACGGAAACTGCGTGAAGGCGATAAAATGGCCGGCCGCCATGGCAATAAGGGTGTCGTAGCCCGTATCCTGCCTCAGGAGGATATGCCTTATATGGAGGACGGTACGCCCTTGGATATCTGCTTAACGCCGCTCGGCGTTCCTTCGCGCATGAATATCGGCCAGCTCTTGGAAACGGAATTGGGCTGGGCGGCTTCCACGCTTGACGAATGGTTTTCAGCGCCTGTTTTCCAGTCGCCGTCCACTGAGCAGATAGAGGAAAAGCTTAAGGAAGCGGGTCTGCCCTTAACCTCAAAAGCTAGCTTGCGTGACGGCAGGAGCGGCGAGTATTTTGTTAATCCTATCTTCTGCGGGATTATCTACTTCATGAAACTTCACCATTTGGTGGACGACAAGATGCATGCCCGGTCTACCGGCCCGTATTCTTTGGTGACTCAGCAGCCGTTGGGCGGAAAGGCTCAATTTGGCGGCCAGCGCCTGGGAGAAATGGAGGTATGGGCGCTGGAGGCGTATGGCGCAGCTAACACCCTCCAAGAATTGTTGACTATAAAGTCCGATGATATGACCGGCCGGTCCAAGATTTATGAGGCTATCGTTAAGGGCGAACCCTCCACAACGGCCGGGATACCAGAGTCTTTTAATGTTCTAGTGCAGGAATTACGCGGTTTAGCCTTGGATATGACTATTTACGATGCCAAGGGCAAGCAAATTCCGCTCACGGAACGCGATGAGGAGCTCATCACCAAACAGGGCTCGAATTTCTAAGGAGTATGCCGGATGCGCGATATCCAAGATTTTGATTCGATCATGATACGCCTGGCTTCGCCGGAGATGATCAGATCCTGGTCATACGGCGAGGTTAAGAAACCGGAAACCATCAATTACCGGACTCTTCGTCCGGAAAAGGATGGCCTTTTCTGTGAACGTATTTTCGGTACGACCAAAGAATGGGAGTGCTATTGCGGTAAATTTAAGTCAATCCGTTATAAGGGCGTTATTTGCGATCGCTGCGGCGTTGAAGTAACCCATTTTAAGGTTAGACGGGAGCGCATGGGCCATATAGAGTTGGCGGCGCCGGTTTCGCATATTTGGTATTACCGCTCGGTTCCAAGCCGGATGGGTCTGCTTTTGGATCTACCGGTCGCCGCGCTTAGGTCCATCCTGTATTACGAGAAGTATATAGTCATTGAGGCCGGCGATACCGACCTCAAAAAGATGCAGCTTCTTTCGGAAGAAGAGTTCTATGACGCTCAAGAGCGTTATGGCGGCGCTTTTACCGCTGGTATGGGCGCGGAAGCTATTCGCACACTTTTGGAAAATATCAACCTTGACCAGATGGCTGTGGATCTTCGCGCTAAGATGATAGAGAAAGGCGCTAAAAGCGATAAACGGCTCCTTAAGCGTATAGAAATCGTTGAAAATTTCCGTGGTTCCGATAATAAGCCTGAATGGATGATTCTGGACGTTATTCCGGTTATTCCGCCGGAGCTCCGTCCCATGGTTCAGTTGGACGGGGGGCGTTTCGCCACCAGCGATCTTAATGATCTATACCGCCGCGTTATCAACCGCAATAACCGCCTGAAACGGCTTCAATCTCTTAACGCGCCTGATATTATTATTAGGAACGAAAAGAGGATGTTGCAAGAGGCGGTGGACGCGCTATTTGACAATTCAAAGAAAAAGCGGGTGGTGAAGGGCGCTTCAAATCGGCCTCTTAAATCCATCAGCGATATGCTGAAAGGTAAGCAAGGCCGCTTCCGTCAGAATTTACTTGGGAAGCGCGTAGATTATTCCGGACGTTCCGTCATTGTTGTTGGACCGGAATTAAAGATGTGGCAGTGCGGCCTTCCCACTAAGATGGCGTTGGAATTATTCAAGCCCTTCATTATGAAGAAGTTGGTTGATAAAGACGTCGTTTACAATATAAAGAAAGCGAAGATCCTGGTAGAGCAGGAAACCCCTGAGGTTTTCGCGATTCTGGATGAAGTGGTGAAAGAGCATCCTATTCTGCTTAACCGTGCTCCGACGCTTCACCGGCTTGGTATCCAAGCTTTTGAACCGGTGCTGGTGGAGGGAAAAGCGATTAAGCTTCATCCCTTAGTCTGCCACGCGTTTAACGCTGACTTTGACGGCGATCAAATGGCCGTTCATGTGCCGCTTACGCAAGCCGCTCAAATGGAATGTTGGACCTTAATGTTGTCGGCGCGTAATTTGTTAAACCCCGCTAGCGGAAAAACCATCGTTTTCCCGTCTCAAGATATGGTTCTCGGTATTAACTTCCTTACCAAGGCCAAAAAAAGCGCCAAGGGAGAGGACCGCTGTTATTCATCGGCGGAAGAAGCCCTTATGGCGGTAGAGGTTAAGAGTCTAGAGTGGGAAGCGCTTATAAAAATCCGGTATTCCGGCAAAGGTGTGTGGTCTAGGATTGGCGTAGAGGAAGCCATACCGGAAAATGGGTGGTTAACTACGACAGCCGGGCGTCTCAAATTTAATGAGGAAATGCCGGAAGAGATTCCTTATATCAATTTCGCTATGGGCGATAAGGAACTGAAGGTTTTAATAGAATATGTCCTTAAGGAAAAAGGGCCGTGGACTACCGTTAAGATGTTGGACGCCATTAAGTCCACCGGTTATAAGTACGCCACTGTGTTTGGCGCGACTATCGCGGTGGATGATATCGTCGTGCCTAAAGAAAAGCCGGAAATGATAGAAAAGGCCAATAAAGAGGTTGAGTCGATTCAGAAACAGTACCGGCAAGGCCATATCACCCAAGAGGAACGGTATAACCGGGTTGTGGAAGTGTGGTCAAAAACCAATGACGACCTTACCGCCATGGTGATGAAGTACCTGGAGAATGATCGCGGCGGCTTCAATTCCATTTGGATGATGGCCAATTCCGGCGCTCGAGGCAGCCGCAACCAGATTCGCCAATTAGCTGGCATGCGCGGTCTAATGGCTAAGCCTTCCGGCGATATCATTGAATTGCCGATCAGATCCAGTTTTAAAGAGGGCTTGTCCGTAATTGAATTCTTTATTTCCACAAACGGCGCGCGAAAAGGTTTAGCCGATACCGCCTTAAAGACCGCCGACGCCGGATATTTGACGCGGCGCCTAGTCGATATCGCGCAGGATGTCGTTATTAACGAAGAGGACTGCGGGACTATCAATGGTATAGAACACCGGGCTATTAAAGACGGCGAGGATATTATTGAAGCGCTCAGAGATCGTATCGTTGGGCGTTATACCTTGGAGCGCGTTAAGCATCCTATCACCGGCGATGTTATTGTCGACGTTAACGAGGAAATTACCGAGCCTATCGCCGACGCGATTGAGGAAGCGGGAATAGAATCGGTAACGATACGTACGGTTTTAACCTGTGAAGCCAAGCACGGCGTTTGTCGTCGTTGTTATGGGCGAAATCTCGCTACCAGCCGACCCGTTGAGATTGGAGAAGCTGTCGGTATAATAGCGGCTCAATCAATTGGACAACCTGGTACACAGCTGACCATGCGTACCTTCCATATTGGCGGCGCGGCTACCAAAATACGAGAAGAAAACCGCATAAGCTTGAAGTATCCAGTCTATATTCGGGAAATCAACGGTTCCCATGTGGAAATGGCCGATGGCCGCTGGCTGTTTACGCGCAAAGGTTTTGTCATTGTTAATAAGGTTATGAAGGAATACCGGCTTGCCGATGGTGACGAACTATTGGTACAGGACGGCAAACGCATTATTCGAGGAGAAGCTTTGTTCCGGCGCAACGGCGTGGAGGAGCTTTCCTCCGATATCGCCTACGCCATGGTGCTTGACGGCGTCCTTTACCTTATTGGGCAGGATCAGAAGCTTGAAATCCGCAACGGTTCCGAAGTAACGACCAAGCCTGGCAGTATAGCGCCGACTGATTATACGATAGCTCTCTTTGATCCTTTCGCCGATCCCATTATTGCTGAGGCAGATGGTTATGTCCGCTATGAGGATATTATTCCCGGTACAACTCTTAAGGAAGAAATAGACGAGGAAACCGGTAATATAGAAAAGCGCATAACGGAATATCAGCTTGAAACCAAGCAGCCGCGTATATTTGTCTGTGACGAGGCTGGGAACGAATTGGCGTCTTATTATTTGCCTGGTGGCGCGTATGTTCTGGTTGACGAGGCTGAAAAGATCGTCGCCGGTAGAACGATAGCTAAGACGCTGAAGGATTACGCAAAGGCTATGGATATTACGGGCGGTTTGCCCAGGGTTAGCGAGCTGTTTGAGGCCCGAAAACCGAAATTCCCGGCTGTCTTGGCTCAAATCGCTGGGACTGTTCAGTTTAAGGGCATAGTCAAGGGTAAGCGGGTTATTATCGTTAGGGATAGTTTCGGTAAGGAATTTAAACACCTTGTCCCGATGACGAAGCGGCTCTTGGTGCGCGACGGCGATCAGGTAGAGGCGGGTGAACTCCTCTGCGTGGGCAGTCTCAATCCGCATGATATTCTTCATGTCCTTGGCGAGAACGCTCTACAACGCTACCTGATGGATGAAATTCAGCAGGTGTATAGGCTTCAGGGCGTTTCTATCAATGACAAGCATATCGGCGTAATCGTTAGGCAGATGATGCGTAAGGTGGAGATTGTCTCCGTTGGGGATACTCGCTTCATCTATGGTCAGTTGGTGGATAAGTATAAATTCCATGAGGAGAACGCCAGAGTCGTCGGTGAGGGCGGCCAGCCCGCTGTGGCGCGGCCTATGTTCCAGGGTATTACTAAGGCGTCGCTCAATATCGATTCTTTCTTGTCCGCCGCTTCTTTCCAGGAAACGACAAGGGTGTTGACAAATGCCGCTATCGCCGGTTCCACGGATAATCTGCGCGGGCTAAAAGAAAACATTATCATCGGTCATCCAATTCCGGCGGGTACCGGTATGAAGCGTTATCGGGCCGTTAAGCTATACGATGAAAACCAGATGGATTTAGACGCGTATACGCAGGAAATCATGGAGAAACGAAAACTGGAGAAAATCGCGGAACCCGCTGACGAGGATTATGATTCCGACGATACCGAAGAGTAAGTTAGGGCCTTGGTGGTATTGACCATATTCTTTACCGCCGGTATAGTAGCGTACCGTTTGTACGCGCCGCGTGGAGCGGCATAACGGGAGCCGATGTGCTGGTCGGTCCGCATAGAAGGGAGTTCTAGTTCATGCCTACGATTAACCAATTGATCCGTTTCGGGCGTAAAAAAATAGGGTCAAAGACAAAATCTCCGGCCTTGCTGGCCTGTCCTCAGAAACGAGGGGTTTGCACCCGTGTTATGACCGTTACGCCTAAAAAGCCGAATTCGGCTCTTAGAAAAGTGGCTCGTGTCCGCCTTTCACATGGAACGGAAGTTTCGGCGTATATACCGGGCATTGGCCACAATCTTCAAGAACATTCGGTTGTTCTTGTTCGTGGTGGACGCGTTAAAGACCTGCCAGGTGTTCGTTATCATATTATTCGCGGCGCCAAGGATACTCTTGGTGTAGAGGACCGCAAACGCAGTCGTTCTAAATATGGCGCTAAGCGGCCTAAGGCTTAAGGGGCAGTATCGTGGGACGCAAAAAAAAGACTATCAACCGACCTTTATTGCCGGACGCGAAATACAATAACGTCGTTCTTTCAAAATTTGTCAACCGAATGATGTGGCAGGGGAAGCGATCCACCGCCATGCGCATTATACACGGCACCTTAGAGCTGATCGCTAAAAAGACCGAGAAAGAGCCGCTTGAGGTGTTTCTGAAGGCTCTTGATAATGTAAAGCCGATTGTGGAAGTTAAATCTCGCCGCGTTGGCGGCGCGACCTATCAAGTGCCTATAGAGATTCGAGAAAGCCGCCGTGAGGCGCTCGCTATGCGTTGGGTTATTCATGCCGCTCGCGCTAGGTCCGGGCATGAGATGAGCGAGCGTTTGTCATCGGAATTGCTGGACGCGTATAACAACACTGGAACGGCTTTTAAGAAGAAAGAGGATACGCATAAGATGGCGGAGGCTAATAAGGCTTTTGCCCATTATCGCTGGTAGTACGTAATACGACGACGATAATATTCGGCGTCGCTTGTTGGATCGCGCTTAATAAGCTCGATCGGTTCTTTGGCAAAAGGGGTTGGCGTTAAAGTTGATCCCGCTTACCGCTTGGCGGCTAATTGGGGAGGTGGACAGAATAATAAAATCCACGGGTCAACGATTTCGCCGTCTGGCGGAGGTATTCGATGATCCAAACCGATCATCGCCGGGACAGTGAGATCCCGATTATTGGCGTAATGCTGGCGATGGGATAGGTGGTTAGTGTCGTAGTGTAGTCGCGCGGCTAACGCGTGATAACGACCCTTCTTTATTAAACCACCAAAACTCTTCACGGTATTAAATATAACCGCGCCGCCGCGAGTCTTGTATAGGCTTGTCGGTTTGGGTATACTGCGCGGACCTAAAAGAAACGGAATGCCATTAGGCATGAAAAGCCGTAAGGCAAGGAGGACAGGATGGCTAAGGATAAGTTCAATCGAACCAAACCTCATATGAACGTCGGTACTATCGGTCATGTTGACCATGGCAAGACGACGCTTTCCGCCGCGATTACCATGCACTGTGCAAAGAAATTCGGCGATAAGATCATGCAATATGATGAAATAGATAACGCGCCGGAAGAGAAGGCGCGTGGTATTACCATTAATACACGGCATTTGGAATACCAGTCCGATAAAAGGCATTATGCCCATATCGACTGCCCCGGTCACGCTGACTATATTAAGAACATGATCACTGGTGCCGCTCAGATGGACGGCTCCGTTCTGGTCGTTTCGGCTCCTGATTCGGTTATGCCCCAAACCCGAGAACATATCATTCTGGCTCGTCAGGTTGGCGTTCCGGCTATCATTGTTTTCTTGAATAAGGTTGACCTGGTTGACGATCCTGAGCTTTTGGAGCTTGTGGAAGAAGAGATTCGGGATGTTTTAAATCAGAATAAATTCCCTGGCGACAAGACGCCTATCATTCGTGGTTCCGCCTTTAAGGCGATGACTGAACCGGATAATCCAGAAGCGACCAAGTGCGTTGATGAATTACTTGCCGCTATGGATAGCTATTTCCCTGATCCAGAACGCGACTCTGATAAGCCCTTCCTGATGCCGATTGAGGACGTTTTCACTATTTCCGGTCGTGGAACCGTAGTAACCGGTAAGGTTGATCGCGGTGTTCTGAAGCTCAATGAGGAAGTTGAAATTGTCGGTATCAAGCCGACCAAAAAGACCGTTGTTACCGGTATTGAAATGTTCAATAAGCTCTTAGATGAAGCTCAGGCCGGCGACAATGTGGGTACTCTATTACGTGGTATCGATAAGAAGGATGTTGAGCGCGGTCAGGTTTTGGCCAAGATCGGTTCTATCACTCCCCATGATAAGTTTAAGGGTCAGATTTACTGTCTGTCCAAAGAAGAAGGCGGACGGCATAGCCCCTTCTTCTCCGGATATCGCCCGCAGTTCTATTTCCGAACCACTGATATTACCGGTACGGTTAAGTTGCCGGAAGGTAAAGAAATGGTAATGCCGGGAGATAACTCGGAAATTATTGGTGAGCTGATTCATCCGATCGCTATGGAAAAAGGCCTTCGTTTTGCAATCCGCGAGGGCGGTCGTACGGTCGCTTCTGGTCAGGTCACCGATATACTCGGCTGATTCGTGACGTATGGGCGGGACGGTGTCTTTATGGGTGCCGTCCCCGTTTGGAGGAAAAATGGCTAAGGAACGAATTCGCGTGCGTTTGCGCGGCTTCGATGTAGAACTTATCGACCAAAGCGCCAAAGCGATAGTGCAGACGGTGCAGAAGGCCGGCGCGAAGGTTTCTGGTCCTATACCGTTGCCGACGCGGATCAATAAGATCACCGTCCTACGCTCGCCCCATGTCAATAAAAAGGCGCGGGAGCAGTTTGAAATGCGGACTCATAAGCGCTTGATTGATATCTTGGATCCTTCGTCGGAAGTGATGGATTCGCTTATGAAACTAGAATTACCTGCCGGCGTAGACGTCGAGATTAAGCAGTAATCATACTATATGGGCAGACGGTCCCCTGACCTCGGGATAACGTGCCTTGAATGGAGTTTTTGATGGTAGGGCTGATGGCCAAGAAGTTGGGCATGACGCAGGTCTTCGATGATGAGGGGAACCTCATACCGGTAACGGTAATTAAGATAGATCCGAATATCGTCGTGGCTCAGAAATCGGAAGATAAAGACGGGTACTCCGCGGTCGTCCTTGGTATTGGCGGCGTGAAGCCTAATAAAATTAGCAAGCCCTATGCTGGCCAATTTCCTGAAGGTGTTGATCCGGTAAAGAAGCTTCGCGAATTCCGTGATTTTGAAAGAGAATGTCAAGTTGGCGATAGCCTTGGCGCTGAATTGTTTCAGAATTGCGGCTACGTTGATGTGACCGGTATTTCAAAGGGAAAGGGCTTTCAGGGTGTCGTGAAGCGCTGGGGTTTTGCCGGCGGTCGGAAGACCCATGGATCGAAATTCCATAGAGAACCTGGTTCTACCGGACAGTGTACAACGCCTGGCCGATCGTTTAAGAACATCAAAATGCCGGGTCGTATGGGCCGCGAGCGTGTGACGGTTCTTAATCTTCGGGTTGTTAAAGTGGATGTGGATAATCGAACCCTTTTGGTTCGCGGCGCCATACCTGGCGCTAATAAAAGCTTGGTGGTCGTTAGGACCGCGGTCAAGAAGTAACGAGGAAAACGATGAATAGGACTGTCTATTCTTTAGAAGGTAAAGAATCGCATAGCGTAGACCTGGCTGAGTCAGTATTCGGCTTGCCGGCTAACGAAGATGTGATTTGGTATGCCATCAACAACGAATTGGCGAACCTTCGTCTCGGTACGGCCTGCGCCAAGGACCGCGGCGAAGTCAACGGTTCAAACGCTAAGCCGTATAAGCAGAAGGGAACGGGTAGGGCTCGCCGCGGCGTTAAGAAATCGCCTATTTTGGTCGGCGGCGGTGTGGTGTTTGGGCCAAAGCCGCGTGATTTTTCCTATCGGATGCCAAAAAAAGCGAAACGCTTAGCCATGAAAAGTATTCTGAGTTTGAAAATTCAGGATGATAGGCTAAAAGTGGTTGAGGATTTTAGTGTCAATTCCGGAAAAACCAAAGACTTGGTTAAGATACTCAGTAATTTTGGCGCTTCGGAACGTACGGTTATGATCCTTAAGGATGATGACGCCATGATACGACGCGCTGGGCGGAATATCCCTTGGTTGACGCTATTGGCGTATAACCGGCTTCGCGCTCATGATTTGTTTTATGGACGCCGCGTCCTGGTGCTTGAGACCGCCGCTAAAAATCTAAACGTTTTCTATGGCGAAACGACGGAGGCGGCTGAATGATCTACGAAAAGGTATTGATAGAGCCGGTTTTAAGTGAAAAGAGCAACGCTATGCGCGAGCAGGGGAAATATGTATTTAAGGTAGATCCCGCCGCGACCAAGTTGCAGATAAAAGAAGCGGTTAGGCGTTTGTTTAATGTTCATCCAGTTTCCTGTACGGTAATGAATGTGGGTGGAAAGCCCAAGCGCTTGCGGAATCGGGCTGGTTATACATCGAGTTGGAAGAAGGCTATCGTTCGTCTGCAAAAAGATGAAAAGATCGGTCTTTTTGAGGGCGTCTAGGCGACGCGCTAGGGGAAAGATATGGGTATCAAAACATATAAGCCAATGACGCCAGGTCTACGAGGTCGGGCGGGCTTGAATTTCGATGAAATTACAAATGGGAAACCCGAAAAATCCCTCACCAGCGGGCGGCCGGAAAAAGCCGGACGAGGCGCTAAGGGGCGGATATCGGTATGGCATAAGGGCGGCGGACATAAGCGTTTATATCGCGATATCGATTTTAAGCGTGACAAGGTCGGTATTCCAGGCAAGGTGGCGACGATAGAATATGATCCGAATCGCAGCGCGAATATCGCTCTTGTTCATTATGTTGATGGCGATAAACGGTATATCCTAGCGCCAAAAGGTTTATCAGTTGGCGCTGCCGTTTTGAGCGGTCCGGACGCGCCCTTGGATCCAGGCAATACTCTGCCCTTAGAAGCTATTCCCTTAGGTTTTCAGGTTCACAATGTTGAATTAACCTATGGCCGCGGCGGACAAATGGTTAGGTCCGCCGGATCAAAGGCTTTGATAGTCGCGAAAGAAGGCGATTATGTAACGTTGAAGCTTCCGTCCAGTGAAATGCGGATGGTTTTCAAAAAATGTTCGGCTACCATCGGTGAAGTCGGCAACGAAGACCATATGAATGTGAAGCTTGGTAAAGCCGGAAGAAAGCGATGGCTTGGCATCAGGCCAACCGTCCGTGGTATGGCGATGAACCCGATTGATCATCCGCATGGCGGTGGTGAGGGTTGCAATAAAGGCATCAATCCAGTGACGCCCTGGGGTCAGCCGACCCGCGGGTATAAAACGCGTAATAAGCATAAGCCGTCTTCTCGGTTTATCGTAACCCGCAGGAAATAGGTAGGAGCCATGTCAAGGTCCGTAAAAAAGGGTCCATTTATAGAGAAAAGCCTTTATAAAAAGGTTAACGAGATGAGCAAGTCTGGTGATCGCAAGATGATCAAGACATACTCACGCTGTTCCACAATCATTCCGGAAATGGTGGGCAGTACCATATCGGTTTATAACGGAAAGACCTGGGTGCCGGTGTATATCACTGAAAACCTGGTCGGCCATAAGCTCGGTGAGTTCTCGCCCACCCGTATTTTCCGGGGACACGCGGGTTCGGACAAGAAAGCCGCGAGGAAGTAGGTAGTATATGGCAGATAGAAACGGCTATTGCGCCAAGTCAAAATTTCTTATCGCGTCCCCTTATAAGGTGCGTCCCGTCGCCGATTTGGTTAGGCGTAAGCCCTATCCGGAGGCGATGTCTATTCTTCGCAATATGCCTCATAAGGGCGCGCGTCTAATAGGAAAGACCGTAAAGTCAGCGGCGTCAAACGCCTTGGACCGCAATAAGAAATTGGACGAGGAAATGTTGTATGTAAAGGATATCCGGATCGATGATGGTCCAAGGATGAAACGAGTGTGGTTCCGGGCCAGGGGACGGGCTGATATGCTTCTTAAGCGAATTTGCCATATTACCGTGGTCGTAGACGAGATCGCTAAGGCGGGGGATTAAGGTGGGACAAAAAGTAAATCCAATCGGCTTAAGAGTCGGTATCAATAGAACATGGGCTTCTCGCTGGTATGTTGATCCCAAAGAATACGCCGATACCCTGCATGAGGATCTTAAGTTACGCAAATATATACTGGGAATGAGTGAAACCAAGGGTGCCGATATAGCTGAATTGGAAATCATTCGTCATCCCCAGCGGATCACGATTGTTATTCATACCGCTCGTCCTGGCGTTATTATTGGCGTTAAGGGAGCGAATATAGAAAAAATTGGCGGTCAATTACAGAAGCTTGTTACAAAAAAGATACAGATAAAAATCAAGGAAGTACGCAACGCCGATAATAACGCTCAGTTGGTAGCGCAAAATATAGCTAGGCAATTATTGGCTAGGGGTTCTTTCCGGAAGGCTATGAAACAAGCTATAGCTAACGCGATCAGAAAGGGCAACGCTCAAGGAATCAAGATTAGGCTTTCCGGTCGTCTCGGCGGCGCTGAAATGTCGCGAACCGAGGAGCATAAAGAAGGCCGCGTTCCGTTGCATACGCTACGTGCCGATATCGAATATGGTTTCGCGGAAGCTCAGACTACCTTTGGCGCGATAGGCGTAAAAGTGTGGGTCTATAACGGTATGAAGTATGGTAAGGAACAGAAGGAAGACGCGGGCGTATTGGTCAGGAAGCGGCGCGAGCGCGCTCCCGCGAGGAGTTAATTATGCTTAGTCCTAAACGAGTAAAGCACCGCAAGGTGCAGCGTGGTTCTATGCCTGGGCGCGCCACGCGAGGCAATAGCGTCGCTTTTGGTGAGTTCGGTTTGGTTTCGGAAGATCGTATGTGGTTAACGAATCGTCAGATCGAAGCCGCCCGTATCGCGCTTAATCGTCATATTAAACGTGGCGGTAAATTATGGATACGTATTTTCCCCGATAAGCCGTATAGTAAGAAGCCGGCTGAAACAAGAATGGGTAAGGGGAAAGGTAACCCTGAGTATTGGGTGGCTGTAGTCAAACCCGGTACGGTGCTTTTTGAGTTGGGCGGCGTTGAGCGCGGCTTGGCTGAGGAAGCTATGCGTTTAGCGGGAACCAAGCTTCCCATAAAAACTAAATTCGCCGTTCGTGCTGAACTGGGAATGTAAGGATAGGCTATGAAAAATACATTCGGTAACCTGTCGTATCCAGAACTTGTCGCTAAAAGAGACGAGATGAATCGCAAATATATGGAGCTACGATTCCAAATGGTTATAGGCCACGTGGAGAACCCGCTCCAGAAACGAGTTATGCGTCGTCAATTGGCGCGCCTCAATACGCTGATCCACCAGCATGATCTGGCAGCTAAGGCGTAAAGGAGAATATCGTGGAAGAGCAAAAAACCGCGGTAAAAAGCGGGAAGCGAGAGTTTGTGGGGATAGTGGCCAGCGATAAGATGGATAAAACCATTGTTGTATCGGTTAGCTCCAAAGCCCTGCATCCTCTGTATAAGAAATACGTGACGCGTACTAAGCGGCTTAAAGCTCATGATGAAAATAATGACGCTAAAATGGGTGACCGCGTTCGCGTAATAGAATCTCGGCCTGTTAGCCGGGAAAAGTGTTGGAAGCTCGTCGAAATAATCGAGCGGGCGAAATAGGGGAGCGTTTGTCATGATTCAAGTGGAAAGCTTCCTGAACGTCGCCGATAATTCAGGCGCGAAAGTCGTTCAGTGCATCAAGGTTTTAGGCGGATCGAAACGGCGTTATGCCAGTATTGGCGATGTGGTTGTCGTAGCCGTAAAGGATACGTTGCCGACCTCCACTATCAAGAAAGGTTCGGTTGAGAAAGCTGTTATCGTTAGGACTCATAAGGAATACCGCAGAGCGGACGGAACCTATATACGGTTTGACGATAACGCTTGCGTTATTATCGACGCGAGCATGAATCCTAAGGGTAAGCGAATTTTCGGACCGGTCGCACGCGAGTTGCGCGAAAAAGATTATATGAAAATCGTGTCGCTCGCGCCTGAGGTTTTGTAAGGAGTGGACGGTATGACCCAAGGAAAGATAAAGATAAGGAAAGACGATACCGTCCAAATTATCGCTGGTAAAGACAAGGGTAAGCGCGGTCGCGTTTTAAAATTAGACCGCGAAAAAAACCGGGTTGTCGTTGAGGGCGCTAATATCGTTAAAAAGGCGATGAGGCGGAAGAGTCAGCAAGATAGAGGCGGAATTGTCGAAATTGAAGCCGCTCTTGCCGTGTCCAATGTTATGGTGGTCTGTAAAAAATGTGGACCAACCAGAATAGGCTATAAATTGGACGGAGAAAATAAGCAGAGAATCTGCAAAAAATGCGGAGAGGCGTTGTGATGAAGAACTACGAACCGCGGCTCAAGAAAGCCTATAAGGAGCGTTTCGCTCCGGAGCTTTTTAAGGAGTTTGGCTATAAATCGACGATGCAGACGCCAAAGGTCGATAAGATCGTCGTCAGCATGGGTGTAGGCGAAGCTCTTCAAAACAAGAAATTGCTTGACGCAGCTATTGACGATCTTACCTTGATTACCGGTCAAAAAGCCGTTAAGACCAAGGCGCGTAAGAGTATCGCTAACTTTAAAATAAGAGAAGGTCAAGAGATAGGCGCCAGAGTCACGCTGCGTGGCGCTATCATGTACGAATTTCTCGATCGATTGGTTAATGTCGCTCTACCTCGTGTTAAGGACTTTCGCGGTGTGAACCAAAATGCCTTTGATGGACATGGGAATTATTCCATGGGTATCACCGAACAAATTATTTTCCCTGAGATAGATTTTGATAAGATCGAGCGGGTGGCGGGTTTAAACGTCGCCATTGTCACTACGGCGAAAACCGATGCTGAGGCTAAAGCGCTGTTAGCGAAATTCGGTATGCCTTTCAGGAAGTAAGCGAGGAGCGCATGGCTAGAAAAGCGATGATAATTAAGGCGCTGCGTGTGCCGAAATATTCCACACGGAAAGTAAACCGTTGCAGAATTTGCGGTAGGGCGCGCGGATATCTCAGAAAGTTTGAGATGTGTCGTCTTTGCTTCCGAAAGCTCGCCAGCGAGGGCTTAATCCCCGGCGTGACAAAATCCAGTTGGTAAGGTAGGAGATCTAGATGAGCGTTTCTGATCCCATCGCGGACATGCTTACCAAAATCCGGAATGCCGGAATGGCAAAGCACGAAAAGGTAGACATCCCTACTTCCAAGCTTAAATTGGAGATCGTTAAGATCTTAAAAACCGAGGGATACATTAAGAATTTTAAGAAGATCAATCAGGATGGTCAAAATTCCATCAGGGTTTTCTTGAAGTATGATGAGACTGGTATCCCGGTCGTTCATGGTTTGGAAAAGGTATCCACTCCCGGTCGTCGGGTTTATAGCGGGTATAAAACTATGCCACGGGTAATAAATGGTTACGGAACATTGATAGTCTCCACTTCGTTCGGCGTGACCACCGGTAAGAAGGCCGTTGAGCGGAAGGTCGGCGGCGAAATAATCTGCACCGTTTGGTGAAAAGGGGAACTTATGTCACGTATCGGTAAAATCCCGGTAAAAATTCCCCAAGGCGTCAAGGTCGCAATCGCCAACGGCCTAATGAGCGTTGAGGGGCCTAAGGGTAAATTGACTCAGCAGTACCATGAGTCTATTTCTTTTGATATCAGCGGGGACCAAATTACTGTTAGCCGCGCAAATGAGGAAAAGCAGTCAAAAGCTTATCATGGCCTCTATCGAAACCTCCTCAATAATATGGTGATTGGGGTTTCCGCCGGTTTCAGCAGGACGCTTATCATTAATGGCGTCGGATTTCGCGCCGAGGTAAAGGGAGAGCTTTTAACCTTGAACCTTGGCTATTCAAATGAAATCATGGTGCATATACCGAAGGGCTTAAGCGTTACGGCCGATGCCAGCGGAAAGCTTACCATGTCGGGAATTGATAAACACCAAGTCGGTGAATTCGCGTCCCAAATTAGGCAGTTGCGTTTGCCCGAACCTTATAAGGGGAAGGGCATACGCTACGATAATGAAACCATACGTAGGAAAGTCGGAAAATCCGGCGTTAAATAAGGCAGTGGTCTATGTTGCGTAAAATGGTTGAGAAAGATAGGAAGCGGCTAAAAAGGAAGGTCCATATCCGTAAGAGGATAGCTGGTACCGCGGAGAAGCCGCGCATGAGCGTCTTTAAAAGCAACCGCTATCTTTATGTTCAGGTGGTTGACGATTCAGTCGGCAATACGATCGCTTCAGCGTCTAGCCTTGAGCCTGACCTGAAGGATATTAAGCGTAATGTCGAAGGGGCCGGCAAGCTCGGTGAGCTTATGGGCAAACGGCTTATCGATAAAAAAATAGAGTCCGTGGTATTTGATCGGAATGGTTATCTGTATCATGGCCTCATCAAGGCAATAGCTGACGGTGCCCGGAAAGCCGGGATAAAGTTCTAGGGGGCGAAATGGAGCACGGAAAGGATAGGGGTCGCGATCGAAACCGCGATTACCAGGACAAAGAATTCGTAGAAAAGCTCGTCCGCCTCAATAGGACGGCAAAGGTTGTCAAGGGTGGTAGGCGTTTCTCTTTTTCGGCTTTGACCGTGGTGGGAGATAAAAAGGGTAATGTCGGCTATGGATTTGGTAAGGCAAACGATGTTTCGGAAGCTATCCGTAAGAGCATCGATAAGGCCAAACGAAACATGGTTAAGATTCCGATACGGAATGGAACTATTCCCCATGAGTCGGTCGCCGACTTCAAGAGTTCATCGGTCTTGCTTAAGCCGGCTTGTTCAGGTACCGGCATTATCGCCGGCGGCGCTATCAGAGCCATAATGGAAGCTGGCGGCATTACGGACATTTTAAGCAAATCACTCGGTTCGGCTAATCAAATTAATGTCATAAAAGCGACATTCCGTTGTATCACCGAAATGATGGACGCCAAGACGCTGGCCAAAAACCGCGGAAAGACGTTAAAGGATTTATGGGGTTAAGGCTATGGCGAAAAAAATTAGGATCCGCCTGACGCGGAGCACCATCGCGACCCTGCCAAGTCAACGCGCGACCGTAAGATCGCTCGGTTTGCGAAAGATAGGGTCTGTTACGGAAAAGGCGGCCGACCCCGCAATTTTGGGAATGGTTCGTAAAG
The DNA here is from genome assembly GCA_964546285.1 of uncultured Treponema sp. GTDB lineage: Bacteria > Spirochaetota > Spirochaetia > Treponematales > Breznakiellaceae > CAZJJK01. Next base: position 45,750 of record CAZJJK010000002.1, on the reverse strand, counting down.
TCGCGCACCTTGTTTCAGTCGAGGAGATTGAGTAATGTCTGATTTTGACTTGAAGGCGCCCTGCGGCGCTAATAAGCGGAAGAGGATTGTTGGCCGTGGCCAAGGTTCTGGCAGGGGCACTACGGCCGGCCGGGGCAATAAAGGCCAGCAATCCCGTTCCGGAGGCAAGACCTATGCTGGATTTGAAGGCGGTCAGATGCCTTTATATCGGCGTCTTGCGCATAGAGGGTTTTCAAATTATCCGTTTAAGAAGGAATATCAGGTCGTAAATTTAGACCGTATAGAAGCCGCCTATTCCGATGGCGAAACCGTTGACCCGGCTTCGCTTGTCGCAAAAGGCGTAGTCAAAGGGGCTGTCCCCGTTAAGGTTCTGGGGAACGGCGAATTGACGAAAAAGCTTAGCTTCAGGGTTGAAAAGATATCGGTTTCAGCCAAGGAGAAAATCGAAAAAGCGGGCGGCACGGTAGCCGAGCCCGTCAAAGCGTAACGCGGCGAGGCATAGATCGATGGCGGGAAATCCATTAGTCAGCGTATTCAGAGTTAAGGAGCTTCGGGAACGACTCCTATTTACCGCGGCCATGCTTGTGGTATTCCGTTTAGGAGCGGTCTTACCGATTCCAGGAATCAATATCAACGCTCTTAAGGCGTATTTTTTAGCTCAAGAAGGTTCCGGTAACGCGATAGTAGATTACCTTGATTTCTTCGCCGGCGGCGCCTTCTCCAATTTTTCCGTATTCATGCTGTCTATAATGCCCTACATAACGATGTCGATCATTATGCAGCTTTTCCTGATAATATTCCCCAGCCTTAAGCGTTTGTCTGAGGAAGAGGGCGGAAAGAAAAAAATACAGATGTATCAGCGTGTGGGTACCGTAATTGTCTGTCTTATACAATCTTACACGGTAACCGTTTGGGCGGATCGTATACCGGACGCTGTAACTATGGCCAAGCTGCCGTTTTCGTTAATCGCTATGTTGACGGTAACGACAGGCACTATGTTCTTAATGTGGCTCGGCGAGCAAATGACTAAGCGGGGTATCGGCAACGGAATCTCTATGCTTATTTTCGCCGGTATCGTCGCTCGTCTGCCAACGGCTGTTTGGGAATTGGTCCAAAAAGTGCAGAACCGTGAGTTGAATCCGGTTTTTGTGATAGTCGTATTTGTTATGTTCGCCGCTATTGTGGCCTTGGTGGTTTTTGAACAACAGGGGCAGCGTAAGATTCCAGTCCATTATGCCAAACGTGTTGTCGGTCGGCGTATGTACGGCGGACAAAATACCTACATTCCCTTTAAGATTAACCCCTCTGGCGTTATTCCAATAATCTTCGCGTCGTCTATTTTAACTTTCCCTCTGCAGATAGCCAACGGTATAGGGGGGAATATTAAGTGGTTGGCCGATCTGTCATATTTCCTGAGGCCTAATGGCGTTCCGTATAATATCTTATATACGCTCTTTATAGTGTTCTTCGCTTATTTCTATACTCAGGTTACTCTTAATCCGACGGAAATCGCTAAGAACATTCGTGAGAATGGTGGCTCAATCCCTGGTATTCGTACGGAAAAGATGGAAGAATATATGACTGGTATCCTTAATAGGATTATGCTTCCTGGCTCATTGTATTTAGCCATGATAGCCATATTGCCTAATATCATCCAGAATATATTTAAGTTTCCATCATCTATATCATATTTGCTTGGCGGTACCTCATTATTGATTTTGGTAGGCGTCGATCTAGATACCATGAGTCAAGTAGAGGCCTTATTGAAGATGCATCATCATGATGGATTGACAAAGCGTGGAAAGATTCGGTCGCGTAATTTATAGCGCGTCTTTTGTCTTGGGAACTAGCCTAAACGGAATAATTCCGTTTTAATGGTTGACCTCGGTTGGCGGCCCCCAGCTACTAACCGTTACCGGGGAAGACTGATAGAGAAGGGGTATATAGGATGAAAGTCCGAACAAGCGTTAAGCCCATTTGCGATAAATGCAAGATTATTAAGCGAAACGGTATAATCCGTATCATTTGCAGTAATCCTAAGCATAAACAGCGACAGGGTTAAGGGAGTAGACCGCTATGGCACGTATCGCGGGAGTCGACCTCCCCAATAAGCACATCAATATCGCGTTGACGTATATTTTCGGTATTGGCCGGACGAGCGCTGATGCTATCTGCGCGAAAACCAAGGTTCCGCCGGAAAAGATGGCGAATGATTTGTCGCATGAGGAAATCAATGACCTGCGGCAGGTTATTGATAATGAATATAAGGTGGAAGGCCGGCTTCGTACGGAAACGGCTTTGAATATAAAGCGCTTGATGGATATTGGATGCTATCGAGGCTTAAGGCACCGCAGAGGTTTGCCGGTTCGCGGACAAAGAACGCGGACAAACGCGAGAACGCGTAAGGGCAAGAAAAAGACAGTCGCCGGTAAGAAGAAATAGGCGGAGGTAGCATAACGTGGCTGTTAGCAAGAAGCGTAAAGAAAAAAAGTCGGTATATGAAGGCAATGTCTATATCCAGGCGACGTTCAATAATACGATCGTTACCATTACGGATTTAATGGGTAATGCCCTTTCTTGGGCAAGCTCTGGCGGGCTTGGGTTCCGTGGAGCAAAAAAGTCCACGCCGTTCGCGGCTCAAACGGTTACCGATACCGCCGCTCAAAAAGCTCTTCAGTATGGGCTTCATGAAGTTCATGTTTTTGTTAAGGGACCCGGCGTCGGTCGGGAATCGGCAATTCGGCAATTGGGCGCCTTAGGTATTAAGGTGAAATCAATTAGTGACGTTACGCCTATCCCGCACAACGGATGTCGGCCTCGTAAGACGCGGCGTATATAAGTCCGGCTAAGATCGACCAGGGGGTTTTCAAGATATGGCACGATATACTGGACCGGTTTGCCGGCTTTGCCGGGCCGAACAGAAAAAATTGTTTCTTAAAGGGGATCGCTGTAAAAGCGAGAAATGTCCCTTGAATCGAAAACGTCCCGCGCCAGGGAAAGATCCTAAGGCGCGGACGGGAAAAAGGTCCGATTACGGTTTCCAGCTTCGCGAGAAGCAGCGGCTTAAAAGGATCTATGGGATGCAGGAAAAGCAGTTTCACCTCTTCTTTGAGCGGGCTTTGCGCCAGCAAGGGATTACCGGTGAAAATCTGTTCATGCTTTTAGAGCGCCGTTTGGATAATGTCGTTTATCGTTTGCGCTTTGCCACTAGTAGAAAGCAAGCAAGGCAGTTAGTGTTGCATGGTCATGTCGCCGTAAACGACAAGACCGTAAATATTCCTTCTTTCCTTGTTAAGGCTAGTGATGTCGTGCAAATTCGCGATAGAGCGAAAAACCTTACGGTTATTAAAGAAGCGCTGAAAGAATTCGGCAAGGCTGGAGTCATGCCGTGGCTGCAGTTGGATCCCGACGCGATGAAGGGAACGTTCATGGCCATTCCACGCCGAAGCGATGTTACTGACCTCGCTGACATCAAGGAACAAATGATCGTTGAGCTTTACTCTAAGTAAGGAGTTTCCATGGCCCGTAAAAACCTGCTTAAAGGCTTCAAGCGGCCGAAAGGCATCACCTTTGAGCACGGCGAGCTAAACCCGAATTACGGGAGATTTATCGCCGCCCCTTTCGAACCAGGATTTGGGACGACGGTTGGTAATACGCTACGGCGGGTACTCCTGTCGTCCATTCAAGGTTATGCGATTACCGCGGTAAAGATAACTTCCTATGACAAGGAAGGTATTCCGCATATAATTTCCAGTGAATTCGAGACCATGCCTAACGTCGTGGAAGATACGCTTGAAGTGATCAACAACCTCAAACAAGTAAGGTTGCGCTTGACGGATGACGCCGAGCAAGAAACCTTCCTTTATGAGTGGAAAGGTCAACAAAAAGTGGTCAGTGATCAATTGGTTAAGCAAAGCCAACTAGAGGTCCTAAACGGGGACCTGAAGATCATGACCCTAATGGAAGACGCCCATATCGAGCTTGAGCTACAAGTTGATCTGGGACGTGGTTATGTTCCATCCGAGGTTAACGAAAAGTATATCGAGATAATTGGGACTATACCGATAGATGCCATTTTTTCTCCTGTAATTAAGGTGAAATTCATGGTTGAGCCGACACGTGTTGGACAGCGTAGCGATTATGATAAGCTTGTTCTTGAAGTGTGGACTGATGGAACGGTAAAGCCTGAGGATGCTCTGGCGGAAGCCGCTAAAGTCGCGAAAGACCATTTTTCGGTATTTGTTAACTTTGACGAAAGCGAGTTTGGCGTTGATGAGGATTACGATGAAGGCGATGAACGAGTTCGGCAGATACTAAATACTCCCGTAGAGGAGTTGGAATTATCGGTTCGTTCGTCAAATTGCCTTAAAAACGCCAATATTAAGACTATTGGGGAATTAACCCGTAAAACAGAGGACGACATCGCTAAAACAAGGAATTTCGGAAAGAAATCCCTTCAAGAGATTAAAGAAAAGCTTAAGGAATGGAACCTGGGCTTAGGGATGTCTGATTACGGCGTATTAAAGAACGCAGTTAAACTCAGTCCCCAAAAGGGAGAGGAAGAGGAAGATGAAGCATAAGATTGGGTTCAACCGCCTTGACCGCTCATCAGCGCATAGAAAAGCCCTACACCGTAATATGGTCGGATCGCTTATTAAGTATGAACGCATTACGACCACTAAGGCCAAGGCATTGGAAATTAGACGCACGGCGGAAAAAATGATTACCCGCGCGAAAGAAGATTCCGTTCATAATCGCAGGTTAATATCGCGTCGTCTTTACGATGAAGGCCTTGTCGCGAAATTATTCATGGACATTGGTCCACGTATGAAAGAGCGTAAGGGCGGGTACACTCGCGTGTTGAAGCTAGGTCCGCGTAAAGGCGACGCGGCGGAAATTGTGATTCTTGAACTGGTTGATCATAAGCTAAATGTTGAGGCCGACGCTAAGAAAAAAGCGGCGAAAAAGGATAAGGCTGAAGCTAAAACCGCCAAGAAAAACGATGAAAAAAAGGCTGACGAAAAAAAAGCTGAGTCTAAAAAAGCCTCAGGCGTTAAGAAAACCGAAACAAAGGCAAAACCGAAGACTAGCGCCAGCGTGAAGAAAGGTGGAGCCAAGAAGACAGAAGCCGCGGCGGAAGTTAAGGCCGAAAAAGCGGCTGAAGTCAAATAGGGAGGCTGTATGGCTAAAGCGCATAGAGGTAAAGGTATTCGGGAGTTGCCCTCCCATGGTCGCGGAACTTGTCCCCTTTGTAAAAGAGATGGCGTTAAAGTACTCTATGAAAAAGAGATAGATGGCGCTAAGACAAAGATTTGCAAAATATGCAAAGCGAATATGGCGAAAGCAAAAGCTGTATAATTTTAGTAATATCGGATACATACCCGCGCTAAAGCGCGGGTTTTTTTTGGTATACGCCCGTCTGGTGTAATGTTGAAAATACACGATAATACATTTTTATGCAAAAACACTAGACAATCTGCATAAAAATAACTTAGTATCCGTTTTGTTGCTTTCAAAAGTCTACCTGAGGAGGAGAATTATGAAGCGTTTCAAATACCTAGGCTTGGTGGCTATCATCGCGGCGGTGCTATTTTCGTGCGGCTCGCAGGATAAGAACCTTATTAAAATTGGTACTATCCAGCCGATTTCTGGTAGCATATCGGCTTATGGCATTCAAACCAGAGACGCCATCGCTATGGCTTTCGAGGAGATCAATGTCGCTGGAGGCGTTCTTGGGAAAAAATTGTCTTTGATCACCGAAGATGATGAGGCTAACCCAGAAAAGACAACAAACGCTTTTAAGAAGCTGACTTCAGCCGATAAGGTAAAAGTTGTGATCGGCGCTTTGACCTCAAAATGCACCTTGGCTATAACTAGTTTGGCGCAAGCGAAAAAAACGGTATTAATCACTACTTCATCAACAAATGATACCGTAACTGACGCCGGCGATTTCATCTTCAGAGCTTGCTATAACGATTCTTTCCAAGGAGAGGTTGTCGCTCAGTTTAGCGCTGAAAAATTGGGAGCTACCAAGGCCGCTATCCTTTATGATATCTCAAACGACTATTCTGTCGGCTTAATGGAGAATTTTGAAAAGAAATTTTTAAACGTAGGTGGAAGTGTAGTCGCGAAAGAATCGTATAATACAGGCGATAAAGATTTTAACGCTCAGCTTACCAAGATTAAGGCGACTGATCCCGAAGTATTATTGCTTCCTGACTACTACAACACTGTTTCTCTAATAGCCAAGCAAGTCCGTTCCCAGGGTATGACCATACCGATGGTTGGAGCCGACGGCTGGGATGAAATAACCAATAACGCTGGCGAAGAAGCTTTAAATGGGTACTATTCCAACCATTATAGTCCAGACGCCGAAGATCCCGCTGTCAGGAAATTCGTTTCTTCGTTTAAGGCTAAATACGGTATTGAACCGAACGCTCTAGCCGCTCTTGGCTATGATGCCGCTTATTTGGTCGCTGAAGCGATTAAAAACGCCGGAACCGCGGATGATAGTCAAAAGATTAGGGACGCGTTAGCGCTTTTGGATATGAAGTTGGTTACCGGACGTATCACGTTTGACGAAAAACGCAATCCGGTTAAATCGGCTGTCATACTGGAAGTAGTAAAAGGTGCGGACGGGAAACTTACCACAAAATACGCCGGAACAGTCAACCCGTAAACGTTGACTATACCGCTATAATCGCGGTATAACCAAGCCGACGGACCCGGACGCGGCGACGCGCCTGGCCTGTCGGCTTTTTTTATTGACGGAGCGTATTGTGTCAATAGGTAGCGAGGTTTTTCAGCAAATTATAAATGGTATCGCCTTGGGCAGTATCTACGCGTTGATAGCTCTTGGGTATACTATGGTCTACGGGATAGTTAAGCTCATCAATTTCGCTCATGGCGATATTTTGATGATAGGAGCTTTCGCCGGGTATTTTGTTCTAATTCGATTTGGGGCTTCCTGGCCTGTTTTGTTAGCCGCGTTTGTTTTTTCCATGCTTATAAGCGCCGTTCTTGGTATTGTTATTGAACGGCTTTCCTATAAGCCGCTTCGTTCCGCGCCGCGAATTAATTCTCTTATAACCGCTATCGGCGTTTCGCTAATATTGGAAAACGGAGCGCGCGTTTTGCCCTTTATCGGTCCAAATCCGCGCCAATTCCCTACTATGAAAACAGTTAATATGACACTTTTGGGTATGAACATTAGCAATGTTCAGATTATCGTCGTTTCGGTTTCAATAGTGTTGATGATAGCTTTGAATTACATTGTAATGTCCACAAAGACGGGGAAGGCTATGCGGGCGGTTTCCTTTGATAGAAACGCCGCCAGTCTAATGGGTATACCCGTTAATCGAATTATCTCGTTTACTTTTGGTTTAGGCTCCATGCTTGCCGCCGCGGCCGGTATCTTATTCTCTACCGCTTATCCCCAAGTGGAGCCTTATATGGGAATCATGCCAGGGCTTAAAGCCTTTATCGCCGCGGTTCTCGGCGGTATCGGATCAATACCCGGGGCGATGATAGGCGGGTATATATTGGGTATAGCGGAAACCCTCACAAAGGGTTTTATATCTTCACAGTTAGCTGATGCTATAGCGTTCGGTATATTGATTATCATATTATTGGCAAAGCCTACCGGCATCATGGGTAAGAATGTCCGGGAGAAAGTCTAAAATGAGAAACAAGCTTCGTAATGGCGTATTCCTCCTGGCCTTATCCATACTGCTTACCTTTATTCCCTCTTGGCTAATTAGTATAGGAATCATAGATGAGTATATCGCGCAAATTCTTACCTTATCTGGCATCAACGCGATAATAGCGCTTAGTCTGAATCTGATTTCTGGAATAACCGGGCAATTGGCGCTTGGACACGCGGGTTTTATGGCGATTGGAGCGTATACAGCGGCTTTCTTTACCATGCGGCTTCAAATCCCTCTTGGCGGTTCCATAATCCTTGGCGGAGTCGTGTCAGCGCTGTTCGGAATAGCCATAGGTTTTCCCACTTTAAAGCTGTCCGGTGATTATTTGGCTATCGTTACCTTAGGTTTTGGTGAAATCATCCGTGTCGTGATGATAAATCTTAAAGGCCTGACCGGAGGCGCCGCCGGTCTTAAGGGTATTCCCGGCTTCACTGAAAATATACTGGATCAGCCAGCGGTGTCTTTCGCTGTTGTAACGGCGTCCTTATTGCTAATCTTGGCGGCTTTAACGAATTTTCTAAAGTCTTCTTATGGCAGGGCGATTATCTCTATTCGGGAAAACGAAATAGCGGCATCGTCCAATGGTGTTCCCGTATTTGGGTACAAGATGATGAGTTTCACGATATCCGCGTTTATCGCTGGTATCGGCGGCGGCTTATACGCGCCCTTCTTTGGGTATCTGAATCCGACAATGTTTAATTTTTTAAAGAGTGTTGATTTCCTTATCATCGTCGTATTAGGCGGGATGGGAAGTGTAACCGGGACTATTATTTCCAGCTTTACGTTGACGTATTTACAAGAGTTTTTACGCTTTCTAAAGGACTATCGTTTAGTCATATATCCTCTTTTATTAATTTTAATTATGCTGTTCCGGCCAAAGGGCCTGATGGGGCGTTCCGAATTATCGCCTAGCGGATTAGCTTGTTCTTTCGCGCGTTTCCTACGCCGAAGAAAAGTGAAAGCCAAGGTGGTGAAAGATGAATAACGCTATTTTACAAATCGATGAGATTTCCATAGTCTTTGGAGGGCTTAAGGCGGTTACCGATTTTTCCTGCGTTTTGGAAGAGGGAGAGCTGGTTGGGCTAATTGGTCCAAATGGCGCTGGTAAAACGACCGTGTTCAATATGCTTTCTGGTTTATACAAACCCACTTCAGGTACAATCTTATACAATGATGGAAAGGGGAATCAGTTAAGCATAGGAGGGCGTGAACCTCACTGGATAGCTAATAAAGGTATAGCCCGTACTTTCCAGAACATTCGCTTATTCAAGGAATTATCGGTATTGGATAATGTCCGCATCGCTATGCATGATCGGGTCGCGTATACGCCTTTCGGTGCTGTTCTACGTAGCCATCGCTATTATTCTGAAGAAGAGCGGATAGCTTCTACCGCGATGGATTTGCTTGATCTCTTCGGTATTAAGGAAAAAGCCGATGAGCAGGCCCAAAATTTACCTTATGGTGAACAGCGAAAACTGGAAATAGCGCGGGCTCTCGCGGGGAATCCACGGGTCTTGTTATTGGATGAACCAGCCGCGGGGATGAATCCTCAGGAAACAAAAGCCTTAATGGAGCTTATCGCGTTTATCCGTAAACGCTTTAAGCTGACAATCCTGTTGATAGAACATGATATGAATCTCGTTATGGGTATTTGTGAAAGGCTTATCGTGTTGGATTATGGCAGAACTATAGCGGAAGGAGTCCCGTCAGAAATAAAACGCGACCCGGCTGTCATTAAGGCGTATTTAGGCGAAGAGGCGATAGATGCTTAAGGTAAAAGGCTTGACCGTCCATTATGGGACTATTCGGGCTCTGCGCTCCATCAGTTTTGATGTGGCGAAGGGTGAGATTATCTCCTTGATTGGCGCGAATGGTTCTGGAAAGACGACTACGCTTCACGCTATTTCCAACATAGTCCAGAAGACTGGAGGATTTGTTGAATTTGACGGGGTTGATATCAGCTTAAGCGAACCCCATGACATTGTACGGCGGGGTTTAGTCCAAGTTCCTGAAGGACGTAGGGTTTTCGCTAATCTTACCGTAACGGAAAATTTAGAGATGGGCGCTTATAGTAGACGCGATGGAAAGAGCTTAGCTTCTTCATTTGAGCGTGTGTTTTCTAGTTTTCCACGCTTAAAAGAAAGGCGCAAACAAATAGCCGGGACTTTGTCTGGCGGAGAACAACAGATGTTGGCCATTGGGCGGGCCATAATGGCCAAACCAAGGCTGTTATTGTTGGACGAACCGTCAATGGGACTAGCGCCAGTGTTGGTTGATGAAATATTTTCTATAATTAAAGAAATAAATGAGGCTGGCGTTACTATATTATTGGTGGAACAAAACGCGTATAAGGCGCTCGCTCTGGCCTCACGGGTTTATATTCTGGAAACCGGCACCATAGTGATGCAAGGGCCGGCCAGTGAATTGGCGAACCTGGAGGCAGTCAAGAAAGCGTATCTAGGAGGCTGATAATGACTGTAGCGCGCTGCATGAGTAAAAATCCGGTGACTATTCATCCCGATCTGCCGGTGCCCGATGCCCGAGCGCTTATGCGCCGAGAAAAGATTCATCGACTCCCCGTGCTGGAAAAAAACGGGAAACTGGTCGGAATCGTAACCGCGTCAGACCTAATCCACGCTTCGCCGTCGCCAGCGACGGCCTTGGATATGTATGAGTTACAATATCTTATTTCTAAACTGAAAGTTGAAAAGGTGATGACCAAAAAGCTTGTGACCGCGACTGAGGACCTTCCGGTGGAAGAAGCGGCGCGAATTATGGTGGATAATAATATTTCCGGTTTACCGGTAATGCGTGGTGAAATCTTAGTTGGAATAATTACGGAGTCAGATCTTTTTAAGTTGTTTATTGAATTATTTGGCGCGCGGCATAGCGGTATTCGGTTAACTGTCCTTATGCCGGAAAAACGCGGTGAGTTGGCCGCCCTAGCCTCAGCGATAGCGGATTCTGGGGGGAATATCCTATCGTTGGTTACGCTGGATGGAGAAGACCTCACTAATTCATATTGTACAATGAAGGTGGAAGGTCTTTCCCGCCGGGAGTTGCTAGAAACCGTCACACCTGTTGTGGATCGGGTTATAGATGTTCGCGGGGATGAGACGAGCGCTGTTTGAGTGGAAGGCGAGGGCCAGACCTTGTATCTTGCTCCGTGGTACTTCATTGTAAGGTGGACTCCTTTATCAGCGAGGCTTTCATCTTCTTAGGTCGCTTTTTTTGTCAGAGGAACAAGCTTACGCTCTCTTAGTCCGCGCTATAGGCTTGAAGGGCTATTACTGATGGTATATTTCTCAAACTTTTTAAAGCCTTTTTAACATCTTCCTCGTTTTCCAATTCCATGGTAAAGAAGCCCGACAAACGGTTAGTCGTGCTTTCCTCTAATCGGCCTTCAATTAGATGGCCTTGATATTTCCTGATCGCTCCCTCAATTTCCGAAAAGAGGTCAGGGGCCCACTTCGCTTCCACGCGGAATTTACTGAGCGTTTTGGATGCCGCGTGTTCCCATTCAACATCGATTTTTCTATCGGCAAAATCGGCTATGTGGGCTAGGTTGTGGCAATTCCGTCTGTGCACAATAATGCCTCGGCCGCGCGATACATAGCCGACAATGGGGTCGCCGGTGATCGGCGAACAACAACGGGCAAAATGAATCATCATATTCTTTTCGTCTTCCACGCGAACTTGGAGAGCGCCAGTAGAGGAGTCGGCGGGGCGAAGAATGGTTTGCTGAAGCGGACCGGCGCTTGTTCCCTCTGCCGTGCTTATTGTTGGCGGCGTGGCTTGGCTGGCTTGCGCGGCTCTTTTTTTTGCTACTATGTTCTTATCAATTATCAGCGTATCGTCATTTTGGATAAGCCAAGAACGTATTTTGCTCCGCGCTTTGGATGTCCGGGCCGCGCGCAGCCAGTTTAAATGTGGGTGGGCCTGCGGCGATGTGAGAATCTCCACAACCTGCGTGTTTTTTAATTCTGACGTTAAGGGAACGATAGAACCATCGGCCTTAGCCGCGACGCAGTGATCGCCTATGGCTGAATGAATCTGATAAGCAAAATCTATAGGCGTGGCGCCTGAGGGGAGCTCTATAACATTTCCCTTTGGAGTAAATACATAGATGGAATCTTTAAGGAGTTCTCTTTTAATGTCCTCAAGAAAGTTTGACTCGTCGCTTGTACCAAGCTCTTGTTTAGCTTCAGCGTTAAGCCTGTTCCAGGTCTTTAGTTTGTTTACCAAGGAAATTTCTTTAGGCTGTATCCAGTCCTTAGCGCCCCCGGTTTTATACAACCAATGCCCGGCTACACCGTATTCGGCGACATGGTGCATTTCCCAGGTGCGAATTTGTATTTCTATAAGCTTACCCTCAAAACACATTACGGTTGTATGAAGACTTTGGTAGCCATTGTTCTTCGGCATAGCTATATAATCTTTAAAGCGGCCATCTATCGGCTTCCAGAGCTTATGCACTAAACCAAGCAGGGTATAACAGTCATCGGTTTTTTCGCAGAGCATACGTATGCCTAAAAGGTCGTACAATTCGCCGGACTCTTTAGCGCGCTTTCTTATTTTTTGGTATATAGAATAGAAATGCTTAGCGCGCGACATGACCGTGATTTTGATGCCAGCCGCGGCGGCTTCATGGTAAAGCGCGTCTTGAACCTTTTTTAGGAATTCAGCGCGCTCGCCTTTCTTTAGCGCGACCAAACCCTTGATTTGCTCATAGGCGTCATGGTTGAGATGTTTAAGCGATAAATCTTCCAGCTCATCCTTAATCCAAGAAATACCAAGACGATCGGCGAGAGGCGCGTATATATCGATGCATTCTTGGGCAATAGCTTTTCGCCGGTCTTCGTTTAAGTGGCCGAGCGTACGCATATTATCCAATTTATCAGCCAGTTTAATTAAGATTACTCGTATGTCCTCTACCATGGCGAAAAGCATCTTTCTAATACTTTCCGCTTCCTGTTTAGTCTTGTTTTGAGAGGGTAGATCGGCGATCTTCGTGACCCCTTCAACCATATGTCTTACCGATTTCCCAAAACGCCGCTCAATTTCATCGGCCTCAACCTGGGTGTCTTCCAATACATCATGTAGCAGGGCGGCAATAATACTGTCGGCGTCCATTTTTAGCTCAACGAGTATGGCCGCTGTGCCTAAAGGATGGATTGCATAGGGATCCCCAGAAGCTCTTTTCTGGTTCACATGGGATTTATCGGCCCATTCGGCCGCTTCCGCGATACTGGCTATTTCAGAGGCCGAATAATCCGTTAAGCTACCTATAAAGCTTTGTATTTGTTCATTCATGGATGAATCCCCCCTACCACGCGCGAAACGCCGGCAAGGTCCATATAGACGCTGATAGAGACAAAGCCTGAGCCGCTGAGCAAGTCAGATACCTCCCGCGCTTGGTCGTCTCCCACTTCCACAAAGAGAGCTCCACCGCTAGTAAGGGCGCTAAAGGCGGCTGGCGCGAGACGACGGTAGATTGCTAAGCCATCAGGCCCGCCATCTAAAGCCAAACGCGGCTCATCGCGAACCTCAGGCGAAAGGCGATCAATTTCACCTGTTGGTATGTACGGCGGATTCGCCGTAATAAGATCAAAAGAACCTGGAACCGAGACTAAGAGATCGCTGAGAAAAAAAGATAAAGCCTCAGATTCGGGACGTTTGGGCAATAAGCGTTCCGCGTTTCGCCGCGCGATAGCGAGAGCCTGAGGCGCTATGTCGGCACCGTATATCTTGTGTAGAGGGCGCTCGTACTTAAGCGAGATCGCGACGCAAGCGGACCCTGTACAAAGGTCTATAACTCGTGCGGGTTTTGATTCTCGGCGGTCAAGCCATTCAAGAGCCGCATCCACAAGAGTTTCGGTTTCCGGCCTTGGAACGAGAACATCAGGGCTTACCATAAAATCCAAGTATCTGAATTCTTTGTGTCCGGTAAGATAAGCGACGCAGCGACCATCGCGTCGCTTAGAGACAAGGTTAAGGTAGCTTTGAAGGGCTGACTCGGGTAATTTGAGGTCTGAGTTCACGATAAGGCTGTCATGGCTTTGCCCTAAAACAAAAGCGAGTAGAAGGGAAGCGTCAAGAGCGGGCGAAGCGCTCACTTCCCTAAGGGATGTTACGGCCCGCGTTCGCGCTTCCCGGACCGTCATGATGAAGTGGCCTTGAGCAGCTCCTCGCGAGCGGAAAGTTTTAAAGCATCGAACAGCTCTGCCACATCGCCCTGCATAATGAGCTCAAGTTTATATAGGGTTAATCCAATACGATGATCAGTTAAGCGGTTTTGGGGATAATTATAGGTTCTAATACGCTCCGAGCGATCGCCGGTTCCTACCTGGCTGCGTCTAGCTTCCGCTCTTTCTGATCGGTTCTTTTCATCCTCAAGCTCAAACAAGCGAGCGCGAAGCACTCGCATCGCCTTAGCCTTATTCTTTATCTGGCTTTTTTCATCCTGACATTGAACGACAAGTCCTGAAGGAAGATGCGTAATTCTAACCGCGGAATCGGTCGTATTGACGCATTGTCCCCCCGGGCCGCCGGCTCTCATGACATCAATTCTTAGATCATCCTGTTTTATATCGATTTCCGTTTCTTCCGCTTCCGGTAGAACGGCGACGGTAACAGTGGATGTATGAATACGACCGGACGCCTCGGTCGCGGGTACGCGCTGTACGCGGTGGACGCCGGATTCATAACGAAGATTTTCATACACATTCTTTCCGCTTACCGAAAAAACGACTTCCTTATATCCGCCAAGCTCCGTTTCGTTATGGCTGATTATCTCTATCTTCCAATTACGGCTTTCAGCGAAACGGGCGTACATACGGAAGAGATCCGCGGCAAAAAGAGCGGCTTCCTCACCGCCGGTACCGCCCCTGATTTCCATGATTATATCTTTTTCGTCTAATGGATCTTTGGGAATCAGCAGGAATTTTAATTGATCCTCTACCTCAGACAGCGCGCTTTCCAATTCGGCTAATTCCTGCTTGGCGAATTCCCGCATTGAACTGTCTTTTTCTTCGCGGATTAACTCTCTAGCGTCCTCAATTTGCTCAAGTATTTGATCTCGCCGCGCGCCGCCCTGAGCCAATTCTGTAAGCTGGGAATATTCGCGCATCAGGCTGCGGTAGCGTTTTTGATCTTTCGCCAAGGCTGGGTCCTCGATAAGGCTCGCCAGTTCATGGTGGCGTTTGAGGAGGGATCGCATTCTCTCGTTCAATTTAGTCCTTCTCTTTAAAATACGGGCAGGAATAGATCACCAATTCCATGTTTGTTTCATGGTCTGGAAAAGCTTCGCCGATATGGTTGATTTGTTCAATAATGCGGCAAGAAGGACGTCTAACGCAGATGGCGCAGGCGCCGTTGCCTCTGGAATTTATTTCGACCTTCATGTCTGTACGATAACAAAAAGCGCCGCCTTCCGCAATCATCGTTTGGCGGCGCTTGTGAAATAATTAAGCGGGCTGAGGCGAAGCGCTTATCGTTTTGCCGGCTTAAAGAAGCCAAATAAACTACCGCAGAACCCGCCAACTATATGCGCGAACTCTGAAACATTGTTAGCTGAAAAAGCTTCCACAAGTTCCCGCCCAAGAAAGATAATGACAATCAGGATAAAGGTGAGAGGTATTTCTCCCTTAGAGAAATTAGTAAATGAAGCCAAAAGGATCATCATAAATACGACCCCGGAAGCTCCCATTAAGGCCGTGGAAAACAGCAGTACGTTCAAAATCCCGGTCACGAGGGCGGTAACGATAATCATGAATAATAAACTAAGCGAGCCATATATCTGTTCCAGCATGGGTCCTACAAGAAGGATGATTGTCAAATTGCCTAGCAGGTGGCTCCAGTCTCCATGGCCTATAATATGAGTAACGACCAGTATCCAAGAACGAAAATCATTAGCCATGAACAAACCCTTAGGCGGGACCATAAACCATGTTTCGGTCAAGCTTGGCAATAAGGTCATATCCAATATTAAAACGATGGTGCAAACGAGTGAAAAACTAAGGGTTGCCGGCGCGTTATACTTAATCTTCATGATGGCTCCTTATGATGTTCGCGGCGATATTACATGTTTAAGCGAAGCTCAATCGGGCAATGATCGGACCCAGTTATCTCGTTTCTGATAAGCGAGGCCGAAACCGTATCGTTGAAAGCCTCATTAACGCACTGATAATCAATACGCCAACCAATATTCTTTTCACGCGCTCTCATCCGGTATGACCACCAGGTGTAATGGCCGCCCTCATCAGGGTGCCTTCGCCTGAATGTGTCAGTAAAGCCAGCCGAGGTAAAGCGGTCCATCCAAGCGCGTTCTTCCGGTAAATAGCCGGGATTTCCCTCGTTTTGTTTTGGGTTTTTTAGGTCTATTGCTTTATGGGCTACATTATAATCACCGCAGAGAACCAGATTACGGCCCGAGCTCACCAGCTTAAGACAGGTTTCCATAATGGCTTGACAAAAGGAAAGCTTATAAGCCAAGCGGGCTCCGCCTTCCTGTGAATTGGGAAAATAAGCCGAAATAACGGAAAAAGCGTTGTAATCGGCGATCAATACGCGGCCTTCATCGTCAAAATCAGCGATTCCGAGGAGCTGGATGTCGCGTGGTTCTTCCCGGCTGTAAAGGGCGACACCCGAATATCCCGCTTTTTTGGCGCTTGCCCAATAGGATCGATATGGGCGATCCGCTCCGTCCTTCAGATTGATTAGTTCGTCAGATAACTGTTCGGGTTTTGCCTTGGTTTCTTGCAGGCAAATAATGTCCGGCGACTCGGCGGCGACCCATTCAGTGAAGCCTTTTTTTTCAATGGCGCGTATGCCATTAACGTTCCATGATAGAATGCGAATCATGGATAGAGTATAGTCAAAGCGTGGCGACCCGCTCAAGGGCGTGGCTTATCCGCCCGTTGTTTTTGCGCGGGAAATTGACTATCTTATGTATCGATAATGACGATTTAGCGGGATAAGCGATGCCGGAAACGCGGGGTCCCGATGTCGCTTTCGCGACTGAACGGAAGACCCAACTTAAAGAGCCAGAGGAATATAGGGTTATACTACTCAACGACGATTATACAACAACCGATTTTGTTGTTGTCGTACTTGAGACGGTGTTCGCGAAGCCAAAGGCTGAGGCTGTCAAGATTATGTTGGATGTTCATAATAAGGGACGGGGCGTCGTTGGCGTGTATCCCTGGGACATCGCTACGACAAAGACCGAACAGGTCCACTCTATGGCGCGTAGGAGGGAATTTCCCCTGCGTTGTCTGATAGAAAAAGCCTGAATCGATTTTTAAGGCTTACGGAGGAACGATGAGAATCAGCCGCCACGTGCAGGCTATAATTAACGCGGCCTATACCGAAGCGAAGGTCCGCCACCACGAATACTTAACGCCGGAACATGTGTTGTTCGCGGCTTTGGCTTTTGATGAGGTGCAAAGTATCCTTAACGCTTGCGGTGCTGACTTAGAGCAGATACGCGCCGGCATGGAAAGCTATTTTGAGCAGAAAGTGCCGATTGTTGAGAACAGCGAGCCGACTCAGACAGTTGGCTTCCAGAGTGTGTTGGAACGAGCTGTTCTACATTCTCAGTCAGCGCAGAAGGATGAGCTGGAAATCGCCGATATCCTTGTGTCCCTTTATGACGAGGAGCGTAATTATTGTTCGTATACTCTGCGTAAGGCTGGCGTTAAACGGCTAGAATTGCTGGAGGTGATTTCCCATGGTCGTCCTCGCGCCGATGAACGGATAGAAGGGGAGGACGGTCCGGGCGATGGTTTAACGGAAGACGCTGAAGCGGATGATCTGGCGCAAAGCGGCGTGAAGCCCAAGCCCGGCAAGAAAAGCGCGCTGGAGCGCTTTTCCTTAAGCCTAACAGCTCTTGCTCGTGACGGTAAGCTTGAGCCGGTGATTGGACGAAAAGCGGAATTGGAACGAACCATACAAGTTCTCTGTCGGCGCGTTAAAAACAATCCTATCCACGTTGGCGATTCTGGCGTGGGTAAAACCGCCATTACCGAAGGCTTGGCTCAAATGATCGTGGCGGACCAAGTGCCGCCTCAATTAAGGGGCTTTTCTATTTTCGCGTTGGACATGGGCGCTTTAGTGGCTGGCACTAAGTATAGAGGGGATTTTGAGGAAAGGATTAAACGAGTTGTGGATGAAATCCTGATGAAGGAAAAGGCCATCCTCTTTATCGATGAGATCCATACCCTTGTCGGCGCCGGCGCGGTATCCGGCGGTTCCTTGGATGCTTCCAATCTATTAAAGCCAGCCTTGGCTTCTGGTAAAATTCGTTGTATCGGTTCAACCACCCATGAGGAATATACCAAATATTTCGAAAAGGATAGGGCGCTGTCTCGGCGTTTTCAAAAAATCGATATAAACGAACCAAGCGAGGGAGAAAGTATCGCGATACTTAAGGGCTTAGTTCATAAGTATGAAGAATATCACACGGTAAAATATAGCGATGAGGCTCTGGTCGCCGCTGTTCGCTTATCCGCCCAATTCATTAATGAACGCCGTTTACCTGATAAGGCTATTGACGTAATTGATGAAGCCGGCGCGTTCGCGCGCATTTCGGCTTCTTCCATCGCCGAGCAAAGCGCGGTTTCGGTAAAGCCCGAGTCTCCTTCGTCTGATGAAGAAAAGCGCGTCCGTAAGGGCGCTAAGAAAGAACGGAGCGATAAAAAGAAAACACGGAACGCCGATCCCGCTAGCGAGACAGCCGATGGCAAGGAAGCTAAGACGGCTGCGGAGCTTGCCGTTGGAGTAGAGGGCCTTCCTTCCTCCAAAGAACGCTTCGCGCCTGACGTAGAGCTAGAAGCTGGCTTGTCCGTTCCAGCTGTCGTGGAGATCGGTGTTGGCTTAATTGAAACGGTGATAGCGCGGATAGCTCGCATACCGGAACGGTCTGTTGGCGAAACCGAAAAAGATAAATTGCGTAACCTAGAAGCTGACCTAAAGAAACAGGTTTTTGGACAGGACGCCGCGATAGCCGCGGTGGTAAGGGCGGTAAAACGGTCTCGGGCCGGATTTCGTTCCCCAGACAAGAATGTGGCCAGTTTTCTTTTTGTTGGACCGACTGGTGTCGGTAAAACGGAACTTGCCCGGCAGTTGGCTGAAAGGCTTGGGATCGCTCTTCATCGTTTTGATATGAGCGAGTATCAAGAAAAGCATACGGTAAGTCGCTTGATCGGTTCTCCCCCAGGGTATGTCGGCTATGAGGAAGGCGGCCTTTTAACCGATGCAATACGGAAGTCGCCACACGCTGTCGTGCTTCTGGATGAGATAGAAAAGGCGCATCCGGATATTTTCAATATCCTTTTGCAGATCATGGATTACGCTACCTTGACGGATAACAATGGCCGTAAGGCGGATTTTCGTAATGTCGTGTTGGTTATGACAAGCAACGCCGGCGCCCGTGATATGGGGAAAAATCTTATTGGCTTTGGCGAAAGGCTAATTGATGAGGGCGCCGTAACGGATGCCGTTGAGAAAACGTTTACTCCGGAATTTCGGAACCGTTTAGACGCGGTAGTCCATTTTGGCCATTTGCCGTCAGAGGTAGTCAGGTCTATCGCGCTCAAGGAAATAGATGCCTTCCGCGCTCAGCTTAAGGAGAAAAATGTGGATCTTGAGCTAAGCGAAAGTTGCTTGGAACATCTAGCGGAAGACGGATATAGCCGCGAATTCGGCGCCCGTAATATCGCTCGTTTAGTGGAAGAAAAGATAAAAGCCTTTTTTGTTGATGAGGTGCTTTTTGGGCGCTTGGCCTCGGGCGGATCGGCGAAGGCCGATTGGCGAGACGGCGAATACCATATCGATATAAAATGACGGCTCACGGCATTGGGGGTACGGAAAAACGACGCGCCTTCCCCTGGTTGCCGTCGGATAAGCGTATCCGTTTTCCAGATCCTGAACCTAGTTCGGAATCATTGGTGGCGTATGGCGGTAATTTATCGCCTGGGGTTTTACTCTCGGCGTATGAGCAGGGCCTTTTCCCTTGGTATGGACCAAATGAACCTATACTCTGGCATTCACCGAATCCGCGGTTTGTTTTGTTTCCCGAAGCGCTTCATGTCTCCGAATCAATGCGTCGTGTCCTAAAGCGCTGTCCTTTCCGTCTGACGCTTGATAACGATTTCCCGGGAGTGATTTGGGCCTGCGCCGAGATTTTTCGCCCTGGCCAAAACGGAACCTGGATAGGGGACGAGATGCGTAAGGCTTATATAGAATTGCACCGTCTCGGGTGGGCTCATTCGGCGGAAGCGTATCTGGACGGTGCCTTGGTCGGCGCTTGTTATGGGTTGCGTTTAGGAGCCGTTTTCTTTGGCGAATCGATGTTTACGCGGGTGGCGAATGCTTCCAAGGCCGCCTTTATCAGTTTGGCTCGCCTGTTATTCAATGACGGTGTTTCCTTTATCGATTGTCAGGTTCCGACTGATCATCTCCGTAGTCTGGGCGCTCGCGAGCTGGAGCGAGACGCTTTCCGTGTGCTATTGAAACGAACCTTGGGGAAGCGGGACTGCCGAGCTTCGGACGAACAGGATAGACGCGGGAATTGGGGGCGGCTTTATGGAGGGCTACCGCCTTGGCAAGAAGCCCCGCCGTCTTCTGACTGAACTAAAAGAAATTGACGGGGCTAGATTTTTAGAGAATTAGTCGAACCAAAAAACGAGGCGCGTCGCCGCGCACCATAGTTGAGCCTTAGCGTAACTGTGGAAATCCAGGGCTTCCTTATATTGCCTGAGTTCCTCAGCTGTAAGGTCTTGATTTCGCGCTAGATCTGAATAGTAATCGGCTCGCATGGCTGCGACTTCCAATTGTTCTCTGTTTATGGCCAAATCGAAGAGCAATTCCTCATGTCTTGGGAGAACGACGCGGTCGGAGCTGACTGTCTGCGACTCCGCCTGGGGTTTTAAGCTGAAGACAGGATTATGATAAGAAAAATTGATAGCCCAAGACGGATTTGGTGAACTCTGGATTTTATCCGATATGGAAAAACCAAGAGCCATCGGGCCTATGTTTAAAGATAAGCCTCCGTTATAGCCGAACTCCAGGTCACTCGTTTTCAATATATCGGTTTTCCCGTTTATGGCAAGCGTAAGGTTTGGAATGTATGATAAGCTACGCTGAGTCTTCTCCACTTCGTGTCTTTCATCTAATAGTTCCTCTCTAATTTGGCGAAGCCCGAAAACCACCGTTGGGTCTTTAGAATCGCTCCATATGAGATATTTATTTTCCACGTAATGAATGATATGACCCATAATTATGCTCGGTTCTTCAGAAAAACCGGAGACAGCGACGGCATCGGAATTTAATGGTAGGCCTCTTTGCGCTGACAAGAGTTCATTCTCCAGAAGGTCCCGCTCTTGGGCCGCGAGTTCGACCACCCATTCTCGTTCCACCATCAAATAGGTCCTATCATCCGCGCGGTCCCAGGTCAGCTCGCGCGAAGTCAAACCTTTGATCAATTCCGAAAGCTTCTGATGCCGTTCAATGAACATCAGCATATAGATATAGTCTATTATTCTTGACTGAACTAAGTCCTCAACGGCGAGGGAACGGTTTACGCTATCAATACGTTCCTCAAGCGGAGTAAGCTTTATTGAGCTATAAAGGTCTAAGGCGGAAAGGCTTATTCCGAATTTTCCTGATAATTTATAGGTGTTATCCATTTGTGCGTCAATTTCAACAGGAAGCTTTATAGTGGAGCTTTCGTGAGACAGTTCATTTTGCGCTTTAGCGAAGAAAGCCGTATAGACGGAATCAAGCGTCGCCGCGAAAGGATGTTCCGTCGCGACCCCTAATAATGAAAACTTTGTTTCCGCTAAAGCGGACATTTGAAAAACGATACCAAAAAAACAAAGTATTAGTATTGGTACTTTTTTCATGGTCTATATAACCTCCAAATCTTTGGGACCCTTTAGGCGATCATGGTCACAAAATATCTTCTGATTTTTTTGTAACCTTCTTAATTATCCAACTCTCCATATAATAGCCTAACTATAGTTCCGTATCTTAGTTATTTACAGAGATAAGCTAAAATCCGGGGAAAGAGGATACGCTTACCCCGGTTTCATTATCCTGTGTCCATAAGGGATAATTGCTGTAAAACGAATCAGGCGAATCGGCTCTTTTTATAGTACCTATGACATCCCCGAATACGGAGAACTCTGTGTATCGCCATCTCACGAATAAATAACCCTTCCGCCTAGGCGGTATTGGTTCATGCCATTCCCATGTTTGCGAATATCCACTTGTGTGGCTGATCCCAGTCTGTACTTCTAAATCACACCTGATATAAGGTAAATCACCAGTAAAACCTGTATTAAAATCTATCGATACGGATGACGCTGATGATCTACTTACGGAATAATCTAAATAAGTTGTTTCATTATATGATGTATTATTATTGCTTTGGGCAATATAGTAGTTCCCTATACTCTGTCCACTACCGCTAAGTGTCCAAGACGTAGCTTGCTGAAGTTCCTCAGGTTCTTCGGGCTCATCCCAAATTCCCCATGAAAAAAGAGGAGAAATAAATAGGTATGAAATAAGAACGATAAAAAATGTTTTCTTCATAATAATGGACTCCTTAAAAATAGTTTAAAAAAAAAGTGATAAGTCAATATATAAAGCTTATTTTCTTACTTATTTCGATGGATGAAAAAGGTAATAGGGTTTGGCTATTCGATGTTTATGTCACTGTTTGGCGCTAAAAGAAATAAGGCATTTCACCGTCAGGGAATAAAACGGTATCCTAAACCGCGAACGGTGCGGATATGGCGCGGGGTGGGGTCGCTGTCGCCTATTTTTTTTCTAAGCCACGCTATATGGACGTCAATCGTGCGCGTTGTCGTCTCGCTGCCGTATTCCCATACAGCGTCCAGCAATTTATCGCGGGAGACGATTTCGTCTGGATGCTCGGCCATATAGGCGAGCAGCTTGTACTCCTGACCCGATAGGGTGAAACTTTCTCCGTTCCTTTCAATAAGGCCCCTGGCGAAATCGGCGGTGAAGCCCTCATAAGCTACCCGGCCGCGTTCCACCGCCCTATCCCAAGCTGTTTGATTCGCTTTTTTCTCGTCGCCGATCTTGGGTTCGCTGGTGGATTCAGCGCGTCGTAGTAGCGCTTCTACCCTGGCCAAAAGTTCGGACATATCGAAGGGTTTGCACAGATAATCGTCGGCGCCGAGTTTTAGACCGAGCACTCGGTCAATAATCTGGCCTCTGGCGGTTAACATAAGGATGGGTGTTTTTATCCCGGCCGCTCGAAGGTCCCGACAAATATCGAAACCGTTTTTATGGGGTAACATAACGTCCAATATGATAAGTTCAAGGTCTTTGTCTTTCGCCAGCTCAAAACCGGATAAACCGTCGCTCGTTGAGCGCAATATATAGCCTTCGGCTTCTAATCGATCGCGAAGGGTCACGACGAGGCCCATTTCATCCTCAATAAGCAGTATGGAACGCTTATTGGACATGGCTATTTTCCATTGGTAAGTGGATTACAAAGGCTGTGCCTAGCTCGCCCTGCGACTCTAGTTTTATGGAGCCGCCATGGGCTTGGATGATCCGTTTTACTATGTTGAGCCCCAAACCGCTGCCTGGGGTTTGCTTGGTTCTAGCCCGCTGCCCTCTATAAAAGGCTTCAAAAATTAAGCGGCGTTCGTTTTTAGGAATACCAGGGCCTCGGTCGCGAATGGATAGCACCGCTTCCCCGCGGCGTTTGAAAACGAAAAACCTCGCGTGTTTGGGTGCGTTTTTAGCTCGGAGACTAACGCCTAAAAAAGCGCCGGCTCTCGCGTGTTTTAGAGCGTTTATGATTAAGTTATGGATCGCCAATTCTAAGGCGGTTTTATCCCCATGGATAATAATATTAGGCTTTAGTTGTATTTCGGTTCTGAAACTCGCCGCGCGGAGAGCTTCTTTCTCTTGCTCTAGGACACGTTCGCACAGCTTATCCAATTCGATAGAAGAGGCGTTTATCGCTCTGCTGTCGCCGATTCGGGCATACGCTAATAAACGGTCTATCATATCGCTTAAACGGCCGCTTTCGCCGCGAATCATACCGCCGTACTGAGCGGTTTTTTCTTGGTCGCTCACTACTCCATCGGCTAGATTGTCGGCGGCGGAGCGTATGACCGCGAGCGGCGTTTTTAGCTCGTGTGTAACAGACGCTATAAATTCGGATTGGCGTTCGGCTAATTCTTGTTTTCTTCGTGTGCTGTACGCGAGAAAGATTAAGGCCGCGCCTAAAACCGCGAGTATTCCGGAACTGATCGCGGCGCTTCTGGTTTTGATTGACTGGACAGCGTCGGCGAGAGAACCCTTGCGGTGGACAGCTTCTAAAACCCATCTGGCATGAGAGTATTCTGGCGGCGGCGCGGGAGCTAAATAGAGCTCCGTGCGTTTATCTGTATCCGAAACCTCGGAAAAGGCTTGTCGCCTAGCTCGGAGTATCCCAAACGCGGGGCCAAGATTGGGGTCTTCCATGGTTTTCATACCGTCATCTGATAAACGCTCTATTCCATGATTCGCCAGGCGAAAATCGGAGTTTAAGAGAGCGTAGCTCAGATCGGGTGAGGTGAATATCGCGTCTGAAACCTTATCGGAAGCGTATATCAAACTTCCGGTGAAGCGATCAACAATGCGAAAAATATAGTCCGCTTTGCCATATAGATAGCGCTCGGCTAAAAGGGGAATAAAGCTTTCCGTCAACGCTAAACGATTAATACCGATGATAAGCCAATAAGGGCTGAGAGGAGAAAGGCTTATGATATACGCTTCCTCATCGGCGTTTAGCTCCATCGGCTCCGCGCTAATACCTGTTTTCCGTTTGGATTCAACGATTTCCGTAAACAATGCCGTATGGGAAAACTGGATATCCTCGGCGAATATTTTGCCGTCCCATAACCAGACTGTGGCTTTTTTCTCTGGTACGGCTTCATGATAGATACGAATACCACCGACTAGCGTTGGGTCCAAAGCGTAATTTCTCCAGAAGTCCCAGCGTTCCTTAAAATCACTCCAATCGCCGGAAGCTAAAGCTCTGTCAATTTCATCGTCTTCCAGCTGAAAAACCATGGGAAGTATACCGATTTCATTCTGAAAAGCGCTTGATAATTGTCCCGCGGCCGCTAAGAGGCCCTGTGTTAAGCGGAAACGCTCTTTTTCCCCGATCTCGCTGATCCAAATCAGTTGCAAAACCGCAAGCGTGATCAATAAGGGAATAAGGCCAAGCGCCAGTAATGGCGCCCAATAGCGTCTAATAAAGCGCATGATAGTAATTCTACTATCTCTATCAAAGCTTGTCCTGTCTTTCACGCTTACGGTGTCACACTTTTACATAAGCTTGTTAAATTTTACTATTACTTAACATTGTTAACGAGTGCGGGCGTTATAAGCGTGATATGTTAGATACCGAGAATAGTTAGCCGTCCGTCTTCGAGATGGTATAGCTTATCGGTTTTTAGCCGCCGCCCCGCTTGTTGAGCCTTCCGGGGCGGCGGCGTTTTGACTAGCTGACCATTGTGCTAATAGTTTCTTTATGCCTTCATCGCTTAATTTCAGAGGTCCCCCGCATTTTGGGCAATGGAGACGCTCATTTTTTACCGCTTTACGTCCGCAGGCGACACAGAAGCTATTTCCACAGCTGGGGCAAGTACCAGCTGGTAGCTCATCAGGCAGTTCGCCAATCAAACGCAGTCTGCCGATTGGCGCCGGGTCTTTTTCCACACGCCATTGTCTACCGCATTCGGCGCAGCGTACTATACGGGTCGTGGCTTCTTCCAGTTTATGGCGCAATTCAGCTATTTCATCGTCTTTCGCGTTATTGTTTTGAACAAGCCTTTCGCTCCGTTCAATTATTTCCAGCGCGTTGTCCCAGCGTGACATAAGCAGATAGAGCCATGAAAGGCCTTTCAGTAAAGCGAGCTCATCTGGGGCCTTCGTTAAGCCATGTTGATACGCCGCCTCAGCTCTGGCGAATTCTCCTTTTTTCAGCGCCACATAAGCGATCAATTCCGTGGTTCGTGGCGTAGGCTCCAGCTCAAACGCTTTGGCTAGGCAAACATCCGCTTCGCCATAGCGGCCTAATTCCAGTAGAACGGAAGCTCGATTATTAAGATAATCAGGACGCGAAGGGTCAGCTTTAAGCGCTGTGGCGTAGGCTAGTTCCGCCTCCTCAAAGCGGCCAAGCCGAACTAAGATGTTTCCCGCTTCATTTTCTAATAGACCGCCGCCTTGCCCGGTCTTTTGAGCGTTTATTTTGTGGGTTTCCGCCCAGCCTAGTAACTTAAGCGCCTCATCCGCTTTGCCTTCAAGAAATTTTAATTCAGCCAAATTCGCCTTAACCGCCATTTCGTTTGGGGCTAGCCTATAAGCGGCCGCGGCGCGGCGGGAAGCGACGCTAAGATCGCCTTCGGCGATCGCGATTTGAGCCGCTAGATTAAGTGCCCAAGGATCGTCTGGAGATAAAAGCAGGGCGGCTTCCAGTTCCTCATGGCAGCGTTTGGAGGCGCTCCCTGAAAGCAGAAAACGCGTTTCCGCCGCGCGGAATAAGAAAGGCGCGTATTCGTTATTCATCGCTACCGCGCGATCAAAAAACGGCAAGGCGGCTGACCAGTGTCCTTTTTTTTGTCTTATCAAGCCTCTTAAGAAGGGAACGGCGGCGTCATCCTTATCGGCGCCGCGTAGAAGCTTATCGGCCTCATCGTAATGCTCAAGCGCGAAGGCTAATTTGCCTTCTAACGCGAGAAATCTGGGTTCATCAGCTTTTAGGCCGCGTCCCTTTTGCAGGACTAAATTCAAGGCTTCATAGCTTTCGGCTTTTAAAAAGGCGTTGCCAGCTCTTATATAAGCTTCCACGGCGGCATCCGCGTTTCCCAGTTCTTCCTCAGCGGACGCTAAATTTTGCGCGGCGTAAGCGTCGTCTGGCGATAGTGAAGCGGCTTCTCTATAGGCTTTGGCCGCTTCTCGCGCTTGCCCAAGATTAACAAGAGCATGCCCAGAAAGGGTAAGTAATTCCACGTTGTTTGGGAACCAAGACGCGGCTTCCTTGGTATGGTCGCGAAGCTCAATAAAGCGGCCGGCATCGTAGAGCATACGCGCCTTAAGGCAGAGCGCGCGCTCCGCCTGCGCGGATTCATTGTCCGCCTCAACGCAACGGTCAAGATATTCTTCAGCCTCTGTGAGCAGACTCAGTGCCAAAGCGCATTCCGCGGCCATGATAAAAGAAGCCTGGCTCCTTTCTTGCTTGGAAGCCTCAAGCTCTTTCCACGCTTTTTTGATTTGGCTAAGGGCCGGAAGCGCCTGCCCCAGCGCGTGAAACGAAGCGGCCAGCTTTATCCGCGCGGAGGGGTCTACAGGGATGTATTTATTCCATCTATAATAAGCGGCTTCCACTTCAGCCGGCCTTGATTCAATGCGGCAACGTTCCAAGCGAGCCGTCGCGCCGCTTTCGTTCTGGTAATCGGCTAACGCGAAGGCCGTTTTCCCCATGGAGAGGGTCCCGTCCGTCACTTCCGCGGTCCATGCGTCATTAACGACAAAGACGAAACGCTCACCGGAAACGATGATCCTTAAGCGGTTTAGTCCGGGTTTGTTTGACTTTGCTATTTCCGTCCATGGAACGAGCGTTATCGGTGTGCCATTGAAAACCGTGTCGCAACGGAAATAGCCCTTAGTGGAGACTAGGGCTGAATAATATGATCCTTCATCGCTATAGCGAAAGAGAAAGCCCGCCGCCTGATAACGACCGCTTATATTTTGACGGAATTCAATATCGATATGAAGATCGCGGTAGCGGAATATGGGATTTTCCGCCCACGCCATGATGTTTCCCTGACGAAGGCTAAGGTCTAAACCGTCCGGTCCTATAAGCGTTTGATAGCTGGCTCTCGTTTCGGCTCTAAAGCGGGTTTCCCGCTCCTTACCAAATTTAGCGCTCCAGTGTTCTTCTATTACCTCATCCGGCGATGACGGACGGGGTCGTTGTCTAAAAGCCGCCAATAAGCCGCTTATGAATCCGAACATAGCGTATTCTTTGTAGCGTATACTGAAATGAAAGTCCACCAAGCGAGCCGCGTTTAAACGCGCGGAGCGAAAAAAAGGCCGCCTGGCGGCGGCCTTTTATAAAGGAGCTTTTTCAGAAAGCTCATCATGACAGTGAAAAGCGTTCGGCTTAGTAGTCCATGCCACCCATGCCGCCCATACCACCCATGCCGCCACCCATCGGAGCGGCTTCTTTCTTTTCGGGGATATCGGTGATGGCGCATTCGGTGGTTAGCAGCAAGCCGGCTATGGAAGCGGCATTCTGTAAGGCGGAGCGGGTAACCTTAGCCGGATCGATGATGCCAGCTTTCACCATGTCCACCCATTCCATCTTGGCCGCGTCAAAACCGATGCCTTTCTTCTCGTTTTTGGCTTTATCGGCGATGATAGAGCCATCCACGCCGGAGTTCTCCGCGATCTGGCGGATGGGCTCCTCAAGGGCGCGCTTCACAATCTTAAAGCCGACTTTTTCGTCGTCGGTCAGCTTGCTTAGGTCGGCTTTTTCCAGGGCTACCTCGGCTTGAATCAAAGCTAAACCGCCGCCGGGGACAATGCCTTCCTCAATCGCGGCGCGGGTGGCGGACAGAGCGTCCTCTACCCGGTGCTTCTTCTCTTTCAACTCCACTTCGGTCGCGGCGCCGACATTGATGACGGCGACTCCGCCAGCCAGCTTGGCCAAGCGCTCCTGGAGTTTTTCGCGGTCGTAATCTGAGCTGGTTTCCTCTATCTGCGCCTTGATTTGCGCGATGCGGTCCTGAATGTCTTTAGCCTTGCCCGCGCCATTGATCAGCGTGGTGTTGTCCTTATCGACCTTAACGGTCTTGGCCTTGCCGAGCTGTGACAGGTCCGTATTTTCCAGCTTCAGACCGAGTTCCTCGGAAATGACTTCACCGCCGGTCAGGATGGCGATATCTTCCAGCATAGCTTTGCGGCGGTCGCCGAAGCCTGGCGCCTTCACGGCACAGGTGTGCAGGGTGCCTCGGAGATTGTTAACAACCAGGGTGGACAGGGCCTCGCCATCCACATCCTCAGCGATGATAAGCAGAGCCTTGCCGGTTTGGGCGACCTTTTCCAAGAGGGGAAGCAGGTCTTTCATGCTGGATATTTTCTTGTCATGGATAAGGATGTACGCATCCTCAAAAACAGCCTGCATGGTATCGCGGTCGGTGACGAAATAGGCGGATATATATCCGCGGTCAAACTGCATACCTTCCACAAAGTCGATGGAGGTATCCATGGTTTTGGATTCCTCTACCGTGATAACGCCATCTTTACCTACTTTTTCCATAGCGTCGGCTATAGTGGTACCGATCTCCATATCATTATTGGCGGAAACGGACGCTACATCGGAAATCTCTTCCTTATCTTTGATTTCCTTGGAGTTTTTCTTAATTTCATCAACGGCGATTTCCACCGCTTTGTCGATACCGCGTTTGAGCTCTATGGGGGTCATCCCGGCGGCGACGGATTTAAGCCCTTCCTTAACAAGGGAGTAGGCCAAAACGGTAGCGGTGGTTGTCCCATCGCCGGCTACATCATTGGTTTTGGTGGCGACTTCCTTGAGGAGCTGAGCGCCCATGTTCTCAAAAGGATCGGCCAGTTCGATCTCCTTCGCGACGGAAACGCCATCCTTGGTAACGGTCGGGGCGCCGAATTTTTTATCCAGCAGGACGTTGCGACCCTTAGGTCCTAGCGTGACCTTGACGGCCTTCGAAATCTGCTCCACGCCTGAGAGTAACTTGCGCCGACTTTCTTCATTGAACATTAACTGTTTCGCCATAATCCTAATTCTCCTCTCTGGTGCCGGACCGTAAGGCTCGTAAATGAAAACCCTGCCGAGCGGTCACGGTGTTTGATAGTAGGGTGTTTACGGAACCGGTGGTTCCAAATATGTCATCAAGATACTAAAAGGAGACTCATATCGGCAATAGCATAAAGAGCTGTTTATCAAACATCGTCCACACTATGCTATACTATTGACGCTAAATCGCGAAAAAGGGAGGAGAATATGATGGATAAACTGAGACTGGGCGTTTTGGGTTGCTCCTACCACTATTTTAAGAGAGTGGCTATGCCCTTGCGAGAATCCCTTTTGATTGAGCCCTACGCTATCGCTTCTCGGTCTAAAGAAAAGGTGGCGGCCGCCGCGCGCGATTGGGGTTTCTCCGTCAGTTATGATTCTTATGAGGGTGTTTTAGACGATCCAGCGGTGGATTTTGTGTATATTCCCCTGCCTAATCATCTACATTTGGAATGGATTAAAAAGGCCGCCGATGCCGGAAAGGCGATACTCTGCGAAAAACCCTTGGGCCTAAACGCTCTGGAGGCGAAAGAAGCCGTTCAGTATTGCGCTTCGCGCGATATCCCCTTAATGGAAGCGTTTATGTATCGTTTCCATCCTCAGTGGATTAGGGCGCGCGATCTTGCCGCCGCCCATGAGCTAGGCGAAATAAGAGCCGTGCATAGCGTCTTTAGCTATACGAATAAGGATCCAGATAATATTCGCAATATAGCTTCTTTTGGGGGAGGCGCTCTGCTTGATATTGGCTGCTACGCGATTTCTTCGGCGCGTCTGCTTTTTAGGGCTGAGGTTCTGCGGGTTTTTTGCATGCTTGAGCGTGATCCAGCCTTTGGTACGGATAGCCTAAGTAGCGCTATTCTGGATTTTGGCAATGGCCGTCGCTCCGTTTTTACCGTAGGAACGCAAATGTTTCCAGCGCAACGAGTGGAAGCGTATGGGACTGGCGGTAGAATGGTGGTTGAACTTCCCTTTAATATGTCCGGCGATGTTCCCGCTCGTATACAGGTATATACCGATGTTGGCGCCCGTATGGTGGAAACGGAAATAGCGGACCAATATTTACTGGAGTTTGACGCTTTTGCCCGCGCCTTGTTGGAAGGGGCTGAGCTTCCAAGCCCGCCTGAGGATGCTGTGGCTAATATGGCGGTTTTAGACGCTTTAGCTGTCTCGGCTAAGTCCGGGACTTGGGCGGCGGTATAGCGCTTAGGCGGTGCTTGAGCTGAAACCCGAGTATTGGATTTGCCGCCTAAGTACCTTTAGCGAGCGTTTCGCTAGTGGATTTAAAGGGGTGGCTTGCGGATCGGCTCGTATATGTATATTCTCCCCGTGTAAAACTTATGATTAGAACCAACAACCTTCGCATCGCTTCAGAATCTCCTTTAGTCTCTCCCGCTGAATTAGCGAGAGAGATCCCGATGTCTGACGAAGCGGCCGTAACTGTCGCCGCTGGAAGGCGCCAGACGGTTGATATTTTGAATGGACGAGACGGTCGGCTATTAGCGGTGGTCGGCCCTTGTTCGATTCATGATGAGGAAGCCGCGCTGGATTACGCTAGTCGTTTGGCTGAAGCGTCGCGCAAATACGCCGATCGGCTTATGGTTGTAATGAGGGTGTATTTTGAAAAGCCGCGGACAGCCTTGGGGTGGCGCGGTTTGATTGTCGATCCAGGTATGGATGGCGGTTACGATATCGCTCACGGCCTTAGGGTGGCCCGGCGTTTACTAGTGGCGATTAACGAGATGGGTTTGCCGGCTGGATCTGAAATGTTGGATCCAATAATTCCTCAATATACCGCTGAGCTTTTAAGTTGGGCCTCTATCGGCGCGCGAACCACTGAGTCTCAGACTCATAGAGAAATGGCTTCCGGCCTATCTATGCCGATAGGTTTTAAAAACGCCACCGACGGCGATTTTCAGATCGCCGTAAACGCTATCGTATCAGCCACTGAAGCTCATTCGTTTGTCGGTATAGATAGGGACGGAAACACTATCGTTATGAGGACGCTTGGTAATCCGGATTGCCATTTGATTTTACGCGGCGGTCGTTCTGGGCCCAATTTTGATCGGCTTCATGTGGATGAAGCCTCACGGCTCATGCGTTCATCCAAATTGAATCCGGCTATCGTTGTGGATTGCAGCCATGGCAATTCCGAGAAAAAGGTGGACCGTCAGGCTATCGTTCTTCATGATTTGCTCGCGCAAAGACAGGAACCCGCTTCACCCATAGTCGGGTTTATGATGGAAAGTAATATCGAAGCGGGCTACCAAGCTCCAAGTCCTGGAGGCGAAGGGCTGCGCTACGGTGTTTCGGTTACCGATCCCTGTCTATCCTGGACCGATACCCTTACGTTATTGGAAGACGCCTGGGTACGGACCGACCCGGCTATTCGGTTCAAGAGCTTTGATTGAGGCTGTGCTAAAATATAAAAGAAGGTCTATCGCGTTTATCTTATTCGTATAAGCTTTGGGCTGTCGCCCTATTGTTTGGAGGCTTCGAATGCGCTTAAATCGCTTAGTTTTAGTGCTTTTTAGTTTATTTATCGCGGCCAGCGTCATTTCCGCGGCGCCGGTCGTGATCAAAATGGGGAATATCGCGCCTGAACGCAGTCCTTGGGGTGAAGCCCTTAATAAGCTGGCGGCTGACTGGAAACGTTTGAGCGGCGGCGAGGTGGAGCTGAAACTATACCATGGCGGCGTCGTGGGCAATGAGACGGAAATGATCGGCAAAATCCGCTTGAATCAACTGCAAGCGGGCGTAATGACATCCTCTGGGCTTTCAACCTTATCACCTGAAGTTATGTCAATCAGCATTCCTTTTATGCTTCGAAATGATGACGAGGTCGCTGTGGCCTTGGAAGGAACCAAGTCTATTATGGAGGAAGCTATTTCAAAAAAGGGTTTCCAGGTCTTGGCTTGGAGCAAAGTGGGCTGGGTTCATTTTTTCTCTAAAAAGCAGGTAAAGACGCCATCTGATTTAAAAGCGTTAAAGCTGGCGGCGGGGGTTCAGAACGATACCTTTGTTCAAGCTTTTAAGCAGCTTGGATTTCAGATATTGCCAGTCCCGACGACTGAGCTAATCACGGCGCTCAATAGCGGCATGGTTGAAGCCTTCTATTCCGATCCTATGGGCGCGGCCGGATATCAATGGTTCGGCGCGGCTCCTTATTTATTGGATCTACCGGTCGCTCCCTTTGTCGGCGTTGTGGTGATTGGCAAGAACGCGTGGAATCGAGTTCCCGCTAAACATCGCGCCGCGTTAAAGGCCGCGACGCAGGAGATGGCTTCCTCTTTAGATGGTTCAATCCGCGAATTGGGAGAAAAGGCCAGAGGCGTAATGAAAGATAACGGTCTTGTTTTGTATAAGCCCACGGAAACTGAAATAGCTCTCTGGAAAGCCGATATGGA
This sequence comes from uncultured Treponema sp., assembly GCA_964546285.1. Lineage (GTDB taxonomy): Bacteria > Spirochaetota > Spirochaetia > Treponematales > Breznakiellaceae > CAZJJK01. The sequence continues at coordinate 12,772 of CAZJJK010000002.1, read as the reverse complement.
AGCGGGCATCCAGAAAACGCTTGGTTCGGTTTTCCCTCTGGATATGTATGACGCTATCCAAGCGGCTCTTAAGAAAGCGGGCTTGAGATGAATGAAGGCGCCGGACCTTTGCCCAAGGCGCTAAAATCGCTGGAAAACTGGATAGCCCTTGGTTCCTTAACCATAGTGTTGATCCTCTGCCTTGGGGAGATTTTCGCCCGGCTCTTTCTTAAAACCGGGCTTCCCGCCGCGGCCGCGCTTATAGAACACTTTACGTTGGTTTTTGCCTGTGTCGGCGCCGCTATAGCGGCGCGAGAAGGGCGGCAGTTGGGAATAGCTGACGCTTTTTCGCCTCGTGGCCGGCTTAAAACCGTTCTGGCTATTGTTAGGGCGCTTATATCTAACGCTCTGCTTTGGGCTTTATTCGCCGCTTCGGCGTCCATGGTTATACAAGCCTTTGATCCAGCGAAAAAAATCGGTTTTATCCCAATTCAGCTTTTTGCCGCCGTCGTTCCCTCGGCTTTCTTGATTTTAGCCGCGCGAGCTTTCTTGAAAGAGCCCGGTTGGCCGCGTGTAGCTTCCGCTATTGGGGCGGCTATCGGCATATTTTCCGCTTCGCAAGCTATTCTCGGTATAAGCTATTATTTCATAGGGGCCGCGCCATCTTGGCTTGAGGCTACCGCGGAAATTTGGAATAGCTTTGTCGGCGCTTTCGCGTGGCCCCTTGTGGCCGTGATCGCGGTTTCGGCGGTCGCGGGAGTCCCCCTTTTCGCGCTTTTGGCGGGTTTTGGCTATATCGGTTTCGCGGCGACCGCTGGCTCCGTTGAGGTTGTCCCCTATCAGGCGTACACGATGCTGACGGGGGGGATTATACCGGCGATTCCCTTGTTTACCTTAACAGGGTTCATTTTAGCGGATTCCGGTGCGGGTAAGCGTTTAGTGAGTTTGTTGTCCGCCGCGCTTGGTTGGGTTCGGGGCGGACCCGCCATAGCCGCCGTTGTGGTTTCCGCTTTTTTTACGACCTTCACCGGCGCTTCCGGCGTTACCATTTTAGCGCTTGGCGGCCTTATGGTCTTTGTCCTTAAGGAAAGCGCTTATGCCGAGGATAGAGCGGAAGGTTTAATGACCGCTTCTGGGGCTATCGGTTTATTATTTCCGCCTAGCTTGGCGGTTATCGTCTACGGCTCTACCGCTCAAGTAAGTATATTGGATCTTTTTAAGGGAGGCATTGTTCCTGGTCTTCTGCTTGTGTTTGGTATGGCCGCCATAGGCATAGCTGGAGACAAGCAACGTCGTTCTATTACCTTTTCATCACGTGAACTGTTTATCGCATCCAAAAAAGCGTTGGGGGAATTAGCCCTGCCCATACTAATTGTGATTGGGTATTTCTCCGGCATCCTTACCTTGGTTGAGACTGGCGCTTTCGCCGCTTTTTATGTCGTAGTATTAGAAGTATTTATAAAAAAAGACCTTTCGCTGAAGGAAATGCTCGGCTCGGCTCTTAAAAGCGTGCCGGTGACCGGCGGCGTGCTAATAATAATCGCCGCGGCCAGAGGGCTATCGGATTTCTTAGTGGACGCCGAGATACCGATGATTTTAGCGGATTTAGCTATTGCCCGCATTCCATCGCGGTGGCTTTTTTTACTACTGCTTAACGCCGTATTGCTGGTTACCGGTTGTATAATGGATTTATTTTCCGCGATTCTGGTTATAGCACCCTTGGTTATCCCGGTGGCGGAGCGTTTCGGTCTGGAGCCGGTGCATCTTGGTATACTGTTTTTGACAAATCTTAGTTTAGGTTTTTTGACGCCGCCGGTCGGTATGAATTTGTTTATCGCCTCGTATACGTTTAATCGACCCTTAACTAGAATTTATAGAGTTATCCTGCCTCATCTGGCCGTACAGTTGGCAATTCTGATGTTAGTTACCTATATTCCATTTTTAACCACATGGTTCATGGCTAAATGATGGACGCTAAAAACCCGTTGGCAATTTACACCGATGGCGGCTGTTCGGGGAACCCGGGGCCAGGCGCTTGGGCTTATGTAGTCATAGAGGGGGCGGACCTCTTGACTCAGGCGTATGGTTCGGAGGCATTAACCACTAATAACCGTATGGAATTGATGGCTGTGATCAAAGCTCTGGAAGCGGTCATGAACGATGGCGTTCGCGATAGGCGGATTATAGTGCATACGGATTCACAATATGTTCAAAAGGGGATTAGCGCCTGGATCCTTAAGTGGAAGGCCAATGGGTGGCGAACCTCGACTAAGGAGCCTGTGAAAAATCAGGATCTCTGGCGTCGTCTTGACGAAAACGCCAATGCCCTAAGCGTGGAATGGCGCTGGGTAAAAGGCCACGCTGGGGATGAATACAATGAACTTTGCGATAGGCTAACCCAAAAAGGTATAGCGGAGGTAAACGCCTTTAGCTAAACGAGATAGCGCAATTGCTTAACCGAGCCTTTTATCGCTGTGCGTTATGGCTCGCGGTTTTCATTAAAGCCTACGCTATATCCAAGGCGCTCGTTAATAAATCGCGCAACTTAATGGCTTCTTCCTTGGTTAGAGTAATACCTTTGCCCATTTTTTCATGATCGGGAGCCCAATCACGGATATCGAATTTCGCTTGGCGGCCATTCCAAGCGACCAGATTGAGTTCCTTTTGCCAACCGCCCTTGCCTTCCGATAGAACGCCATAGCCTTTTACGACATCATAATTGATCTCTGCCATATCGCCTCCAAACGAACGGCGTGAATTGTACCATGCCAAGGCATTAAAATAAAGGAACTGAGACCGGGATTGTCAGAACCCGCCGTTTTTTGACAAAAGCTAGTTCTATTGAAAATTTGATTTCCGCCTCAAATAAGTCGATAATATATGTGGTTTTGAGGTTTTTGCGAAAGGAGGTCGCTATCGCGGGAAGTTTTTGCCGTTTTATTGCGAAGGCTTGTAGTTAATACAAATAATAGCAATAAAATAGCGCTTGCCTTTGTTGCCGGATCTTAATGGGCGTAGGCTTTTTAGATCGTCTATTTAGTCTAGTATTTCGCTTTTGTCTTGCCGACACTGGAAAATGCGGCTAGAATTGCCATATTAGTGCTAGACTTCGTTTGTTACGAAAAACGAGGAAACAAATTTTTAGGAGTTTAGATATGAAGCTGAAACAGTCGGCGATGATCGTTTTTATCGTCGCGATTTTTTTGTTGGCGGCCTCCTGCGCTTCCGCGCCGCCGCCGCCGGAGCCAGTCCAAGAACCTCCACAGATAGCGGAACCAACTGAGCTTGAGGAAGAACCGGCTCCCGTACCGGAACCCGTTATACCAGAGCCGGCTGAGGATAAAGCCGCCGTGGAAAAGGCGCGCTCTGACGCTTTAGCCTTAGGCGCTGACGTGTTATATCCGCAAGATTGGTCTAGCGCCGAAACCTTCTATAAAGACGGTATAGACCTATATGGGACCGAGAATGATAAATCCGGGGCTGCCTTAAAAGCCGCTCTTCCCTTATATCAGGCGATGATCGATAAGGCTAAGCTAGCGGTTCAAGGCGATTTAAAGGCCGCCAAGGCCGCCGCCGCCGCCGCGCGATCCGCCGCCTATGATTTAGACGCGCCTCGTTATTTCCCCTCGGATTGGGAAAAAGCGGAAACGGACTATTCATTCGGCGGTAAAAAAGCGTCAGCCGCCGAGGGTGGGGAATTAGCCGCGTATAAGGAAGCCGTGGCCGCTTATACAAAAGCGACAAAAGCTTTTGAGAGTATAACGGTAAAGACGGAGCCCGCTCTATCCAGCGCTATGGCCAAAGCGCGGGCACGCGCCGATCAGTCCAGAAAACAGGCTTTTGATCTTAATGTCTCCGCTTATAACTCTCAGGAATGGAAGGCGGCGGAGGCTCTTTATGTTAAGGCTCGTTCTTTAGAAAGTGAAGCCTCCGGCGGGAAAGCGTCCTCTTATCCGACCGCTATCGCGGAGTATGGTAAGGCGGCCGACGCATACGATTCTGTCGCCACAAAGACTTTACCGAGCTTCGCGACTGAACGGCAGGCGGAAGCGCTGAAAGCGCGTGAATTGGCGCTGAAGGCGGGAATTGACAGTATTCACCCGGATTTCTTGAAAATGGCTGACGCCGCCGCTTTGGCTGTTATCGATCTTTATAATCAAGGTGATTATTATACCGCTTATGAAGCTTGGAAAGCCGCCCGTGACGGATATCATGCGCTAGCGACCGGCTCCGACGCTTATAAAGTAAAAGAGAAAATTGACTCACGTAATTTTGGAGCCTATGATTCGGGGAATTACGCTTTGGGTTCTGGAAAGCTTCAAGAATCTATAGCCGCCTATGAAGCGGGTGATGTTATCAAAGCCAAGAGCGCCGCTGAGGAGGCTTCTCTTCGCCTTGGAATCGCTTATCTTAAGGGGCAAGAATATTACGCCGTGGATCGCGGTAAGTCCGCTGACACTGAGCGTAAAGCCGCGACAGAATTAAAGGCTAACGTAGCCGTTAAGGACGAATATGAGAAAGCTTCTTCCCTATTGGCTGAAGCTGACGCGGCGTTCCAGGCTGAATTGTTTGATGAAGCGTCCGAGTTATATAAAGAATCGGAAAAAATGTTCGCTGTCGCCAAACAGACGGCTGCTGAAAAACGCGCTGCCGCGTTGAAGGCGCTAGAAGAAGCGCGCGCGCGGATGACGGATAGTGAAAGAACGGCGCGCGAAGCCGACGCCACTGTTACTGGAGGCGCCAAATGAAGCGGACTATAGTAGCACTTCTTATGATTATGGCATTGATCGTTCCGAGCTTCGCCGATGAATTGCCCGATCCAGCTTTACCCCTGTCTTCCAATAAAGCGGTGATCGAACTGCCGGAGCCTATATCTTCTGGGTATAATCCTTATAACTATACCTTAAGCGATTTATGGGCTAGTTGTCCGGAACCTGTCTCCCTAGACGCCTCGGTCGTGTATTCTACCGTGGCTTTATGGGATATTGATCCCGGCGTGTCAAGCGGAAGAGTTAATTTCTTTCCCTTGATGGCTTTAGCTCAAGCGGTCTCATCAGACGCCTCCACTTCTGGTTCATCAAGCGCCGTCGGAGCTGATGTGGCTCTTCAAGGCTTGCTCGATAATGAATATTATCGGGAAAGCGTGCGCTTAAAAAAGTTGGCGGATGACGCTTTTGAATATGGCGATTATGACGCCGCTAAAGCCTACGCCGAGGAAGCCGCTTACGCCGCGCAAAAGTCCGATGAATACATCGCCCTACAATTAAAGATAAAAGCGTCCGATGACGCCTATGAGGCCGCGAAAGCTCGTTTTTCGTGGGCGGGCTCGGTAGACGCCGCTAATAATTTCCCTGGAGAATATAGCAGAGCTTCCAGTGCTCTCCAAAACGCCGCTCAAGCTAGGACGCAATCGCGTTGGGACGAATCTGTCGTCTATTCCAGGCAGGTTGTGGCCGCTTTGCAGGATGTGAGAAAGATAGAAGTTGAACCGGACGAACCGCCGCCGGATGCCGCTAAAGACGCGGCTCGGCAGGCTAGGGCTGATGCTTTAGCTTTGGAAAGCGATCTTCGGTATACCGCTGAATGGGCTATAGCCGAAGCGGTGTATAAAGGAGCTTCAGAAAGCTATGGTGTAGACAACGGGAGGTCGCGCTTAGCGTTTGAATCTTGCTTGCCTCTCTTCCGCGATATGGTGGAAAAAGCGAAAGCCGAAGTGGCGGGAGAGTTGGACGGAGCTCGGGCTGGCGCTGAAACGGCAAAGGACAGCGCTCAAGCCTTAGACGCTTCTACCTTGTTCGCCGCCGAATGGGCCGCGGCTGAGGCTGTTTACGCTGACGCTAAGGCTAAGGAAGAAGCCGCGAAGGCGGGCGATCTTGGCTCCTATAAGCAAGCGGTATTAGCGTATCGCGCCGCGGCGGCCGCGTATGAGAAGCTGTCTGAGCTGGTTAAGGCTATCCCCCCCAAACCGGCGCCCGCGCCCGCTCCTATTGTGGAAAAAATGACTATCGTACCGCCTTTGCCCATACTTTTCCCCTTGCCGGAAAAATTTGTTGTACGGGCTTGGACGGAAACGCGCGATTGCCTGTGGAATATCGCGGGGTTGCCATGGATCTATAACGATCCGGAAAAATGGCCCTTACTCTACGAGGCCAATAAGAAAGCTCTGCCTGAACCGGAAAACCCAGACTTGTTACCTGTTGGTACGGTTTTGATAGTGCCAAGCTTGAATGGCGAAGTGCGTAAGGGTACTTGGGATAAGGGGACCTTATATCAGCCCTTGCCAAATAAATAAGATCCATTTTAAAGCCTTAGCATTTAGCTTGCTAAGGTAAAAGGGGACCAAGACTGGCTTATAGCTGTTCTTGGTTCTCGGATGAAAATAAAGACCGGCGCGGGCCGGTCTTTATTTTTGTTAAGGCGTTTTACCGCGGGCTTGTTTGGATATTACTAATTTGCCAAAGGGTCAATCGTTTCCAGAGGCCGTGTACAAAGCTTATAATTTGTATCAAAAAGGTAAAGAGCCGTGGTCATAAGGGCGTGCGAGTAAGGCGCTTTCCCCATATTCCGGCGAACTTCTTCGCAGGCTATCAACTCAACATCCACAAATTCATCGGCATCTAGTTTTTGGTTTTTCGCTGTGGCTGAGCAACTGGCCCCGAAGATATAGACTGTATTTGACATTATCGCTGGATTTGGGCTTAGTTCGCCGATAAGGCATAAGTTCTCCGCCTGAAGTCCCGTTTCTTCCCGCAATTCTCTTGCCGCCGCTTTCTCTGGATTTTCGTTGTCTTCTATTACGCCGCCGGGGAATTCTAAACTGAGGTTTTCGGAGCCATGTCTCCATTGCCGTACCATGGCAAAGCGGTCTATGCCCTCTTCTCCGTGGATTAGCGGGACAACAATAGCCCAATTGGGAGCGGATAAGATATAAAAGCTGCCTGTTTTTCCGTTTGGCGAAACACTTTTTACTTCATTGACTGAGAAAACCCGACATCGGTATGTTTCATTCTTTTGCCTTACGTCCCATCGTAAATGATTGGTCATACAACTCCAATTGATTGTGGCATTTTATTAGCCTACATATATACTATATTGCATGAAGAAAAACCATAAGGTTCAGATTCTCTTCGCGACTAGCGTGGCCGATGAACGTGAGCGATTTTTGGATCTCGTCGGTTTTAAAAAATTAGAATATCGCTTAGTCTTTCCCCGCTCTTGCGAGGAAGCTAAAACGCTCATCATGGATAAAGCCATTAATCTTATAATATCAGATTTAGCTTTTGGCGATTCATCGTTTGTTGAAACGCTGGAATTGTGGCCAAAACCATTGATTATTCTCGCGTACGCGGGAGAAGAGCAAAAGGTTGATGGCCTAATCCAGGATGAAACTAGTTCCTTCTTAATCCGCGATGCCGGGTATCATTATCTGGGCGCTTTGCCTACTATGATCCATAAGGTCTTGAATATACGGGAAAGCCTGGATCGCTTAAATTCCCATCTTCAAATATCAGAAAGGCAATACCGTGATTTAGTGGAAGCTATACCCGATATCGTTTATACCGTGGATGACGATGGTCGTATCGTCTTTGTAAATTCTTCTATTTATCGTCTTGGGTATACACCCGATGAAGTAATCGGGTTGAATTTGGTCAAACTGGTGGAAGCGGTTGACGGTAAAAAGCTAGAAGATTTTAAACAAAATCCGGATCACCCAATTGAGGTTAGACTTTGTGTAAAGAACGATTCCGCGAAGACGGAAACCGCGTCGTATCTTTATGGTGAATTATTATACGCTTGGTTGGCGGCGGCTGAATATGAGGGCGGGGCGCATAATTCCGTCGGCATAATCCGAGATATTACGGAACGGAAAAAAGCCGAAAGGCGTTTAGAGGATGATTTAAGATCTAAAGATACTTTACTCCGTGAAATACATCATCGGGTTAAAAACAATTTACAAATAGTTTCCAGCTTGTTAAGCCTTCAGGGCTCCCGTTTGGATGATGCTGACGCTCGGTCTATATTTAACGATTGCCAAACTCAGATCCAATCTATCGCCATGGTTCATGAACGTCTCTATCGCTCGGTGGATCTACGCAATGTCAATATTGGCGCATATTTATCCGGGCTGGTGGCGCATTTAATAAACGCTTATGAGCAGGAGGATAAGCCGCCGAATTTTATTCTTTCCTGTAGTGTGGATGTTCTTCCCATAGACCAAGCCATACCCTTAGCGCTTGTCGCCAACGAGCTTATCGCCCGTATTTTAAAGAAAAGACGCGTCGAGCTTGATTCCACTTTGCGGGTGGAGATGAGCGAGGATACTGTGGCTGGATATTATTTCGCCTTAATGTTTGAAGGCGATCCCGAACTGGTTTTTACTGAGAAAGTTAGAGGGGAAGCGGCTTTTCAGATGGTAGAAGCCTTATGCGGACAGTTAGGCGCTGAGTTGAAAATTGGCGGAGCTGATCGGGTAGAGTTCTCCCTGCGCTTTCCTTCACGTGAACAGGACCTGTCCGGCCAATTTTGACAAAGCTCCGATCCAGCTTTATGATTATAGCTTAGCTAGGGAGCTATTCCATAAGTATGAGGCTCTTGGAATTCGGCTCCTTTGACAAGCGTTTATGTCCTCTTATTATGTAGGTATATCTATACTAAGACATAAGCGCCAGAGTCTCTTTCAAAACAAAACATGGTTCTACGCGGTTCATGGGACTAGGTCTTTATAGTAAGCAAAAGGAGGTTCGATATGGCTATTATCACAATTTCGCGCGAAATAGCCGCGCTTGGCGATGAGACGGCTCACGAACTTGCCGATCTTTTAGGGTATCGATATATAGAAAAAGCGACAATAGAAGATAAATTCGCTTCCTATGGCTTTACCGAGAGGAAGATCGATAAATTCGATGAAAAGAAACCCACGTTTTGGGCTTCTTTGTCCCAGGATAGAGATGATTATCTGCATTATTTACGCAGCGCCGTTTTTTCGGAAGCCGTTGGCGGCAATTGCGTCTTTGTTGGCCGCGGCGTTATGGCCCTTCTAAAGGATCTTCCTTCCGTTGTCTCGGTAAGGCTCGTCGCGCCAATGGCGGTACGGGTTGAACGCGTTAAAAGTTACTTTAGTTGCGATGATAAGCGCGCCAGGCAGATTATTATGCGCAGCGATCATGACAGGGCGGGGTTTCATCGGTATTTCTTTGATATGGATTGGCTTTCCGCGGTGAATTATCACGCGGTTATAAACACCAGCTCATTACACCCCGCCACGGTAGCGGAAATTGTGAAGGAGCTTGTTAAGCGAATAGTTTCACCTGAGGCGGAAAGCCGTTCGGCTGCTTTGGCGCGTGATCTTTGCCTTTCGCAAGAAGTTGTTAACCACATACTCTATGAAAAAAAGATACCCGTCCATTTCTTGGAGGCAAAGGCTATAAATGGGGAGCTTGTCCTGCATGGCGTGTCTAATTCACAGAGCTCGGTTGAGGCGGCTGTAATGGCGGCTAAAGAAATGAAAGGCGTCAGTTCCGTTCGCGGTGAGATTCAGGTAGTTCAAGAATATAGTGTAATGCCATGACCAAAGAAAGCGCTCTTACACGATTAAAACAGCTTGACGCGCGACTGGCAAACTTAAGTCACTCGTTAGCTATTCTTAATTGGGACCAGGAAACGTATCTGCCTTCAGGCGCTGTAGAGGAACGAGCGGAACAGCTATCTATTTTACGAGGCGTTATACATGACAGCGCGGTTGAGCCTGAACTTGGTCGCTTATTGGAAAGGCTGGGCTCCACCACTGATAATCCGTCAGGAGATGAAGGCTTAGCGGCGATAGACAGAGATTTTTTGCGTGTATTCAGACGTGATTTTGATCGTGAACGTCTGTTGCCTCCTGATTTTGTGGCGGACGCGGCCAAGGCTGAAGGTTTATCACAGGCGGCTTGGTCCAAGGCAAGAAATAACGATGATTTCTCGTTTTTTTTGCCTCATCTGGAGCGGATGGTGGATTTCGCGCGGCGTAGAGCGCTATATTGGGGTTTTGAGCGTCCGTATGACGGATTATTGGATCAGCATGAAGAAGGATTGACGGAAGTCTCAGCTGAGGCGGTTTTGACGCCTCTAGCGGAGAAGCTGAAAACCTTAATTAAAGCCATCATGGCAAAACCGAAGCCCGATACTTCCTTTTTAACACGGCCCTATGATATCGATAAACAAAAAGCTTTCAGCCGATCAACTCTAGAACTGATCGGTTTCGATTTTAATCGTGGACGTATCGATATAAGCGCTCATCCCTTTACGACGACGCTAGGGTCTGATGATGTCAGAATCACAACCCGTTTTTTTGCTAATAATCCGCTTTCCGGCTTATTTTCCACGATCCATGAAGCTGGGCATGCTCTTTATGAGTTAGGTATAGAACCGGTTTTGCGGGGTAGCTGTCTGGCGAGTGGCTCGTCGATGGGTATTCATGAATCTCAATCGCGTTTGTGGGAAAATGTTATAGGCCGAAGCCGGGCTTTTTGGCGCGGGCGTTTTTCGGCGTTCGCGGCGCTTTTTCCAGAGAATCTTGACGGTGTTACACTGGATCAATTTTATAGAGCGATAAACAATGTTGAGCCTTCTCTTATCAGGGTTGATGCCGATGAGCTTAGCTACTCACTACATATCGCATTGCGTTTCAATCTGGAACGACGCCTTTTCTCTGGAGACTTAGCTGTATCTGATTTGCCTTCCGCTTGGCGGAAAGGGATGCGCGATTATTTGGGTGTTGAGCCTGAGAATGACCGAGATGGGGTTTTGCAGGACATACATTGGTCTTTCGGCGCCTTCGGGTATTTTCCAAGCTATGCGCTTGGTAATCTTTATGGCCTTCAGTTCTGGCGTGAATTTACGAAGGCTAGACCGGATTATGAGACTTTATTGCTTGATGGCGAATTTAAGCCGATTTTAGACTGGTTCGGCGCGCGGATCCACAGATATGGCCGTCGTCTATCACCTGGCGCGCTTATTAATCAGGTTACCGGCAAAAGCCTCGATATAGAGCCCTTTATTGACTACTTAGAATCTAAATACGCCGAATTGTATTAGGCGGAGGGAGCGTTGGTTTTTATACATAAGAAGTCCCAAGCCATAACGGAATTGGCGCTAGCTGGTGAGTCTTGGCTGTTTGCCGCTTTAGGGGGTTTTCTTCGGCTTTAGGGCGAAGGTAATGAAATAATAAGCCTTATCGATGATGGATAGCGAGACGATTACAGCCGAGATTATTTCAATTATTTGGAAATACTTAAAATAGTCCTCGCTTAGAACGATTTTCAACGCTTCCGAAGCGAATAGAACCATCGTGGTCGCGACCGCGGCTTTGCCAAAAAGTGTTGGTTTTGGTTCCCAGTCTCGTCGCGCGATAAGCAATATAAGCATTCCAAAAGCCTGAAATAGTAAGCGCGCGAGGATGATGGCGAACAAGTATTTTGGAATAAGCTCATAGATATAATACGCGATCGATACGACGATAAGCAGAGAATAATCGCTTACGGAATCAAGAATTTTACCGATCATGGTTACCTCGTCCCGGGAGCGGGAGAGGCGGCCGTCGATGGCGTCCGTAAAAAACGTTATAGCTAAGGCTGAAATTAAGATTGGGCCGACGGGGTAGGTCTTGGCCGCTAGTATGAGAAAGAGCAGGGAAGGAAGCATGCTTATTCTAAGCAGGGTTACTTTGTTCGCGATATTAATTTTTTGCAGCGGTCGCATGCCATTGAGAATATAGAAAAATTTTCTTGTGGAAAAAAGAAAGACAGTCAGCACCGCGTGAAAAACAACCTGCGTAAGCAGGAAGGCGGAGACAAAGTTAAGACCAAAGGTGAAAATATTCGCTATAACTAGAAACAGGGCCGCTTCGGAAAAACCGCATACTAGGACTGTTGCTATAATTGAGCGAAAAAGGGGAGTGCTGAAAATTGGATTCATCGATACTCCCAGGTCAAGGGTTTTGGAATAGTATTACTTGACATCGGGCTTGTCAAACCCTCATACTCGACCAATGACTATCGCGGATAAAGTTACGGCCGGTCGCCTTGTTATGGCGCCTCTTTTTTACGTGCTTTATTTCCTTCCTGAATGGCTTGGTGTGGAGCTCCCTTGGCTTGTTCCCATACTCTGGTTGTTATTCGCGGCTGGTGAAATTTCCGATTTGCTTGATGGTAAAATCGCTAGATCGCGGAATGAGGTTGGCGATTTCGGTAAATTATTTGATCCTTTCGCCGATACCTTGGCGAGAATCTCTTATTTTTTCTGTTTTGTGCTTGATGGTTTTCTGCCGGCTTTTTTATTCATCTTAGTTTTGTATCGTGAATTCAGCATATCCTTTTTAAGGATGATAATGATGGGGCGAGGGGTTGCCTTGGGGGCTCGCTCCGGCGGTAAATTAAAAGCTTTCGGGTATATGCTAACTGGCTTGGTTTCTCTTCTGGCTATTGGCTTACGACGTCTTGGTTTTAGCGCGCCAGTTTTAGCGCTGCAATGGATAGCTATAGCTTTTTTTGCCCTTTCAACGATATTGGCCTATGTTTCTTTTTTTGATTATTTTTCGATCCTGAAAAAGACGAAGGTGAAGGAAACTGAGGGTAAAGATTTTAAGGAGAATAGCGGAAGCAATCCTTGACATAGATATTCCGTGCGTAGTATTTTTATGAACGCTTCGCGGCAAATGGCTTTTGCCAGTTTATGCCGTTTTGATGTATTTTAACTTGTATTACCGAACTGCTTGACAGTGAGATAGCTGGTATGGTAGTGTCGCGGACGCCGC
>CAZJJK010000001.1:19378-131226 GCA_964546285.1 uncultured Treponema sp. | reverse complement strand
GTTAAATTTTTATAACGGTTGCGGAACATGACGACGGAAAGCGCGGAAGCGGCGTCCTTAAGCGTAAAATAAAGGTGACCTGTACTGGACGGTCTACAATTTGAGATTTCGCCTTCCACCGTTATATCCGTGAAAGCGCTTTCCAACTGGTTTCTGATGAGTTCCGTTAATCGCGTAACCGAATAGGCGCTGTCGGACATGAAAGCAGTATAGTCGGCGGGCGCTTTGAGCGCAACGCGTTTAAAGCTACGCGTTCGACTATTCCTTGTCCGGCGTATTGCCGATACAATATCGATATGAAGGCTGTCGCAGTAATATACGCGGCCCGCTTGGCGCCTGAAGCGTTCGCGCCTCTGGCTAGTGGGCTTTCCGCCGTTGAACGCTGCTTGAGAAAAGTCGCTACTTTTCCGGGCTTGGCAAAAATCGTTCTGCTCCGCGCTTCTTTAAGCGGAACAAGCTCACGTATTATCGATTTCGATAAAAAGGGCGATGATGAAAGCGTTTTAGACACTATAAGCGCCGCGCAGACTATTCCAACGGAGCAACTTTGGTCCGATTCTTGGGATAAAAAACGGACTCTGGAAGCTCTAGCCGCCCAGGCGGTGGGGTATGATTTTCTCTATTTTGCCTGGGCTGACTGTCCTCTTTTGGATACAACGATCGCCGAGGCCTTAGCTGAACGTTTTAAACGCTATGCCGCCGAGTATTGCTTCGCGGATGGTTGGCCGTATGGTTTCGCGCCGGAGCTTTTAGCGCCAGGAACAGCCTCGGCTTTAGCCGCTCTGGCAGGCGATGACCATGGCCGGGTGGAGCGCGATTTGCTCTTTTCTGTCATTCAGAAGGACATCAACGCTTTTGATATAGAAACGGAAATATCAAAAAAGGATTTACGCGCGTTTAGGTTAAGTTTTAGCGCCGATAAGCGCCGTAATTTTTTATTGATAGAGCGTTTTCTTAACGCCGCGTACGAGTCAGCCGATGACGCCGAACGCTTTATAGCGGAATGTCCTGAAGCCCTGCGTACTTTACCGGCTTTTTTCGGGATTCAGGTGCATGGTAAGTGCCCTCAAGCTTGCTCGTTCTGTCCTTATCCGCGCTTTGGCGGAGCCGAAATAAGTGTTCTAGAGCGGCGGGATTTCATGGAAAGCGCTCGCTTTTTCGCTTTATTGGACGCTATAGAAGATTTCGCCGGCGACGCCGTTATCGATCTGTCATTATGGGGTGAAGCCGCTTTTCATCCAGATATAGAGCGGTTTTTAGGCGCTATTCTTAATAAACCAGCCTTAGCTGCGGTGCTTGAAACCAGCGGTATTGGCTGGGACTCCGCCGTTCTTGAACGCTTGGCGGCGGCCAGCGTTAAGGCGGCGCCGCGATATAACGGTATGGCGCCGATAAGCTGGATTATATCCTTGGATACGAATGACGAAAAACGGTATAAGGAGCTTCGCGGTGAAGGTTTTGTTGAGTCTCATGCCTTTGCCGAAGATTGTTTGCGGCTTTTTCCCCATGATTGCTATATTCAAGCTGTCCGTTTCCGGGGCGCCGAGGAAGATCTTGAATCTTTTTATCGAGCGTGGAAAGCGAAAACGGCGAATGTTATTGTTCAAAAATATGACAGTTTCCATGGTTTCCTACCGGACCTAAGGGCTTCGGACTTATCGCCTTTGGAGCGGCCGGTCTGTTGGCATCTCCAGCGGGATATTTCTATTTTATTGGATGGTACGGTCCCTCTCTGCCGAGAAGACCTTGAGCTGTCGCGGCCTTTAGGCAATGTTTTTACCGATAGCTTGGATATAATCTGGAAGCGTGGCGCCTTGGCGGCTAAAGAGCATATTCAGGGCCGCTATGAGGGCCCTTGTCGGAATTGTGATGAATACTATACCTATAATTTTTAACGAGCGGCGACCGACCTATACCGTGGTTGGCGGTCAGTCCAAAGCGGGGTCCTCGGGTGTTTCGGCGATTTTGTTAAATCGCGGCGGCCGGTATTTACGACGTACTGTTCTTCAAGAATTGGAAAAATGCCGCTTTGACAGCGTCGTATCCGTGGAGTCCGATGAGGAAAGCTGGGAGCTGGAAGAGTTAAGCCAGCGTTTCCCCTTTGTGAAATTTCTCCGTTTGTCAGCCCCCGCGACCATAGGGGAGCGGGTGAATCTAGCTGTTGGCGAGCTGGATACGCCGCGTTTTTTTCTGTTATGGAATGATTTGCGTCTAAATAGCGGTACCGCCCGTACTATCGCCCGCTTTGAGGCTGAATCGGCTTTATGTATTGTTCCTATCTTGCACAACACGCGCTTTGAGCTTATTCCGACGCTCCGGGCTCCTGTATGGTTCAAGCGAAGTCTAAAACCCTTTGCCTTCTCAGCCGCGAAAGAGGGAGAGAGTTCCTTATATCCCTTTGATTGGATTGGGCTTTATGATACGGAAATTTTTAAAAGGCTTGGCGGTTTTGACCCCAGCTTAAAGACAGCATACTGGCAGCTTTTGGATTTTGGTTTCCGCGCGCAATTATGGGGTGAATCCATTAGGGCAACCCAGTTAATACGCCTCAGCTATGACGGGGAAACGCCGCTTGAAAATTCCACGCTAAACGATGACTATCGTCTTTTCTACCTAAAAAATTTAGCGCCCCTTTATCGTGGCGATGGCGCGCATATTCCCTTTCGCCGCTTCCCCGCCTATCTTTTCCGTTCATTATCTCGTCCGTTAGCCGCTTGGCGCGAATTCAACGCCGCGCGATCTTGGGTAACCACCAATCGCTATCGGTTTATCGGCGACGCCAGAAAAATAACGGAACTCTGGGAGACGCCAGAATCGTGACCGCGCTTATCCTTCAAGCCCGTTTGGACTCATCTCGTTTACCGGGAAAGGCTTTGCTACCCCTCGGCGGCGAGGCTATGATCTATCGCGTTATGCGCCGGCTCTCAACTATTCCAGCGGAATCGCGGATTTTAGCCTGTCCGGCGGATGCCGAAGCCCTTTTTAGTCCACTCGCCCGCCGCGCCGGTTTTATCCTAAAAATCGGTCCTAAGGATGATGTTCTGGCTCGGTACGCTCTGATTGTTCGTGAAATAGCCGCCGACGCGGTAATTCGGGCAACAGGTGATAATCCCTTTGTTTTAGTAGACGCCGCGGCGGCTATTGTCGCCGAGGGCTTCGCTCGGAACGCGGATTACGCCGCTTATACGGATTTACCCTATGGCGCGGGGGTGGAATTCATTAAGGGCGAAGCTTTGTTGCGAGCGGATCATGAAGCCACATTGCCCTATGAGCGTGAACATGTTTGCCCCTATATCTACAAGCGTCCGGAAAGGTTCGTGACGCACCGGCCAAAGGCCCCGGCTGATTGGCGGCGCGCGGCGGCGGACGGACGGGCTTTTCGCCTTACTGTTGATACCGAAGATGATTATCGCCGCGCCGCTATCTTGTTTGATATGATGAAGACTTTAGAAACAGAACAGGGCGCCGGCGCTGGCGCCGCTGGCTTGACGCTTTCCGGCGCGGCGCCAGACGATAGGTCGCTTGACGCCCCCCTGTTAGCCGCCATTGATAGGTATAGAGAACGGTATGGCAACTAGCCGCCAAGCGTATTTGTTGGTGCCAGCTCTTGAACGGGGCCGGGGGAGCGGGCATTTAAAACGACAGGCCGCTTTAGCGAGCCACTTAAAAAACGAAGGTCACGAAGCCTATATATTCGCGGATACGCCGCCTGTCTCGCGGCTAGTGAAACGACGTAACGGCGCTAGCTTATGGCGAGCGTACGCGGATGAAATAGAGCTGGAAGCGCTTTTTCGGGGAAATCCCGCGTCTCGTGCCTGGGACCTGATTGTTTTGGATAGATTCCGCTGTCCCTATGCTGAATATCGATATTGGCGTTCTCTCGCGCCGGTACTGGCACTTGATGAGGGTGGGCGCGCGCGCTATCAGGCTGATTATTTGATAGATCTTTTACCGCGCCCGCAAGGATGGAATAAGGCAAATCGAACTGATCCCCGCTTAATCGTCAACGGCGTGGACCGGCGCTCCTCTTTTTTTGCTTCAGTGGTAAATTCAAGGGTGCTGGTCAGTTTTGGCGGGGAAGATAGAGCTGGTTTAACTGAAAAAGTACGCGACGTATTGGAAAAACAGAATAAGCTAAACGTCGATATTATTCTTCCCGCCGTATCAAAACCTAAGCTTGATAGACACGCACAGACGAAAGAAAGGGCTGGCCGCGCCCTTATTCTTCCCCGGCTACATAATCTAAACAAACTTATTGCCAAATACGATCTTGTCATAACCCAATTTGGCCTAAGCGCTTTTGAGGCTCTATGGGCAAGGGTCCCGGTTATTTTGGTATCTCCCACAGCCTATCACGAACGGCTTAGCCGTTATGCCGGGTTTGCTAGCGCCGGCGGTAAGCGAACGCTAGCTCGGCGTTTACCCGTGTTGCTTTCCCAGCTGGCGCGTGTCGCGGAACTGTCAGAGCGTGTCGCGGCGCGGTACTTTAAGCCGGACGTTTCAGCTACGGAAAAGGATGAAGCTAAAACCAGCTTAGCCCAGCTTATAGCGACATTAAGCCTTGATAATGGGCGTTGCCCACTTTGCGCTTCCTCATCGCGTTCGCGCCGTTTTAAGCCTCCACGTTTCGCTGATCGCAGTTTTTTTAGATGCGCTGATTGCGGCTTGATTTACCAGGTAAGAGCTATTCCCCATGGAATCAGATATAGTGAACGTTATTTTTTACAAGAATACGCTTCTCAATATGGGAAGAGCTATATCGAGGATTTTCCTCATTTAGAGGCTATGGCTAAGCGGCGCTTGAGCTTAGCCGCGTCTTTGAGCCGCCGTAAAATAAACCGCTATCTGGATATTGGCTGCGCGTATGGCCCTTCATTAAGCGCCGCGTGTCATTTAGGCTGGGAAGCCAATGGCCTGGATCTATCGGAAGCCGCTATACGCTATATACGGGAGAACTTAGGCCTTAAGGCTGAACTGGGGGCCTTTCCAAACGTGGACCCGCTTTGCCTTTTTAATGTTAACGACTTTGACCTTATTAGTTTGTGGTATGTTATTGAGCATTTCGATGATCTTAACGCTGTTTTTCGACAACTCAACCGCTGTTTGCCCCTGGGGGGCGTCTTAGCGATGGCGACTCCCTCCGCGTCGGGCGTCTCCGGCCGCTTTAATCGCCACGCCTTTTATAAGAATAGTCCGGCGGATCATCGTTCTGTTTGGGAACCGGCTAAGGCAAGGAAACTTTTAGCTCGCTATGGTTTTTCCCTTCGTCGTGTCGTTGTAACCGGGCATCATCCGGAACGTTTTCCTTTCAGCCCCAGTTCCTTAATTAAGCGGTATAAAGCCCTAGGTCAGGCATTTGCGGCCATTAGCCGTCTATTTGGATTAGGCGACACCTTTGAACTATACGCTGTTAAAACGCGTGACCTTTGCGCGTCGGGAGAACAATATCGATGAAAACAATTCTAATTTTGGGCGCGGGTGTCATGCAGGGACCGGTGATTCTAGCCGCTAAGGCACGCTCCTGGCGAACTGTGGTGGTTGACGGCGATCCTTCGGCCGTAAACGCGGTTTTAGCCGATCACTTTGAACAAATTGATTTAAAGGACCGCGAATCTTTATTGGCGTTTGCCCAAGCCTTAGCCAAAAATGGCGGCTTGTCCGGCGTAATGACAGCCGGCACCGATTTTTCGTCTTCGGTCGCCTATATCGCGGAACACATCGGTTTGCCTGGCATCCCGTATGAAAACGCTTTGGACGCGTCGGATAAGATTAGAATGCGGCGGCGTTTTCAAGCGGCTGGAGTTCCATCGCCGGCCTTTGTCGAGCTAAGGTCGCCGCCGGAGGAATCCTGGTTGCCGCCCTTTGGCTTCCCGGCGGTGGTGAAGCCGGTTGATAATATGGGCGCCAGAGGCTGTCGTAAGGTGGACAACGCCGATGAGCTTAACCCGGCTGTTAGGGCGGCCTTGACTTTTTCTCGGTCCGGTCGGGTGATCGTGGAACGCTATATGGATGGGCCAGAATACTCGATTGACGCGCTTATCTATAAAGGCAAGATCATAATTCATGGAGTAGCTGATCGGCATATCTTTTTCCCGCCGTATTTTATTGAAATGGGGCACACTCTTCCCGCCGCCCTTTCAAATGAGTCGCTCGCCTCTGTCATAGCCGTATTTGAAGAGGGGGTAAGAGCCTTGGGCCTGCGTGAAGGAGCCGCTAAGGGCGATGTGAAATTGACCAGTCAGGGGCCGATGATCGGAGAAATAGCCGCGCGTTTGTCAGGCGGATATATGTCCGGTTGGACCTATCCCTATGCCACAGGCATAGCGCTAAGTGACGCCGCCCTGTCCATAGCCGTGGGCGAGAATCCCTTCCCGCTAACCGCGTCGCGGGATTGGACGAGCGCCGAGCGCGCTTTTATCTCAATTCCCGGTAAATTGGAAAGAGTCATCGGTCTTGATGAAGTCCGCTCCCTGCCCTTTGTCTGTGATGTCTTTAGCCGCGTAGAGCCTGGCCAAAGGCTTGGTTTTCCGGAGAATAACGTTTCTAAATGCGGTAATGTTATCGCGGCATCGCCAGATCGCGCCCAGGCTATAGCCGCCGCTGAGGCGGCCGCGCGGGCTGTGCTGCTTGTTTTGCGTTATCCTGATAAAGAAACGGATACCTTTCTCGCGGCATCGCCTCTTTTATCCCGCGAAAACGGCGGCCGTTTCCCGCCCGACGCTTATACGGTGGATGATTCTTTATCGCGTTCATTGGCCGAACTGCCGGAATCTTCTGTTTTTTTGGAGCCATCCGACGCTATCCCTCTTATCCCGTGGCGCCGTTTTCAGGAAAGCTCGTCGCGTGATTACCAGGGCAGGGAGCCCTCCTCTGGTTTAAGAGCGGTAGAGCTGATAATGGGCAAGAGGTTCAGGACCGCGGAACCCAATGAAAAAGTAAAACTAGGGCGTGGCTTTTGGGCTTCTTTCCTTAGAGGTTCTTATCAGGGAGCGGCTTATTATATCCAATCGCGTTTTCGGGGTTAAGGCTGATGACCGTACTAAAGCGTCCATGTCGCGCTAGACTATTTTTTGTCGTCGCTGTTCTCTTTTTTGGCTCCTTCATGGCCGCCGCGGACGAGAGGGAAGAGCCGGCTGAGCTAGGCGAGTGTCTGAGCGAAGCCGAGGCTCTTATCGCGCTTAACGCTAGGCTGGAATGGGATCCGGTGGCTGGGTTAGGTGTTATATATTCTGGGAAGCGCCGAGCGGTTTTTAGATTGGAGAATGAGGCGGATTCTTATATCGCGCTTATAGATGGGACTCTCGTTTTTAGAGGGAAGGGGCCTTTCCGCCGTGATGGCCGCTTGTTGTTTCCGCGTGAGTTTATAGAGACGATGCTTCACGCGTTCAAGCTTCGGGACCTTGAAGAGGCCGCTTCCTTTAAAATAGCCGCTATTTTGATTGATCCCGGCCATGGCGGCAAGGATCCGGGCGCGGTCGCCGTCCATGATTTTGGTTCCGGTCCCATCGAATTGAGAGAAAAAGATATAAACCTTATCGTGGCAAAATACATACACCAAACGCTCAACGCTAAATATCCCAATAAGCGTATTTTCTTAACCCGATCGGATGATCGCTATTTAACCTTGGAAGAAAGGGTTTCCATCGCCAATAGCGTCAAACTGGAGCCAAATGAGGCTATTATCTTCGTGTCCATACACGCTAACGCCTCTTTCAATAAAAACGCTTCCGGATATGAAGTGTGGTATCTTTCCCCAAAATTTCGCAGGACTGTCGTTGACGAGCAAGCTTTAGCCGATAGCGCTGATCTATTCCCCATACTTAATTCCATGATGGAGGAAGCGTTTACCACTGAAAGTCTGGTAATCGCGCAAGCCATAATAAATCGGCTGTCTGAAAACTTAGGCGATCAAAGCGAATCTAGAGGTATAAAAGCTGAAGAATGGTTTGTGGTGCGTAACGCCAAGATGCCGTCCGTGCTGATTGAATTAGGTTTTGTCACAAATCCCGATGAAGCCAAGCTTCTTTCTTCCGATGCTTACTTGCGGCTCGCTTCGGAAGCCGTTTATAATGGGATTGTTGATTTTATCACCGTATTTGAATCATCCGGAGGCTTTACCGGCTCGCCATGAAGTTTCTTACCGCGATTACAGTCCCTTTCCGCAAAGCCGAGTTACGAAGGGCTATTTATTTGGCGTTGCTTGTCGTTATAGCGCTTGTGGATGCTCGTCTAGCGCCGCGGGACCGTTTTAGTTTTACCTTTGACGCGATAGATGGCGAAAGACCGTTTTTTGAGGAACGATCCCTGCCGCGTCGTGAAAGCTTGGAGGCTCGCGTTAAGCTTTACATTGAGGAAGCTTTGTTGGGTCCGTCTTTGGTGAATTACCGCCGTCTATTTATCCGAGGTACAAAACTGATTTCGCTTATTTTGCGAGAGCATGTCGTATACGCGAACCTATCGGCCGAAGCGGCTCTGCCCGTAGAAGGAGCTGATAGCCAACGCCGAGCCATAGAGCTTTTTTATAACGATATTAGGCGAAATTTTCGTTCTCTTACGGAGATTAAGCTTTTTATAGATGGAGTTGTTCCCTATGCCTACAGTGCTAAAAATGAAAAATAGGGAAAATATGTGGCATTCGCTTTTATCCAAGCGAGTTTTGGCATACGCGTCCTTCGAAAAAAAGGAAAAAGCGTTGACAAATCAACCCCTTCTCGTATAATTCTATACGATCAAGTCCTATTGCTTGAAAGAAAAGGAGTTTCGAATGAAACGGACGTTCATTCTTATCGCCATCGCCATATTGGCGTGCGGCGCGGTTTTCGCGGAGGAATCCGTTCTGATCGATTTCGCCAAGTTGGTTGCCGATGCCGAACCGGATCAGGACAATGTCAACACCCAAAATGAGCGGACGGTGATGGACTTTGCCGAAGTTGCCGGTAATTCTTATACGCCACAGCAAAAGTCGATCATGAAGACCTCTTTGGCTATGCCTAACTGGGATATTGTGCTCGCCTCATCTTCCCGGGATACCACGAATATGGCCAAGAGCTACGTCCGTGAAGCGCCTTCCAAACAATATGGCCAAGTGCTTGGCGTTCGGGTTCATTTTCCCATTATGCCGATCAATTCTTGGGCTCGTATAAGTCCTCCCTTTGAAATTCCGGCTTTTGAGGCCATGGAAGGCAGCGAAACGACAAGGTTTGAGGAAGGATTCGGCGTTATAAAGAATGTAGGCACGATTAAATCGATAGCCTTAAACGCGTATGGTTTAAATTTCCCTCATGGCGTTTCCGTTGTTCTTAAAGACGCTGAAGGCGAAGAAAGCGTAATGTTCATGGGGTATCTCAATTTTGATGGCTGGGGCGAAATGATTTGGAAAAACCCCAATTATGTTTCTGATGTACGGAATCGTGAATTACGTATTTTCCCCTTATATCCTAAGGCGACTCCTTTTGTGAAGTTTGCTGGGCTGATTATTCACCGCGACGCGAGTCATGAAGGCGGGGATTTTGTGGCCTATTTTAAGGATGTTAAGGTTATTTACGATAAGGCCGTTATGGATACCGAGCGCGATATCGAAGATGAAGACCTCTGGAGTATCATCAGCGATCGTGAGGTCGCGCGCAGAAACGCCGAAATGGAAAAATTTGGAGAGGTTCAAGTCCTCCGTTATCTAGAAGGACAAAAGAAGGCTACCGAGGATAAATTCTCAGCCAGCGAAGCTGCTGGAGCTACAGCCGGCACCGTGGCCGAATAATCAAAACTCTTAGAGAAATCGCGGCGCCGCTTGAAATAGCGGCGCCGTTTTTTCAGCTAGACAATAAATATGCCTAAAGCAACCTGGTACCCCAATCGGATAAAGCTACGTCGTGAGTTTGATGAATACGCGGCGCGGCGCTCAGAAGCTGTCAAAGCGATAGAAGCCTTGGTTGAGACGGCCTTACGTGATCTACGGCCAAGACCCTCCGTGAAAGGCCGCGCGAAAAGTTTTATGAGTTATTTTAAAAAGCTAGTCCGCTTATCGCAGCAGTTTGAACTGTCTGATAGTTTACCAGTCATTAACGATATGATTGGCATTCGTGTGGTATGTCCCTTTATTGAAGATTTAGACAACGCCGAAAAAGCGATTACGAACGCCTTTGAGGTAAAGGAAATTGAGCGTAAAGGCTCGGATTACTCATTTAAAGAATTTGGCTATGAATCCACGCATATCCTTATAAATATTCCAGAGGAGCTAAGCTCTCGCTATGGAAAACTAGGTTGCGATATAATCGAAATTCAAGTAAGGACCATATTACAGGATGCTTGGGCCGAAGTTGAACATGAGTTAGTTTATAAGGCTGAATTTACCCCCTTTGATGAACCGATGAAACGCAAACTGGCGGCTGTCAACGCCAGCTTATCCTTAGCCGATATAGTTTTCCAAGAAATTCGCGAATATCAACGGCAATTGAATAGAGAACTAGGGAAACGGCGGGAAACGTTTTTTAAGAAAATTGAGGAAGCGACCGATAGCAAGCTTCTGGAAAATAGTGAGATAAGCGGCAATAAAACGAGTACTGATAAGGGCTTGACTATCGAAGCGCCGCCTAAGAGCGGCGAATCGATTGATGATTTATTGTTAGAAGCTTTATTTGCCCATAATCAAGGACAGTTTGATAAGGCGGTGGAAATATATACAAAAATACTGGAAGGTTCGGCAAACGCCTTTATTCAAGCGGTTATTTTAAAGCATCGCGGTATGGCTCATTTTGCGCAATCGCGTTACGATGAAGCGATAAATGATTTTTCTAAGACCTTGAAATTAGATGAAGCGAATTATAAAGCGGCGTATTATCGAGCTGTTGTTCATTCCGTTCAAGGCAACTACGCTGAAGCGATAGAAGATTTTTCAAAAGCGCTTGAGATAAATCCCTATCATCATTTCGCGCTATTTAGGCGAGCCCAAGCTTATTACCATTTGGGCGATTTACCAAAGGCCTTAGCCGATTGTGAGGACGCGTTGTTGGCTGACCCTGATTCGATACCCGCGAAACGTTTTCGTGAATTGGTTATTGAGAAACTAGGTGATTAGAAAGATAAAATCCGATAAGGATCCGAGTCTCCTTAAATATAATTGCATTAAATGTTTATAGTAAGGCCATTTTCGTTATTAGCCTGTGGTAGTGAAAAAAATCGATGTTTTAAAAACGTCTTAGTTAGCTGAGCTTTCCAGAAAACGCTCTACCGCTGAATACAACTCAGAGCTTATGGAGAAAAGTTTTTTTGTGTTTGGCAGAGACGTGATAAATTGCGCGCCATAACGCTTACAAAGAATACGTCCGTCAAGAACCACCACGGCGCCGCTATCAGTAGAACGCCGAATAAGACGGCCAAAGCCTTGTTTGAATTTCATGATGGCTTCAGGAAGCGAAAGAGTGACGAAGGCGTTTCCGCCTATAGCTTCCACAGCTTCACGGCGGGCTTCATATATAGGATCATTTGGGCTGCGAAAGGGGAGACGGCAGATGATTACGAGGCGCAGACAGTCGCCTGGCGCGTCAACTCCTTCCCAAAACGAATCGGTTCCAAAAAGGACGCTTTTCCTATCATCAACAAAGGTTCTTAAAAGGCGAGTCCTATCATCATCGCCTTGCTTTAGCACAGGGATGCCAGCCTCGCTTAAGTCTGGCTCTACCGCGTCGTAGACAGCGCGAAGCGCTGAATATGATGTAAACAAAACTAGAGCCGAGCCTCCGGCATGAATGATTAAGGAACGAATGGCTTCGGCGGTGAAAGCCTCGTAGAGCGGGTTGTCGGGTAAGGGGGCGTCAGTCGGAACGCTAAGAAGAACATTTTGATCATAGGGAAAGGGTGAAGGCAGGGATACCGTTAGGGTATCCGCCTCGTTTTCCATTTTTGCGCCGCAACCCCGCATCCAATATTCAAAGGAACCGGCTGTTGTCAAAGTGGCGGAAACGGCGACCACGGTCTTGGCTGGAGAGAATAAGGCTTGGTGAAGAGCGGGCGCGACATTTAAAGGCGACACACTATAGCCTATCCACGTTTCAGGATCAGAGCCGCGTCGCAATTCCATCCAACAAACTTTATCGCTGAGTTCTCTATAATTTCCCATCTGGTCACATACGGAGGCTATAGTCTCCAAACGGCGTAGCGCGCTCCTTGTTTCCCAAATTAAGGATTTAGAAGATTCATTTTCATCAATGCTGTCTATTAACGATTTTACGGAATCAATCAGACGATGGATTAATGTATCAAGCTCCTTAAATATGCTTAGTAGTGGCTTATATGATTCGATAGGCCGTGAAGGAGATAATCTTAAGGCGGCGCGATCCCCAAAGAAGGTTAAAGCTTCTTTATCCAAGGTCTGAAGAAGTATTTTCGCGTCATTGATAAGCCCTGTGGTGACGCTTTTATCCTCTGTTGATGGGCTGTACGCCATAAGGCGGACAAGCAAACCGGATTCCATTCCGCGTCGTCGGCGCCATAAGCGCCCAAGCTGCTTTAAGGCGCCAATCCTGCTAAAGGCTTGAGCGAAAAAGGAAGTGGCCGCGTCAGCCACGGTATGAGCCTCGTCTAAGATAAATCTATCCGCGGCCGGCAATACGACTGTTCCGCTATATCCCGCGCCAGAGCTTCTGGCCGCCATATCAGCGAGAAGGAGATGGTGATTTACAATAATAAGCTGAGCATCGGCGGCTAAGCGCTTAACCCTTAAAACGAAACAGCGCTCGCGTTCCGGACAATTTATGGAAAGACAATTATCCGCTTCAGCGCAAACGCGGCTCCAAAGTGAATCATCTACGGGAAAAGGTATGTCTTCCCGGCTACCCTCCGCGCTCTTGTCAGCCCAGACTATAAGGCTATTTCTCTGATCCGTATATTCGGGAAAGAGCGACTCTTCCTGCGAAAAATCAAGCAAACGTCTTCTACATAAATAATTAGAACGGCCCTTTATTAAGACCGTTTTTACGGGCCGCGCTAGAGCCGATGCGATAAGTGGTATGTCCTTATCGCGCAGCTGATGCTGCAGATTGATTGTCGCGGTTGAAATAATCACCCGTTCTTCATTGCCTTGTGCCCATAGCAAAGCCGGCAGTATATAAGCGAAGGATTTACCGACGCCGGTGCCAGCTTCCGCCGCCAAAACCCTGCTTTCGTTAAAAGCGCGGACAATCCAGCGTATCAATTCCAATTGAGAGGGACGACTTTCATAACAGGGTAAGCGGCGAGCTATAGGGCCGCCCGTATCGAGCTGGGCTACTAGCGTTTCAGCGTCTAGAAATGAAGTCTGTCGTTTTTTAATTGGCTCAACAACTGGGTTAACATGATCAACGGCGTTGTCAACAATATAAAACCCGATGCCCGCTTCGGCATTTTTTGACGCTATCACAAAATCCTCTGGGCTTGGTGTCAACTGACCGGATGGGTGGTTATGAATAAGAACATCAGCCGCTTCCCATAAATCTCGCGGCGCGATAACTTGGTGCTTATTGCCTCTAGCGTAAACTTGAATAAATATAACCCTGTTTTCAGGGCCAAGTTCTCCTAAAGCGAAAACCTCCATTCCCTCCGCGTCACGTATCGCGTTTCGCAGTGTCGCTATCGCCTTATGGTTAAGACGTTTTTCCGCTTCCAGAATATGCTCCTTCACAAAAAAAAGCGGCCCGATATCGCTATCGGCCGCTTAGGCATCTCCTAGGGGATTCGAACCCCTGTTGGCGGGATGAAAACCCGCTGTCCTAACCCCTAGACGAAGGAGACGTATCGTCATAGACGAGCGCGAGCTTACCGAAATTGCGCCTCGCTGTCAAGCGCTGGCATATTTCAAAATGGATATAAAAAGGAGCGCTGACACTGGTCCGATGACGTGAGCCCTCTGTCGGCACTAAGGTCAATCAAGAACTACGCCTTCCCTTCAATCGGCATGACTGTCAAATATCGTTTTCCCAATATCGAAGTCCTCAATGGTTTTCCGATATTTTTCAAGGGCACGTTGTTCTTCCGCTAGCGTTGGAAAATGATATAGCGTATGGCCAGACTCATCGATGGTAAGCTGGGGTTGAGCGTATGAGCCCAGTTCTTTAAGGAGGTCTTGTTCCTGTTGTAAAACCGAGGAAGAGTCGATTCGTTCTGGATTGCTCCATACACGACGAAGCAATTCTTTTCGTGCGTTCTCGGTTGCTATAGTGTGATTCTCCTTTTTTTCGGAAAAATGGCGAATTAAGGGAATAGCGTAAAATAACAGGGAAAAAGATAGAGGTATAAAACCTAATCCTATAATAATAAAAGAGAAGGGTAGGCCGATGTTTTGAAAAAGCGTCAGGCTTATCTCGTATAAACGAGAACCGAAAACGCTCTTTGCCGCGTTAATCGCCGATCCAAACACGGTTCCAAAAAAAAGAAAATACGACCCAAATACAAAATTAACCGCGTTGAGAATAGCAAACCAACGGTTCATGGCCGCACTATTGGAACTGAATTTTTTTAGACGTTTCAATGGCGCTGATACGTGTTCAAATGAGCGATTTGTCTTATCGGCTCTCATCATCATTTCATCAAAACGATAGACTATCGTACCATCGTCCGTCGCTTCAGGGCTGCCATTCAAGGCGGCTAGATAGCCGTTTATGGCTGTTTCAGCTTCTGACGGAGGCAAGCCGGTCAGCATCATGAATTCGGGTAACGATATTACGCCGGAGTTTGCTTGGATATACGCGCTTACGGCTTTTCGTTCTCGCGTATCCCAATCAGCGTTAGGATCACCGTCGCCAAAAATAAAAGAATATACCGCGTGATGGAGCGGTCGTCGTTTTTTAGTTTGGTCCCTACTTATAGCGCGATTTCCAGCGGGTTTTGTTAGCTCGGAATAAAACCATATTCGGATAAGCAGGTTAAAAATACGAGATGTAAGATAAAACCCGCCAAGACCGCCCCCTCGGCGTGACGATGAGCGGCTGCTTGAACCCGTAGCGGAAACGGCGACTGATGCAACCAAAGCGAAAAGGGCAAGCGCTAAAAAAAGGACAAAATACCCAACAAGCATAATGGCGATCCAGACTTTAAAGACCAGTTTGCCAATGCTCGCTGAAATACGCGCTATTTGCCGTGCCGCGCGTATAGCGCTGGGCCAAAAGCCGCGATAGCGGCTTTTAAAGCCCTGAGGGAAGGAATAAAGTATTTCCCCTGATTCGGTTACTTTCAAGCGCGCGCCAAATTCATCGGACGCTTTCGGTAATAAGGCTTTAACGGTTTCCAGAGGTAAACCCGTGGAAGCGACCAAGTCAGCGGTGCTTAGGCCGTCTGAACGGCGTTTAAGTCCAGCAATAAGGCGGCTATAGCTTTTCTCGCCGGTATCTATTTTAGGCATAATCAGCCTCTCTATTGTTTTCGCCGTTTCTTCTGTACTGTCTTGTGTTCATCTTGTGTCTTAGGGTCTTGCTTGGCGGTAAAGCGATTCTCCACCTCTTTAAGAGTTAAGTTGGCGAAAAAAGAATTCAATGTATTAGACGCTTCAACCCACACATTATGGGCTGTACATTCGCTAGCTTTATCGCAAGCGCCCTCATCAATGCAGGGCGTGAGAAGTAAATTTTCTCCCGCGGCTTCTAGTACGTTTTTTACGCTAATATTGCTAGGATCGTCTGTAAAAACAAAGCCGCCGCCTGGGCCTCTTACGGATTCCACCAAGCCGGCTTTTCTGAGTTTATAGAATATTTGTTCCAAAAATACGGATGAAATATCTTCCTCGTCAGATAAACGACGGATGGAAATAGGCTCCCCATCGCGACACAAACGTGTCATAGCGATAGTCGCGCGGAGGGCATAGCGACCGCGGGTTGTAATTCTCATAGTATACCCCATTTGCGCGGGATAAAAAACCGCCGCACGTAAGTTATAGTGGTTATCGCGAATTGTTACTAACCTAAAATAAAGATAAAAGATAGCGGCTTTATAAGCAAGGCGCTCTCGAGAATATGCTTTAGCATTATTTTATTCAACAGAGCCTATTTTAAAGGTCTAAGACAATTCAAATCGGTTCATTTAATATGAATCCTTGCTATTAGGTCCGTGGGAAGCTCTATTAGGTTAATTGAATGAAGTGTTATGTAGTGTAGTAAATATTTTTTATAGTGTTGACAGCGTTCATGCCTTGTTATATTGTTCCTCAACCTATTTTGAGTCCATGTTGGACAAGGAGTGACGCTATGGCCCAGGCCAGCAAGAACAGCCGCACATCCAGCAGCACGCAAAAGTTTTTTTGTTCCTGCGGCGGTGAGATTAAAATGAAAACGATATTTGAAAACGGTAAAGTGAAGAATATCGCCGAATGTGAAAAGTGCAAAAGGATAGAACGCCGTCCGAGGGATTTTAAGTAAAAATAAGAAAAAATTACGCTTTCAGTTAAGCCGCTCTGTCACGGCTAGGCGTAAATCCGTTCTATAAAGTATTTTGCGTAAAGAAATATTGACAGGGGCGAATCTATCTGATAGGGTAGATATGCGTAATCGTAAAGCGCGTAAACACGCGTGTTGGGGGTTTTCCATTGGCTGATGTGAAGAAGTCTTCCGCCGAAAAGCGATATCGGCAGAGTGAAGCGCGGCGTTTGCGCAATAAAACCGCGAAAAGCGCTGTAAGAACAAGTGTTAAGAAATTTGTTATCGCTGTTCAAAAAAAGGATCAAAGCGCCGCTGATGAGGCGTTTAAAGATATGATTAAGAAGCTTGATACAAGCGCTTGTAAGGGTATTATTAAGAAAAACAGCGCATCGCGTAAAAAATCGCGAATGCAACGTTTGTTCAACAGTATGAAAAACAATTCGTAACACGGAGTTTCCGTTTTTTCGCCGTTTTATAACGGAGAATTATCAAATCGCGGTTGCGGATAAAACGAGGTTAGGATGGCCGGTAAAAAGCTAACAAAAGCCGATATCATCGATTCAATCAACCTTAAAACCGGAACGAATCGAAAGGACATCCATGCGGTCCTTGATTATTTTATCGAAGAAATCAAGGGTGCCCTTATCGCTGGCCGGGTTGTGGAACTTAGAGGTTTTGGTACCTTTGAGATCCGCATACGTAAAGGTAGAAAGAAAGCACGCAACCCAAAAACTGGCGAACCAGTTTCCGTGGGCGCTCATGGCGTAGCCGCCTTCAGGCCGGGCAAAGAGCTTAAGCAAGAGGTCTGGAACCTTAAGAACGCGGATAAATAGTCAGATCGATAGTATAAGATGAGGGAAGAAAAAAAAAACGTTTTTAAGGAATTTTCCCTTAATGTCGGGGTTTTGTTATTAGCCTGCGTACTTTTCGCGGCTTCTTTTCCTAATCTTTTATTTCCTAGCGGTCTTGGTTTTTTAGCATGGTTCGCTCTCATACCCGTTTTTTGGCTGACTTATAGGCTTGGATGGATAGCTTCGTTTGTCTTTGGTGCGGTGTATGGATTTATTGCTTATGGGTTATATAATTATTGGTTAAGCGTTTTTCATCCACTGGCTGGATTGATTGTCGGTGTTATCTATTTAATTTATTTTGTTATTGTTTTTCCTTTATTAAAAGCCTCAGCGGTATTTTTCCCCAAAAAGTCCTATCTTGTTCAATTTTTTGTCTGGCTTGGTTATGAGTATCTGCGTACAAAGGGCTTTGTCGCTTATGCTTATGGTATTATTGGGTACACCCAATGGGCCTACTTGCCGCTTATACAAATAGCGAGCATTTTTGGAGTTTGGGGCGTAAGCGCGTTATTAGTATTCCCGCAAACTTATATAGCTTATTGTATTCAGTCTCGCGGGGCTGCTTTTAAAACAGTCTTCTTTAAAAACCGTTGGCCGGCGCTTATTTGGGCGGTTTGCTTGATAGCGACCTTGGGCTATGGCTTATTTGGTCAAATTGATCTGAGCGACACGCCAACTAAGCGAATCGCTTTAATTCAGCATAACACCGATCCTTGGCGTGGGGGGATAGTCGCTTATTGGGAGAATTATAGAACCCTAAAACGCTTATCCGATGAAGCCCTCGCTTTGGAGCCTAAGCCGGATTTAGTGGTCTGGTCAGAAACAGCTTTTGTGCCGCGTATTTATTGGCATACCGTCTATCGTGATGATGAAGAATCCTATCCTTTAGTGAAAGAGTTGATGGATTATCTTTCAACCCAAACCGTTCCCTTCGTTATAGGCAATGACGACGCGAGAAAGGAAATAAATGAAAAAGGCGTTTGGGATAGGGTGGATTATAACGCCGTAATGCTGATTGAGAAAGGCGTTGAAAAGCAGATATACAGAAAGCTTCATCTTGTACCGTTTACTGAGCATTTTCCATACGAAAAACAATTCCCATCTATATATGAGGCTCTTAAAAACGCGGATACGCACTTTTGGAAAAAAGGCGATGAACTAACGGTATTCAACAGTGCTGGCATTAAATTTTCGACGCCCATTTGTTTTGAGGATACCTTTGGTTATTTATCGCGTGACTTTGTTCGCGCTGGGGCTGAACTTATCGTTAACCTGACTAATGACGCTTGGGCGAAAAGTCTTCCCAGCCAAATGCAACACGCGACAATGGCTGTTTTTAGAGCGGTTGAGAATCGACGTACGGTGGTTCGCTCTACCGCCTCTGGACAAACCTGCGCCATCGATCCAAATGGGCGAATAATCGATATGGCACAGCCTTTTATCGAAACGCAATTAAGTGTTGATGTGCCGATATACGTTGAGACAACATCATGGTATACACGTTGGGGCGATATTTGGGCATTAATCATAACTATTATTGGTATCGCTCTGTTGGCCTTCGGGTTGGCGCGAAGTGTTTTACGTCTGGCGAAGCGGCGATAAACACCTTAGTCATGATTGACAAGGCGTCAAAGCCATAGGACAATAGCATAGCCTTAATTGTGGCATCGAGGAAGGAAGGTATGGAAGCGCGAAAAAAGATACTTATCGTTGATGATGAACAAATAAATTTGGAATTCTTCGATGTTATGCTTTCAAAATTAGGTTTTCTCGTTGAAAAAGCGGAAAATGGTTTGGAAGCTTTGGAAAAAATTAAACAGTTCAATCCAGATTTAATTATTCTTGATAATATCATGCCCAAGATGTCCGGTTGGGAGGTCACAAAAACACTTAAATCAGATAGCGCCTATGAGGAATTTAAAGAAATCCCTATAATTATGTTTTCAGCCATGGATGATGTTAAAGATAAGGTTGAGGGCTTTGAACTTGGCGTTGATGATTATATAACAAAACCCTACAATTTCTCCGAAGTCTTAGCCAGGATTAAAGCGGTTTTGCGCAATAGAGAATTATTCGCCCAGATAGCGGCTCGCGAATCTCGCGTTAATTTCGCTGAAAGCTTAAACGATGAAGTATATACGATTATAAACGTGGCGCTTGATGTCTCCGATAGGATGCGAGATAAGCTTAAAGCTCTTTCCCCACAGGATCTAAAAGAATTTGAAACGATAAGAGCTGAAGCTGACGAGCTTAGGGCGAAGCTCGCTCATGCGTATGAGCGTTTAAAACAGGCTGAAAAACAAAGAGAGGCTCTTAAAAATAAAGAAATAGAGTTACATACTTTGCAAAGGCAGTACAGAAAAACTGTATAAACACTTAGGCGTCGTTAATAAGTATTAGTAAGCGGGGCTTTTAGGAGGTACGGAAATGGACGAAACCAAGAAGAAAGTCCTGGATTTGTTCGGGGAAGGCCGTAAATTATATAAGCTCATGGAATTTGATAAAGCGCTTGCTTGTTTCGGGAATGCTTTGCGTTTGGATCCAAATGATGGACCATCGAAAGTATATTACGCCCGATGCAAACATTATATAGAAAATCCACCGCCAGATGATTGGGATGGGGTGTTTATCATGACGACAAAATAAGGAACGGTAAACGAAAATTGGAAAATAGCGAGAAAATAAAGAAAAATTATCAAAAAGAAACGGTATTTGGTCCAGGGACCGTGTTTCGTGGTGTATTGCGGTTTAAGGAAAATTTACGAATAAAGGGGCATTTTGAAGGAACAATAAAAGCGACAGGCTCGCTTATAGTTGATGTCAACGCGGTAGTTAAGGCTAATCGGGTTTCTGTCAGCTCTTTGTACGTAAATGGTACCGTGGATGGGACTATTGAGGTTGTGGACGCGGTTGAGATGGCTAAGGGTTCCGTTGTTCGAGGTGATGTCACTGCAAAACGGATTAAAATCGCTGACGGCGTTTTATTTGACGGACAAGTTTCTATGATAGGTGTAGAAAAGGATGTTCGTATTTTTTCTCGCCCAAGCGCTGAAATTAAACGAACATTATTAGGCGATGGGCCGGCATCTTGATAGAAAACCTTTTTGTCCATATTGCGGAACGTTTTAAAGCTGATGCTATAAGTTTGTCTTGCGCTGAATCTTGTACGGGAGGCCGCCTTTGTTCCGCTATTACCGCGTTGCCTGGCGCTTCCCAGTATTTTTGGGGTGGGTTTGTTGTTTATAGCGCTGACGCGAAAGCGCGTATAGTTGGTGTGCCTGAAGCTTTGCTTAAGCAATTTGGAGCGGTAAGCGATCAGGTTACTCTAGCTCTAGCTGAAAACACCCGCTTATTAAGCGGCACAAACTGGTCCATCGCTATTACCGGATACGCGGGGCCGCCAAGCGCCGCTCAAGTTTTGCCTAGCGGAACTGTTTTTATCGCGGTTTCGTCAAAAACGGGTTGTCTTAAAAGTCGGCGGTATTTCTTCTCTGGAAAAAGAAATGAGATTCAAGATATGGCGGTAAAGGAAGCGGTGGCTTTTCTATGGGAAGAATTGAAATAGGCATTAATTGGCCGTATGTTCTAGTAATTGATAAAACAGACTTGACAGGGTTCGTAAGAGCTGTCTATAGTAACAACGCAAACCTACCTTATGTCAATAAATAATCATTAACGCGACTGATGAACCCATTGGTTTTGGCAAATATACTTCCCGTTCCGTTTCTCATATGGAATGCGGCTTACGGCGATCGGATAATTATGGCCGGTCGTCAACTCTGTGACGGAGAACCATAATGGCAATAATTCGGAAAAAACGTACCGTAAGTACGGAAAATGGAGAAGCGGTGACTGAAGCGATCCAGAAAGAACTGGGCTTATCATCCGAAAATGGCTTTAAGGATGAGCTTCAACCAAAAGATGTCAAACTTGAGGCTGATATACCTATTAGCGACGAGGAAGCGACCGACGCTGATAGTGTCGACGAATCAAACCTTGGGCGTGGGCCATCAGAATCAAGCGGAGGCCGTTCTATAGTCGTACGGGCTAAACCAAAACGGCGTCCAATTAGGATAGAACCAAAAAAGGATGGCCAGCTTTCCGTGACTATGGAATCGGCTTCCGTTAATATTCGGAATGGAGAAGATAATTCAGGTAATGGTGAAAGTGTCGCGGCCAATGAGTCTTTAGCGCGGAAAAACACTCAAAAAAATCCCGATCCAATAAGAGAGAAGGATAAACCAGGCATCAAGCGCCATAGCCCGGCTATGAAACCCTTTCCCCCAACGCCAGATATTTATGGCCGGCCTGAACCTCGCCCCGATCAAGAAAATGGAAAACCAAGGCTTTCTATCAATGAATTGACCAGATCAAATATGATTGATCTTCGTGAGCTGGCAAGCCGCTATGGAATAAGCCATGAGGATATGGTCGCTTTAAAAAAACAAGAAATAATATTTTCCATACTCAAAGCGCATACCGAGCATGGCGGTATCATATACGCCTATGGGTCTTTAGAAATATTGCCTGATGGCTATGGCTTTCTGCGAAGCCCTCAAAATTCTTACTTGCCCGGACCAGATGATATATATATCAGTCCTAGCCAGATTAGGTTGTTCGCGCTGAAAACCGGCGATACCGTCTATGGACAGATTCGTAGTCCCAAGGAAGGCGAGCGATTTTTCGCCATGCTTAGGGTGGAAACAGTAAATTATGACGATCCCGCTGTGGCTCAAAGTCGTATTCCCTTTGATAATCTAACGCCGCTTTATCCTGATGAAAAACTCAATTTAGAGACGGTTTCAGACGAAATATCTACCCGTATAATCAATTTGTTTATTCCAATCGGAAAAGGCCAGCGGGCGTTGATAGTGGCTCCGCCTAGAACCGGTAAAACCATATTAATGCAGCGTATCGCGAACGCTATAACAAAGAATCAGCCGGAAGTATACCTCATTGTGCTTCTAATTGATGAACGTCCGGAAGAAGTTACGGATATGGAACGGACTGTTCGGGCGGAGGTAATCTCTTCCACTTTTGATGAACAAGCTTCGCGGCATGTCCAAGTTACCGAAATGGTGCTTGAAAAGGCGAAAAGGCTGGTTGAGCATAAAAAGGATGTTGTAATACTGTTGGATTCTATTACACGCTTAGCCCGCGCGTATAACCAAACGGTTCCAACATCCGGCAAAATTTTATCAGGTGGTGTCGATTCTAACGCTCTTCATAAACCAAAACGGTTTTTTGGTGCCGCCCGCAATATTGAGGAGGGGGGAAGCTTAACCATAATCGCGACAGCTTTGATAGAAACAGGCAGCCGAATGGATGAGGTCATTTTTGAGGAATTCAAAGGTACGGGCAATATGGAGATCGATCTTGACCGAAGATTGTCCGATCGTCGCTTATTCCCCGCGATCAATATTAAGAAGTCAGGCACCCGTAAGGAAGAGCTGTTATTGAAGGAAGAAGAGCTTCAAAAGATATGGGTCTTGCGTAAGGTCATCAATCCTATGGACGATATAGAGATCATTGAACTCCTTATTGACAGGATGAAGAAAAGTAAGAATAATGAGGCTTTCCTGAAGTCCATGAATACCGGGACAGCGGCAATTGATTGATAGCTTGGAGGATAGATAGATGAAACAGGGTATTCACCCGAAATATGAACTTACCAAGATCACTTGTGTGTGCGGTAATGTTATTGAGACTCGTTCTACGGTAAAGGATATAAACGTGGAAATTTGTTCCGCCTGTCATCCCTTCTTTACTGGAAAACAGAAACTTGTTGATACCGCTGGACGTATTGAGCGCTTCCGCCGAAAATATGGTATCAAAGAATAAGCGCTGTATAGTACATTTTATACCGGACTCTAGGGTCCGGTTTTTTTATGGATCTATGCTTTATCGCTGAGGTTTCACGAAAAGAGCTGGCTTCCATAAGTAAACGCTAGGAACTTCGTGGTCTACTAAAACGATAGCAGGCGCGTAATGAACGGCCGCGGAAATCCTCGTCGCGGGTCGCTTCTTTAAGGTCCTCAATCTTGAAAGCGGGCCAAAAAGCGCGATCCAGAGCGAAGGACCGAGCATTGGTGGAAAACCACAATTCGCCCGATGGGGAAAGCAACTTAAGGCTCATATCTAGTAATTTGTGATAATCGCGGCGAATATCTAGCGTTTGTGTCATCTTTTTTGAATTGGAAAAAGTTGGCGGATCTAGAATAATAAGATCCCAGGTATGACCGGCCAGACCTGCTTCATGGACAAAGCGTAAAACGTCGGCGCGAACTAAAGCGTTTGTATTCTTAGTTAAACCTTGACCGCTGCGAGCAAGGGACGCAAAACGAGAAATAGCCTCAGGTTTAACATGAGTAGCGCTATAGGCGTTAAGCAAAAAATTCTTTTCGGCTTTCTCAAGATAAGTGTTGGAAAGATCGACCGAGACGGTAGAAAGAGCGCCGCCTGATGCGGCGTATATTGAAAAGGCGGCGGTATAACAAAAAAGGTTTAGGATATGACGGCCATGAGCCGCCTGGCGAATAAGGTCCCGTGTTTTTCGGTGATCGAGGAATAAACCTGTATCAAGATAATCAAATATATTAACCGTAAATTGTAAGCCGCCCTCTTTTACGATGATTTCATTGCCAGAGCTGGCGAGGCGGCTATATTGATTTTGACCGCGCTGTCGCAGGCGGCGGCGCATTGAAATTAAAGAAGAGTCTTTATTCAGGCTGTGAGAGATGATAGTTGTCATAAAGTTTAGCCATTGTTCTTCTTCATCTTCAGCTTTCGCATAAGGCCGCTCATACAATGCGCCAACAATATAATCGCCATATATATCAAGAACCAAGGGTATTTCAGGTATATCGCGATCATACAGACGCCAAGCGGTGGCACCTATACGTTTTGCCCATTTTCGCAGATGCTTGTAGCGCTTAATTAAACGGTTTCCGAGAATTTCAGCTTGATAGCTGATTTTATCGCTATCCGGTAAATCAGACATCCTTTTGGTTAGTCCGATTAGCGTTCATCATAACGCACAGTAAAGCGTAACCGGAAGATAGATCTTCTCTTTCCACAACCACGCTTTCAGGGACTTTCAGCTTGATATTGGTAAAATTCCATATAGCGGTAATTCCGGCACTAATTAAGGTATCGGCGGTTTCTTGGGCCGAGTCCGAGGGGACGGTTAGTATAGCCGTTTGGATATTGTTTTCACTTAGAATTTTATTAATGGATGCGATGGAATGTATGGTTACGTTATAGACCTTGGTTCCTATTTTTTTTTCGTCATGGTCAAAAGCGGCAATAACATGAAGGCCATGGTTCTTAAATTCTTGATAGCCAATTAAGGCTGATCCTAAGTTGCCAACTCCCACTAAAACCGCCTTTTGAATATTATCCCAGCCAAGAAAACGCTCTATCGCCGCAAACAAGGCCTTAGTCGGATATCCGCGTTTTGGTTTGCCAATTATTCCAGTAATAGATAAATCTTTACGTACTTGGATGGGTTCAAGCTTTAATTCCTGAGCTATCAGTGTGCCAGATATAAATTCATGGCCTTCATTCGCGGCTTGCCTGATGATGTGAAGATATGATGGTAATCGTCTAATTGATGGAATCGCCGGGATTTTTTGTTTTGGCATACGCACTCCTATAAGAGAATAACTATATAGTGTAATTCATAGAAAATCAATAAAGGATGTTAATCAGATCGAAAGGTGCTTACAAAGGCCGTCTGGAAATTGTGGCGTCGCTATGGCATAATCTATTTGATTCGTCCAGCGGAGGCATTAAGTGTACGAGAGCGTTGATTCAAAAGTGGATTTTCCAAAGATGGAAGAGAAAGTGCTTGAATTTTGGAGGGAAAACGATATTTTCCAGAAATCCATAGCACAAAGGGAAGGGGCTCCCGAATATGTTTTTTATGATGGACCGCCTTTCGCTACCGGCCTGCCACATTTTGGGCATTTTGTACCCGGAACAATAAAAGATATTATTCCTCGTTTCCGCACAATGAAGGGCATGAAGGTAGAAAGGCGCTTTGGCTGGGATTGCCATGGCTTACCGGTAGAGAATTTAGTTGAAAAAGAGCTGGGCCTCAATTCAAAGACCGATATAGAACGCTTCGGGGTTGATAAATTCAACGAAACTTGCCGAAGTTCGGTTCTTCGCTATGTTAGTGAATGGCGCGACATTGTGACAAGGCTTGGTCGCTGGGTGGATTTTGATAACGACTACAAAACCATGGAACCGGATTATATGGAATCGATCTGGTGGGTAATGAAGCGTTTGTGGGAAAAGGACTATCTTTATGAGGGATACTATATTTTACCCTACTGCCCACGCTGCGCCACCGTATTATCAAATCATGAATTAAATCTTGGTGGATATAAGGATGTGCACGATCCGGCTATTACCGTAAAATTCAAAATAAGCGATGGAGCTGGCCATGAAAATTTGGCTAATGGTGCTTCTTATATATTGGCTTGGACGACAACACCGTGGACTCTGCCATCAAACCTAGCGCTTAGTCTAGGCGGTGATATAGATTATGTTCTTATTCAGGATGGTGAAGAGCGCTATCTTTT
This sequence comes from uncultured Treponema sp., assembly GCA_964546285.1. Classification (GTDB taxonomy): domain Bacteria; phylum Spirochaetota; class Spirochaetia; order Treponematales; family Breznakiellaceae; genus CAZJJK01. The sequence continues at coordinate 105,408 of CAZJJK010000001.1, read as the reverse complement.
AGCTGAGGCGAGACTGGCGGCTTACTATAAAGATCCCTCTAGCTGTATTGTCCTTTGGCGAAAAAAGGGCAAGGATTTGACTGGGATAGCTTATGAAGCGCTTTTCCCTTATTTCGCCGATTTGAAGGAAACTGGCGCATTTAAAACCGTGCTTGGCGACTTTGTGAGTACGGAAGATGGTACTGGGGTTGTCCATACCGCGCCTGGCTTTGGAGAGGACGATTACCGCGTTCTTGAAGGCTCTGGTATCCCCACGGTTTGCCCGATTGATGAGGAATGTCGTTTTACCGCTGAAGTAGCCGATTATCAAGGCTTATTTGTAAAAGACGCCGACAAGCCAATTATTGAACGCTTGAAGGCTGAGGGAAAAATAGTTAAGCGTGAGCAGTACTTACATGCTTATCCTCATTGTTGGCGTTGTTCCAGTCCCTTAATCTACCGGGCGGTCAGTTCTTGGTTCGTGAATGTGAAGAAAATAAAGCCAATTATGTTAGCCGCCAACGCCCAAATCCAATGGGTGCCTGGGCATATGAAAGAGGGGCGTTTTGGCAAATGGCTGGAAGGTGCTCGTGATTGGGCGATAAGCCGGAATCGCTATTGGGGAAATCCTTTACCTATTTGGAAATGCCCAGACTGCGGCAAAACGCTTTGCGTCGGAAGCAGGGAAGAGCTGAAGGACTTATCCGGCGTTTATCCAACTGATCTTCATAAGCATTTTATTGACAAAATTACGATTCCCTGCGCCTGCGGCGGGACCATGAAGCGTATTAGTGAAGTCTTGGATTGCTGGTTTGAATCAGGCGCCATGCCGTATGGTCAGAACCATTACCCCTTTAAAAACAAGGCTTTCTTTGATTCGCATTTTCCAGCGGACTTTATAAACGAGGGTTTGGATCAAACAAGGGGGTGGTTCTATACCTTAACGATACTCGCCGCGGCCTTATTTGAGAAGCCAGCCTTTAAGAACTGTATCGTTAGCGGTTTAGTTTTGGCTTCAGATGGTAAAAAAATGTCTAAAAGCCTCAGAAATTTCACGGATCCTATGGATGTCGTTAATACTTTTGGCGCCGACGCTTTACGCCTGTTTTTGATTCATTCCGCCGTAGTCAAGGCGGATGACTTATGTTATTCCGATGATGGAGTCCGTGAAGTATTAAAAACTATACTTATCCCGTTATGGAATTCATATAGTTTTTATATAACCTACGCGAATATTGATGGAGTTTTCCCAACTCAAGCTCCAGAAAATCCATCAAATCCGCTTGATAAATGGATTCTATCCGTCGCCGCGGGTATGGCGGAACAGGTTGATGCCGCTCTGGAAGCGTATGATCTGAGTAAGGCAATCGATCCCATTGTTGAATTTATCGATCTATTAAATAATTGGTATATAAGGCGCTCGCGTCGCCGTTTTTGGCGTGGCGAGAACGATATGGATAAACAAGAAGCGTATGGCACGCTTTACGCGGTTCTTAAGACCGTTTCCTTAACGGCTTGTCCCTTTGTCCCGTTTATCACCGAAACTATTTGGCGCAATCTACGAACCGAAGCGGATGTTGAATCTGTGCATTTAGCCGATTTTCCTACATTTAATTCGGATATTCGTGACGAACGTTTGGAATACAAAATGGCCGTTATTAGGCGAGCCGTCTCAATGGGACGGGCTCTACGGTATCAATACAATATTAAGGTTCGTCAGCCTTTAAAAAGCGTTGAGCTTGTCACTAAATCCGAAGCGGAAAAACTGGTTCTCCTAGAGATGGAAGAAATAATTCGTGAAGAGCTCAACGTGAAATCAGTTCAATTTAGAGAGAACGAAGAAGAATTAGTAGAGTATTTTGCCAAGGCGAATTTTCGTGTGCTTGGCAAAGAGCTGGGTAAGTCCATGAAAGCCGCCGCCGATCGTATAGAGAGCTTAAGTCAAGCTGAAATTATAAGTTTGCTTGATGGCGCTACCTTAGCGATGGAAGTGGATGGGGTAACGTTCGACTTAACTGAGGCTAAAGTTGAGATAAGACGAATAGAAAGGGCAAAGCTAAAAGTCCTAAACGAAGGGACCCTTACTGTCGCTCTAGATACGGAGCTTACTGAAGAGCTTGCCATGGAGGGAGATGTCCGCGATTTAGTCCGCGCTATTCAAAATTTACGGAAGGAAACAGGTTTACTTGTCACAGACCGGATTAAGCTTTATCTATTTGGTTCGGAAAAATTACGGGAAGCTTGGCAAGTGTTTAATGACTATATCGCGGGAGAGGTCCTCGCAACTGAAATAGCGTGGCTAGAGCAAGCGGATATGGTTGATGTTGAAGCGGGTGAGGCTACGTGGCGAATCGCTATAGAAAAGGTATAAACGCCGCGGCGCTTGTTTTAGCGATAAGCGCTTTTCTTGCCTCTTGCGCTGGGCGGCCTCAGCCTATTCCAGAAGATACTCTGGCCTCGCTTGGCGCTGGCGCTTTTATATACGTTAAAGCTGAATTGCCAGTCTCCCGTCCATTGATTGACGGTATTTTGCCTCTTATGAGCGGCGATAAAACTATACCTAATTCACCGTATCAATTCATAACGGCGGATCAGCACCAAATAAATGAGGCGTTGGATCGCTGTGATCAAATACGCGGCGCTCTTTGGTTGGATGGCGTTGATCAGCGTTGGCGTTTAGCCGCTGATGGACGCTTTCCCTCTTTTTGGGCTTCTATCGCCTTTTTTTTTGATCCATCTTGGCGTAAGGGAGGAGTGAATCCTCGACAATACTGGCGTTTTAAGAATGGACCGGCCTTAGCCTTTATTGATGACAGCTCAGTGCTTATTTCCGATAGTGAACCCTTCGCGCTAAGCGCCGGACCGGCCTTAATCGGGTCTATGAGCGATGAGTATACAAGCGCCGATCTTTGGTTGTGGCTGCCGGACGCTGAAGAATTCGCGGGAAAACTTTTAGGTCCAGTTTCTCAGCTAATTCGATTACCGATAAAGGAATTTAGCGCGCTTTTCAATGAGGCGTCCAATTTATGGCGCCCTGTGGTGATAGCTCGTTTCGCTTCAGAAAGGGAAGCGAAAGCCTTTGCCGCTCTTTTTAGAATCGTATCGCGTAATATAGATGTAAGCGGACTAGATGATAATCCGGGACTGTTAGTGTTATTGAAAAACGCGAGTCTTTCTATACAAAGTGAAAGAATTATTTTTGAGTTAGAGCCTATGGAAGAAGAACGCGTCGCGTCGTTAATTCAAGGGTTTATGCCGAGTTTTTTAAAAAAGGCTGATAACGGCAACTAAACCAAGTCTATAGAGGCGCTTTCAGAAGTCTCCAACTTTTGCAAGAACCTCTATAGCTTGTGTTTTAAGAACACCTTACGCCTTTTTCAGGGCTTTACTTCTTTACGGTGCGTGAGTATATTCTGATCGGCCAAAACGGCGGATTATCATCCCGTTATACAAGGAAATGTTTTTATGCCGACCTATGAATATGAATGCAAAGCTTGCCTGAAACATATTGATGTTTTTCAGAATATGAGCGATCCGCCTCTTAAGGTATGTCCCTTTTGCGGCAAAGAGCTAAGGCGTGTTATTAATGGCGGCTCAGGCGTGATTTTTAAGGGGAAAGGGTTTTATGTAACAGATAATAATAAAGCGCCATCGCGATCTACTAAAAATTCCCCTTCAGACTCAAGCTCCTCGGAAAGTTCAAAATCAACGGGATCAAATACGGGAACGGCGGCTGGCGGATCAGAAACGGCAAAAGCCTCTGATAAGGGAAAAAGCGCTACTACGGCCACGGAAAAGGCCGCGCCATAACGGTGCCTCGCTTTTTCTGTGAATATTGCGGAGCTGAGGTCAAGCGAGACGCTCTCAGCTGTCCTAAATGTGGACGGCTATTTGCTTCCGTAAAATGTCCAAAATGCGCTTACTCAGGCGAGGAAAAAGAATTTGTTAATGGTTGCCCCCGCTGTGGCTATTCTACGTCGAGGAAAGGCGATCACGGAAAAGACCCCGAAGGGGGGCTTAAGGGAAAAGCGCCTTCATCTTCTGATGACTACTTGCCTGCTGGAGCTTTGCCTGTCTGGGTTTACCTGCTTGCTTCGGCTCTTCTAGTATTATCCATAGTTCTTGTGCTTTATTTCTGGCGATAATAGCCGCAAGCGCGAGAACGTGAAAAACAGCTTAGCTTTACTTAAAGCTGCGCATAATCCTTTCGTGTAATTCCTTTGAATCGCGCATTAGTTTTATAGGATCCTGTACCTCAAAGGGCTCATGAATAACCCCAAAGGCGCCACGCTTAACCCATATTTTCATGAGGGGAAAGCTTTCGCCGGATTCGTTTACCTGAGCCGCTTGTTCTTCTATGTAGACAATATCGCTAAGCTTGAATTCCATTATTCGGGGAGCAGCGCCAAGCGGCTCATTAACAAGAATGATTTTTTCCACCTCATAAGGATGCTGACGGGGATATCCGACGAAGGAAACGGCGTCTTGAGGGGGACCACCATGGTATTTCGTTATTTCAAAAAGCGGAGCCGTATCAATATAACTTCCGAAACTCACCCGTTCCTCCTATTCATACGCTAAATTCACAACCGTGTAGTCATATATTACCCAAAGACCATCCATCTTTCGTAGATAATATGTATACAATTTTCTTTCGGTCAAGTTACCATAACGGAAGTATTCAATAACGCTGACGCTCCCTTCATCACCGCCGTAGCTTGTACGCTGTATCTCAAAATCGATCGGTATTATCGAGATGTCACCATCCACTATGGAGGCTTTCAAGTCTTCACGGTATCGTTCAAGCAGACCTTGCCGGCCTTCTTCCGATTCGGCTCGCCAGGCGCGTTCTTTTGAGGGATCGCGTGTCAACAGAGACTCTAAATCCAAATAGAGGAAATACTTTTCCCACTGGTTCTTTTGACGCGCGTTAAGCGTATAGGCGACAACTTCGTCTGGTGGGAGTCTTTCACGCGCTAAAAGGGCCCCGCTTTCTATATCGACAACGGATGGAATTTCTGAGTCTATCAAGGGACGTGGGTTTATATTAAGGTTAAGATAGTTGGATAATAAGGCGAAGGGCGTCGAGTTTTCTGACAAGGTTCGACGTAATTCGGGATAGAATGAGGCTCGAACGATATAAGCGCCAGGGGAGGGAAAGGACACATAGGACCGAAGATCTTCATGAAAGGAGAAGGATTCGCCTGGTTCAAGAGCTACTTCACGGAAAAAGAGCAATTGATCTTGCTTGCGCTTTCTGATAAGAATTTCAGAAGGGTCTAGGGCGCGGTTAGCCGTTGTCCTAACATCGAAATCCAAACTGAAGCCGCGTTCATCCGCTAGCTTAAAACGGAAAGTGTCGGCGCCGCGGTTGGAGAGCGTCATCTGAACATAAATAGGTCCGCTGGACGCTTCTGTATAGTATATGCGTTTATCGAAAAACCGGATGGTCACTTCCACATCCGAGGCGCTCGCGTGCCCAATGACGACGATAACGATGGCGGCGATCAACGACAATCGTTTCACAATGCGCTCCCCAATCAAAGATTTCGCTATTATAGTAATCGGAATCCGTCATGAATACCTTATCCTTTCCTGAATTATTCGCCCAAATACGAAAATCTAAGGCTTTTACCGCACCTTTAGCGGCCTTTAGCGCTGGAGCTTTCCCCCTCGCCTTGGAAGGCGCCGAAGCGTCGTTTGCCGCTTTGTTGATAGCCGAATTCCATCATCGTTCGCCTTGTCCTCTGCTTGTGGTAACACCGACTCAGGTAGAAGAAGAAAGTCTCGCATCGGATTTGTTAAGCGCTGGAATTCAAGTAAAGCGCTTGCCTTGGTGGGGAACGCTGCCGTATCGGGATGCCGCTCCGTTATCGGCGGTTTTTGGCGAGCGTTCGGCTGTATTAGCGGATTTGGCTTTTAACCAGGAAGGGGTTGTTATCGCATCGGAGCGCGCCTTCCTTACGCCAGTTCCGCCGCCAGACTATATAAAGTCTTTAGTCCTCCGCTTATCGCTTGGCGTTGGCTTTGATACGGTGAAGGTCGCCGCGTCGCTAAGCGCTTATGGCTATAACCGTGTACCTAGAGTTCAGCTTCATGGTGAATTCGCGCTTAGAGGCGAGGTTTTGGACATTTTTCCTCCAGGCGGGGATAGCGCGTATAGACTCTTATTCGAATACGACAAATTGGAGGCGATTAAGCGTTTTGAGGTGGAAGGACAGGCCAGTCTCGGTTCTGTCAGAGAACTCGCTATTCCGCCGGTTAAGGAAGTGGTTTGGACCGATGAACGCGTGGAAATGGTGGATCGCCATTTAAACGTCTGTGTCAATGATAAGGAACTAATAAAGCCGATTATTGAAACGTTGATAACCCGTCGTTCCGTTGCTGGCGAGGAAATAATATATCCCCTGGCTTTTGACGCTCCTGTCTCCGTTCTTTCCTATCTTAGCTCTAAGGCGCATGTTGTTTTTTTTGATTATGAACGTCTGCAAAACGGTATGGAAGCTTTGGAGCGGGAATATAGCGGCCTCTATGTGAAGGCGAGGCGAGAACGCGCGGTACCTCCCGCCGAGAAAATTTTATTGAACTTTAACGAGCTGGCGAAAGAGAGGCATCGCTGTATTTCATTTTTTGGATTAAAGAAAGGCGGCGAGGAACGAATTTCGCTTAATTGCGATCCGCCGCGTAGTTTCTTTGGAAATATTACATACCTGAAAGAAGAATTATCTGGACTGGCGAAAAACGGCTGGAAGACTTTGGTCCTAGCGGAGTCGGATATTCAAGCTGGCAGACTTGGGGATATGCTGAAAGATACCCCGGCCATAGTCGCCGCCTTACCGTTCAGCGCTGGATTCGCTCTGCCTGATATTAAGCTTATCTTAATACAAGAAAATGAAATATTTGGCAGGAGGAAAAGGCCGCCCCGTTCGCTTAAGCAGGTTCGGAGCGCTGTTATAGATACCTTTGTTGAGCTCAATCCTGGTGATTTTGTAGTTCATGTTAATTATGGTATAGGACTGTTTGAGGGGATTGAACGGATCCGGGCGCTGGGTCATGAAAGAGATTATATAAGGCTACTGTACGCCGATGAGGAGACGGTTTTTGTACCTATTGAACAAGTCAATATGGTGCAAAGATATATTGGGAATGAAGGTTCCCCGCCGCGTCTGGATAAGATAGGTTCTAAAAGTTGGGAAAATAGAAAAGGAAGGGTCCGTAAATCCGTAGAGGACATTGCGGAAAAATTGATAAGCCTTTATTCAAAACGGCGCGCCGCTCAAGGTTTCGCCTTTCCCAGTGATACCGAATGGCAGACCGCGTTTGAGGCGGCTTTCCCGTTTGATGAGACTGAAGATCAATTGCGCTGTGTTGAGGAAATAAAGCGGGATATGGAAAGCCCCTCGCCCATGGATCGCTTGGTCTGCGGCGATGTTGGGTATGGCAAGACCGAAGTCGCTGTACGCGCTTGTTTTAAGGCGGTGATGGGAGGGAAGCAGGTAGCTTTCTTGGCTCCAACTACCATCTTGGCTGAGCAACATTACGAGAATTTTCAGGAGCGTTTCGCTCAATTTCCTATACGCGTGGCTATGCTGTCCCGCTTTATCGAACGTAAAAATATTAAAAGCGCGTTAGAGCGGCTAAAACGCGGAGAAATCGATATATTAGTCGGTACGCATAGAATTATCCAAAAAGATGTTATGTATAAAGACCTTGGGCTGCTTGTGGTGGATGAGGAACAGCGTTTTGGCGTTAAGGATAAAGAACGTCTCAAGGAAATTAAAACCAATATCGATTGTCTCAGCCTTAGCGCCACCCCAATCCCAAGAACCCTTCATATGTCGCTGTTGAAAATACGGGACATGAGTTTGCTTACAACGCCGCCGCTCAATCGGCACCCTATAGAAACGCGGATCGATGAATTCGCTGAAGAGCGTATAGCGGAAGCTATCCGAGGCGAAGCCGAAAGAGGCGGGCAAGTTTTCTTTCTTCACAATCGTGTTGAGAGCTTAAATGAAGTCCGCCGAATGGTGGAAAGGCTAACCCCGGAGTTGTTGGTGGATGTCGCTCATGGCCAGATGGCCGCCGGCGATCTGGAAGATGTTATGCACCGTTTCATCCACGGGGGCTTCCATGTTCTTGTCTCCACAACAATTATTGAAAATGGAATTGATATTCCAAACGTCAATACGATAATTATTGATCGCGCGGATATGTATGGCGTTTCGCAATTATACCAACTCCGAGGTCGGGTCGGGCGTTCGGATCGTATCGCTTACGCGTACTTATTTTATCCGAAAGATCGGGCCTTATCGGAAGTGGCGATGAAACGGCTCCAAGTTATATCGGACTTTACGGAATTGGGCAGCGGTTTTAAAATCGCTATGAAGGATATGGAAATCCGAGGCGCGGGTAACCTTCTTGGCAGGGAGCAATCCGGCGATATTTACGCGGTAGGCTTTGATCTGTATCTGCGTCTGCTGGATGAGGCGGTCAGAAAGCTTCAGGATGATCACTATGAGGCTGAGACGGAAACCTACTTAGAGCTTGAGTATTCCGGGTATATTCCGGATTCTTACATCGATTCGGCGCAGGAAAAGATGGAAGTGTATAAAAAAATAGCGGCCATCCAAACCCGTGATGAGTTTGAGCGGGTATACGCCGAGCTTTTGGATCGTTTTGGTCCCTTGCCGGATGAAGCGTACAGTCTTATGGCTTTAGCGGAAATCCGTATTATCTGTAAGGATTTGGCGATTTCGTCACTGCGTGAGCGAGGCGGTATGGCTCGCGTTGAGTTCGCGCGGGTCTCTCGTGTTAAAGCGGACCGCGTGGTACGCTTAATCAAGGAGAGCCCAGGAAGAGTAATGTTGGACGCTAAAGCGCCAAATGTTTTAGTGTTAAAAACTGGAGCCGTCGGATTGAAGCAAAAAAGTGAATTTATTCGAGAGAAATTGGCCGCGTTGGCCGGTTGAGCTTGTGTAGGAGGAGCTGGAATGAGTATAAAAGCGGTCGCGTTTGATTATGGCAATGTTTTATCCCTGCCTCAGGAAGAAGGCGCTATGTCGATGTTGGGAGTAATCGCCGACTTGTCGGAGGACGCGATTATAGCTTATATCCGTAATCACCGTAACGATTATGATCGGGGCGATATCGCCGCCTCTGATTTTTATAAACAATTACTTCTGTCTATGGGTAAAGCGGCGGATGAAGGAACAATCGCCGCCTTAGCGCGTTGCGACCTGGAAAGTTGGGCTACGCTTAACACCGATACGGTGAAATTAATGGATGACTGTAAAGCGGCCGGACTAAAAGTCGCCATAGCTTCCAATATGCCGCATGAATTTCTTGCCCTTGCGCGAAAGCGTTTTCCCATTTTCAGCGCCGTTGATGTCGGTGTCTATTCCTGTGAATTGGGCTCAAATAAGCCTGATAAGGTTTTTTACAATAAATTGCTATCAGGATTAGACCTGCCGCCATCCGATGTGGTTTTTTTCGATGACCTTCAAGCCAATATCGATGGCGCCGCCGCCCTTGGCGTACAGGCCATTTTATGGAAAGACGCCGCTAGCGCCCGCGAATGGCTGAAAGAAAACGGTGTCGCCCTATGAATAAGCTTAGAAGCCTTATGCTTCGGGAACCGATCTATGCTTAGAACCATCTTGTTTTTCAGCGGCTTATGGCTGTCTTTGTTTTTAGCCATTCCAATAGGGCTCTTTTGTTTTTTGTTTTGGCTGATTGGTTTAGGTAAGACCGCCGCCTTTATCATGTGGGTAGTCGGTCGTTATTGGGCTAAAGCGGCTATAGCCGCTACCGGATCACGTTTATTGGTGTCTGGTCTTGAAGCCATTCCTAAAAACGAGGGTGTCTGTTTTGTCGGCAATCATCCGGGGGATTTTGATCTTTTAGTCGCGCTGGCTACCATACCGCGGCCTTTCGGTTTTACCGCGAAAAAAGAAGTCCTTTTTATGCCGATGATTGGTTTCTGGGTCTGGATTTTAGGCGGCGTTCTAATAGACAGGAAAAATACCGGTAAGGCTTACAAAGCGATAGTCGCCGGCGCCGAACGCATTCGCTTAGGCGGCGCTATGATTATCTTTCCTGAGGGCACGCGCAGCAGGGGCGATTGTCTTTTGCCATTTCGCGCGGGGGCTATGAAACTAGCTACTCTGTCGGACGCGCCTATAGTTCCCGTGGCGATACGCGGTAGTTGGCGCGTCTGGGAAGAAAGAAGCCGTATTGGACCGGCTGATGTCATTGTGCGCTACGGTGAAGCTATGCCCACCAAAGGCCTTTCCAGCGAAAAAAAGCGCGCCTTAGCCGAGACAGTTCGTTCGCGGATCGCGGAATTGGCGGGTTTTACGCCTTAAGAAAGGTAAAGGAAAAATACCGCTTTATCGCATAGGTAAAAAACGGCTGCGCTTCTTTTTGGATTAAAACCGCAGACAGACTCGGAGCTTTGGGCGCTACAGGGATCGAACCTGTGACCTCCTGGGTGTAAACCAGACGCTCTGACCAGCTGAGCTAAGCGCCCGAGGGCTGGAAAATACCATGCGTAGCGAAAGCAGTCAAGGACAGGGCTGAGCTATACAAATATTAAGTAAAAAGACTGAATTTTGGGCTCTAGGGACTTGTCCGGCCTTATCGGTCAGGGTATGCTATGTTTCTCATGGAAAAGATCATCATTAAAGGCGCTCGGGAACATAATCTTAAAAATATCGATATTGAGCTGCCTAGGGACAAGCTAATCGTCATTTCCGGTTTATCCGGTTCGGGAAAAAGCTCATTGGCCTTTGATACCATTTTTGCCGAAGGTCAACGGCGTTATGTTGAGAGTTTATCGGCCTATGCCCGGCAATTTCTTGGGCGTATGGATAAACCGGATTTGGATTATATTGAAGGGCTTTCACCGGCTATTTCTATTGAACAGAAAACCACACATAAAAATCCAAGATCAACGGTCGGTACCGTCACGGAAATATATGATTATTATCGTTTGCTTTATGCCCGTATAGGTGTCCCTCATTGCCCTAACTGCGGCAGAACCATTAAGGAACAGCCACTAGATCAAATTATTGATACAATTATGGATTGGCCTCCAGATACTAAAATTCAGATCCTATCGCCAACGGTTCGCGGAAAAAAGGGAGAACACCATAAAATATTGGAAGATGCTCGTAAGGCGGGCTATGTCAGAGCTCGAATAGACGGGGAAATGCTATCTCTGGATGACGATATACAACTAGATAAACAAAAGAAACATACAATTGAACTTGTCGTGGATCGTTTGATCATTAAGGCAGAAGGGCGCGGCCGCTTAGCTGAATCGGTGGAAGCGGCGGTAGGCGCGTCAGACGGCTTGCTGGTTGTCATAAGGCAAAACGACGCTGGTGACGAGGAATATTTTTTTAGCCAAAAAGCCGCCTGCCCATTATGCGGTATATCCATTCCAGAACTTCAACCAAGATTATTCTCTTTCAACAATCCTTTTGGCGCCTGTCCGGAATGCGCCGGTTTAGGATTGAAGTTGGAATTTGATCCCACTCTGGTTATCCCAGATCCCTCGCTTTCATTTAATGAAGGCGGGGCTATACCGTATAATCCAGAAGCCGCCTGGCAGCGTAGCCGTTTTGAAAGCTTAGCGAAATATTATCGTTTTAGTTTGGATACGCCCTTTGAGAAATTGCCCAAACGAGTCATGAACGCTATTCTATACGGCAGCGATGAGCCTATAGAAATGGTGTATGAGAATCGCGATAAAACGGGTAAATTTGAGTTTAAGTCTAAATTTCCAGGGATTCTTGAAGACTTAAAACGCCGCTATCGTGAAACCCAATCGCCCGGCATTAAGGAATGGCTTGAGAAATATATGAGTCAAAAGCCATGCGGCAGCTGTGGCGGCAAGCGGCTCAGGCCGGAAGCTCTGGCCGTAAGCGTCGCTGGCAGAAATATATGGGAGCTATCTAATTTATCGGTAGCGGACAGCTTGTCTTTCTTTCAAGAAGCGGTATTCAGTGAAACCGATAGGCGGATAGCGGACCAGATTATTAAAGAAATAGTCGCTCGTTTGGGCTTTATGAAAAATGTGGGTCTTGATTACCTCACCTTGGAACGTAAGGCGGCGACTCTATCAGGGGGCGAGGCCCAGCGTATTCGTTTAGCGACTCAAATTGGATCAAGCTTAGTTGGCGTGCTTTATATATTGGACGAGCCTTCTATCGGCCTGCACCAACGCGATAATCAACGTTTGATAGATACGCTTATTTATTTACGTGATATAGGCAATACGGTTATTGTAGTTGAGCATGACGAGCAGACCCTGCGTACAGCCGACTATATTGTGGATCTTGGGCCTGGCGCCGGCGTTCATGGCGGGGAGGTGGTCGCAAAGGGTAGTCCAAACGAAATTATGAATAACCCCGAGAGTGTGACCGGCCGTTATTTAGCTGGAAATTTATTTATGGAGGTTCCGAAGAAAAGACGCACGGGAAATGGAAAAGCGTTAATTCTTCGTGGAGCCAGGGAGCACAACCTCAAGGGGATTGATATAGAGATACCGTTAGGCGCCTTCACCTGCGTAACAGGAGTATCCGGCTCAGGAAAATCAACCTTATTAGAGGATATTCTTTATCCCGCGGTCGCCAATAAACTGCTGCGGGGAAATAGACCGGAAGGCGCCTATGATAGTTTGGATGGTATTCAGTATTTGGATAAGGTGATCAATATAGATCAAAGTCCGATAGGTCGAACGCCGCGCTCTAATCCCGCGACCTACGTTGGCGTTTTTAGTGGAATTCGCGATCTATTCGCGAGTTTACCGGAAGCTAAAATCAGAGCGTATAAAGCTGGGCGTTTTTCGTTTAATGTTAAGGGCGGGCGCTGCGAAAATTGCCAGGGCGACGGAACGATAAAGATTGAAATGAATTTTCTTCCGGATGTGTATATAACTTGCGATGTTTGTCACGGCAAACGTTTTAATCGCGAAACGCTGGAGATCAGGTATAAGGGGAAAAATATCGCTGAGGTCTTGGATATGACCATAGAGGAAGCCGCTGGGTTTTTCGCCGTAATTCCTAATATCGCGCGAAAACTAGAAACGCTCCTTTCGGTCGGTTTAGGATATATCAAATTAGGACAGTCGGCCTTGACCTTATCCGGAGGAGAAGCCCAACGGGTTAAGTTGTCGCTGGAGCTATCAAAAAGATCTACGGGGAAAACCCTTTATTTTCTGGATGAACCGACAACTGGGCTTCATTTCGCCGATGTTAAACAGCTTATGGATGTTATTCAACGTTTAACGGATACGGGAAATACGGTTGTGATGATAGAGCACAACCTGGATGTTATCGCTCAAGCCGACCGAGTGATCGATCTAGGGCCGGAAGGTGGTGAACGGGGAGGGCATCTGATTATATCCGGCACACCGGAGCAGCTTGCCCAATATCCGCATTCATACACCGGACACTATCTCAAGCCCGTTTTGGATAAACAGACATGAGACGGTCTTACCTTGGTTTAACGCGGCTATGTGCTATAAGCCTGGCGCTGGTTTTCGCGTTTTCTCAAGGGGTCTTCGGCCAAGAAGAAACAGCGGAGACAGAGGCGCCTTTACGTGAATCAAGCGAAGACGCTATGGCGGCGGACTTGATTAGCGATGAAGAGCGCCGTTTGGATTTAGATATACGTACAGCCACCTTTCAGGAATTGCTTGCTTGGTGTCGTGATCTGGGTTTGGATGAATCCGGCACAAAAGAAAACCTAAGCACCCGTTTACGCGCTCATTTTGGGCTTTCCGCCCAGGCAGCTGTGAAAAAAACGGAGAATGAAGGTCTTTCCATAGTTGTTGAGAGCGCGCATTCAACTGAATACTTTAGTTTGGAAGCTGTGGGAGAAGATTACGCGCGGCTTTCTGGCGCGGTGGTTGTAAGCCTTAAGGACGGGGAAACGACCCATAGGATAAAAGCGGACGAAATCATTTACAACCGAACAAAAAACAGTGTCAGCGCTTATGGCGATGTGGAATATTCTCAGAGCGGCTCCGCCTCAGCCGAAATATTTCGCGGCCAATCGTTAAACATCGATCTAAACGATTTTACCGGCGTTTTCCTTAGCGGGGCTTCTGAAAAAAGCCAAAAAGGTGAGAGTGTCGCCTATATATTTAAGGGAGATATTATCGCTAAAACCGGCGATGATGTTACGATACTTGGAGACGCCGAAATACGTACCGCCGCGGAAAAAGATGTCTATTGGTCGCTTGAGGCGTCCCGAATTTGGTTGCTGCCAAGCTCTGAATGGGCCGTGTCAAACGCCGTCCTTAAGGTAGGCGAGATACCTCTTCTGTATATACCTTTTTTTTATCTGCCCGGGGATGAACTTATCTTTCATCCAGTTCTTGGCTATAGACCCAGGGTCGGTTCCTATGTTCAAACGACAAGTTATATTTTAGGGAAACCAAAACCGGCAACTAAGTCAGAAAGTTCTATTATGAAGATATTACAAACCGAAGAGAGTCCAAATACCGTCCAGGATGGATTGTTTCTACGAAAAAGCGGAAGTAAAGCTAGCCCCGACGATGGGAAACGATTGGCTCTTTTGATAGATATATACGCGAATCTAGGCGCATATCTAGGTTTTACCCTGGATTGGCCAGGCGAAGGGCAAATTGGGGATTTAAGCCTGTCCGCCGGAATCGCGTTTAGCCGTACCGTTAACAAGCTTGGGGTAAACTATACGCCATACGCGGCGGACGGTTCCAGCGATTGGAACTATTCTACCGTTTTTTCACTACGTTATCCTTTTAGGTTTAGGCTTAAGGCGGAGGGCAGCCTTAAAACTGAGGTTTTTCCGTTTAGCTGGTCTTTCCCTCTGTATTCCGATCCTTTTGTGGATCAGGATTTTTTAAACCGTTCAGAAAATATGGATTGGTTCAATATTATTAAGCAGGGGGCGGCGGCTGAGTCAGCGGATTCTAGCGCGGGGGTAATCTCTACCTTTCAGTGGAAAATCTCTACCTCATATCGCCCAGATATAAAGGATTTAGCGCCATACATAAGTGCATTTTCTGTATCCAGCGCATCCAGTTCTCTTAGTTTTAGTAAAGGGGATGATAAAAGCGTCAGTCAGTATTCGCCCAATCGAAGTTTTTTTTATCCCGATAAGTTCAATATTATTTCAGTTACCTCGGCCATTTCAGGTAAGCCCTATTCATGGTCATCGGTATTAAAAAAAGATACCGTGGCAGACGGTGCTTCTAAAAAAGATGAAGCCGCGGATGATTTTTTTGGATTTGGCGTGCCTCGATCACCATGGGGCGAAAGTTTTGATGAAAAAAAACCAGAAAATGATGTAACGCAAGGACAAAAGGGAGCGCCAGGAACGGCCGCTATTCTAAAGCCGCCGGACCTAAGCCAACGGTTTGACTTATCACGGGTATCGCCAACGGCATCGATGGATCTTAGTTATTCTTTGTCCCCAAGTTTAACGCTTGACGCGTTTTTTCCAAACGGGCAGGATGGCGTGAATAGCATAGACGCTGTGAGTTGGGACAGCTTTACAAGTGTATTGACTACAGCGAAAGCATCAAGCGAGATAGCGGGGCACTATGCTTCTTCCAACGGACTCGCGGATATTACTCTAGCGCTGAAAGCCAATGCCTCATTGCAAACGCATCCGTATCTCAACGACTCGGTTGCCGCCTATGATACACCGAGTGAAAGAGAGGCGGCAATAAAGCGAGATTATAGTCTAACTTTTTTCAAGAGCTCGCTTAGCGCCGGTTTTAATTCAAAACCCTTTTCTGGTGATATGACCTGGGGTTCAAGTAGCGTTTCTTACGTTATTGGCGGCGAGCTAACGGAAGTGGCCTTCGTCGGTTCGGCAAGCGTCCCCAAATGGGAAATAACCGGTCCATCGTGGGACAAGGAGTCTATCAGCTCTCATTCTCTGTCATTTAACTTTTCCGCTCTCATCTATGACCAAACTCAATCCCTAAACCTAAAGGCCGAATTACCGCCTCGTGATACAAGTTTCTCTCTCTCATCTACTATAAATGCCGGTATTTCAACGACAAGCGTAAGCATCGGCGCGGTTAGTAAAGGCTCCATTTTTAAATTAAATCCGATAAGCCTCAACGAAAAAATTATTTTTGATTCGAAAAAGTCACTTACTCAAAAAGTAGTTTATAACCCAGATATTAATGAATTTACGAATTTTGAGACTTCCTTGAGTCTTGACACTTTTAACGCGCAATTTAACGCTACAAAAACACGTTCCTATTATTGGGATCAAAATCTTGGGTGGCGTCTTTCGCTGGATTCTGAAGCCTTGCATCCAAAAAATTTGATACTCTCCTATAAGTTTAGTGATGCGATAGAACCATTTTGGCTAAATCGTGTTTCCGCGTCTCTGGATTTGTCTAGTTCATTAAGCTTGGATTTGCTTCGAGTAACCCAATCCACAATGAGTTTTACCTTTGGATCAACATTTAAAATTCATAAATTTCTAGACTTATCGTTTTCATCGGTGTCACAGAATTCTGTCTTATATCGCTATATTCAAGACCTTCCTTTTTTGGATTTTGGGATTCAGTCATTACCGGGTGAAAAAAACATATTTATCGATCTGCTCAAATCATTCAATTTTTTTAGGGAGGCGGATAGACGCGCGTCTGGATTTAAACTACGTAGTTTGGCTTTTACCGCCACTCATTATTTAGGAGATTGGAACGCTAAGCTTTCACTTTCAGTAACTCCTTATTTAGACAACGTTAATAGAATTTATCGTTTCAATAACGCGCTGTCTTTTTTAATCCAATGGCTTCCCTTTAGCGAATTTAAGACGGAGATTAAAGACGATAAGGATGGTTTCGCTTTTAAGTAAAGGGGTTAAGAATAGAGGATGAGCTTCTTTATTAAAGCTGATTTCTTAAATCTTAACAGGTTCTACGCTTAAGAAAGCGGAAAAATATGGCGACAAGGATTTTTCGCTATTATTTTTACGCTTCTTGATTTCGATCTTGACGGAGTTCTTGGGTGCCGCTAAAATCTTTAGCTACGTTACGGCCAGAGAGCCGGTTCGTTATTCTATCTTATGACGCCGCAAAGGCGTATGGGACGTCCGGTTGACTATCGTCTTAGAAAACGCGGAAATCCTCAGCGGGGTATGCGGCGCCAACGATGAAAATCTAAAACTCATTGAAAGCGCCCTTGGGGGGAAGGTAGCGGCGAGAGGCAACGAATTATACTTTGATGACGCGCCGCACAATGTGGATCTCCTGTTTAAAGATGTAATTGATCGCATCGCTCAAATCGTTAGGCAGGGTGAAGAAGCTTCTCCCGATTATATAAAGACCATTATTGAGGGCTTAAGTGACCCTGAAACCCGCTCGCAGGAAGCGATGTTTCAGGATTCGGTGATCAAGGTGCCGCATGGGTTTACTCCAGTCTTTCCTAGAGGCGTTAATCAGGTAAAATATATACAAGCAATTCGCCGCCATGATATCGTGTTTTGCGTTGGTCCAGCTGGTACGGGTAAAACCTTTTTAGCCGTCGCCGAAGCCTTGAAGGATGTGCTGTCAAAACGGCGACGTAAGCTGGTACTGACCCGCCCCGTGGTAGAAGCTGGCGAGAGCCTAGGTTTTTTGCCCGGAGATTTAGCCCAAAAGATAAATCCATACCTTAGACCGCTTTATGACGCTATGGAAACTATACTTCCTTATGAAACGATAAGAAGGTTGGATGAGGCTAGAACGATAGAGATCGCTCCGTTGGCTTATATGCGCGGACGCAGCCTGAATGATTGTGTCATTATCCTAGATGAGGCTCAAAATACAACCAAAGAACAGATGAAGATGTTTCTAACTCGGATTGGGGAAGGCTCAAAGGCAATAATTACCGGTGATGTCACTCAAGTAGATCTGCCTCGGCGAATGGAATCTGGACTGCTTCATGCCATAAAATTGCTGACTGATGTAGAGGGCGTGAATATTTCCTATCTAAATACTAAGGATGTTGTGCGAAATCCGCTTATCAAGAAAATTATAAACGCTTATGAACGCGAGACGGAATAAAGAAAGCTCCAGGCTGCCCTGGTTTGGCTCTTTAGCGCTTCCAAAGGTTCGGCGAGGACCAAGCCTAGTTGTGGCGGGCGCCTTTCTTGTGGTTTGCGTTATCTCTGTTGGCAACGCCGGCGCTAAAAATCGCTTGCAAAGAATTTATGACGACTTTGAGGCGGGTAAGGTGGCTGAACGCGATGTTGTCGCCGATCGGCCTGTCTCCTATGTCGATGAGGAAGCTACACGTTTAGGGCTGGAAGCTCTCCAAGCTCAGGTTCCGGCGGTGTTTGTTTTATCGGCGGAAACGAGCAGACATGCCATTTCACAGTTCATTTCCTTTT
The DNA here is from genome assembly GCA_964546285.1 of uncultured Treponema sp. Classification (GTDB taxonomy): domain Bacteria; phylum Spirochaetota; class Spirochaetia; order Treponematales; family Breznakiellaceae; genus CAZJJK01. Next base: position 87,042 of record CAZJJK010000001.1, on the reverse strand, counting down.
CTGAACGGGTTTCTGAACTTCTTGAAAGCGATATAGGTCCAGCGGCCTTCGCTGAGCGATTGAGGCGTGACTTTCCCGGATATTTTGATACTGAAACGCTTATCGCGCTATTTCGTGGTACTGGTGATTTACGTTCGTTAGATCAGTTGCGTTCAGTTTTGGAAAAGCTATATGAAGAAGGTATTTGGTCTTTGCCAGAGGAGGCTCTGACAACAATATCCTCAAGCGTTGAATTGATAAGGCCGCATAATGGCGGATCTCTCACGGAAAATTACGAAAAAAATAGTGTGATGACGCTTAATGGTATATCGGCCAGGATCGATGTTCTTGTCGCGAACGGGGAATATCCTTCAACTTTTAAGAGCGTAGCCTCCAGTCTGCTTCAAGCGTTTATTGTGGAAAATGTTTTTTATTCTCCTGAGGAAACCGACAAAAGGCGTTTGTTAGCTTCCGAAAAAGCCAAACCTGTTCTTAAGCGTATTGAGCAAGGAGAATCAATAGTTCGTAAGGGTTTTGTCGTGACGGAGGCTGATATAGTAAAACTTCAAGCGTTGGGGACGGCAGAGGTTGATGATAGTGTGAACCGAGGTCTAGCTATCGTTGGCTTGTTATTGATAATCCTTGGCGTTGCCCTATTTTTGGCTGGACCGCGTATGGCCGGGCGAAGCTTAAATCAAGAAGAAATTTATGTGTTGGCGGCCGCGGCGCCGCTTTATATCCTCATTGTCGCCTTAATTGATCTATTCTTCGCTTCCAGCTCCGCTTTGCGCGCCGTTTATGTCCCAACCGCTTTATTCGCCATGATTTGCGCTGTCCTAATGAATCCGCGTGTAGCTGTAGCCGTAATCGTTAGCTTCCCCTTAGCCGCCTATGTCGCTGGTTTATTTGATCCAGCTTCATTCGTATTTGCCGTGTTGTCTGGCGCATCAGGGGCCTTTATGCTTCGCGGTGTTGAAAAGCGGATGGATCTATTGAAGGCGGGAGCTCTTCTAGCTGTTGTCCATATATTTTTGGCGATAATTTTATTGTTTTGGCAAGAAGCCGCGGTATCGGTCTATCCTTCCATACTTTTTTGGGCGGCCTTTAATGGCCTTGTCGGTACTTTATTGGTGTTGGGTTTGCTTCCGCTGCTTGAACAAGCGCTTAACGCCGCCACGACATTTAGACTTACGGAATTATCGGATCTGAACGCGCCAATATTAAAACGCTTGTTGACTGTCGCTCCAGGGACATATAGCCATTCCGTGATGGTGGCGAATCTGGCTGAATCGGCTTGTCAGGAAATAGGAGCGGACGCGCTTTTAGCGCGGGTTGGCGGCTATTATCATGACATCGGCAAGATAGACCAGCCTGAGTATTTTATAGAGAATCAAGCGGCCTATAATAAACATGAGGAATTGGCGCCGCGTTTATCAGCCACTGTTATTAGAAGCCATGTTAAACTCGGTATAGAAAAAGCGAGAAGTTTGCGTCTGCCACAGGTCCTGATCGATATAATTTCCGAACATCATGGCAACTCTGTAATTACTTGGTTTTATAACGAAGCGCTTAAAAGGGAAGATCAGGTTAAGCCGGATGATTTCTCCTATCCGGGTAATCCGCCTAGGACAAGAGAATCAGCCGTGGTGATGTTAGCCGATTCCGTTGAAGCGGCTATACGGAGCCTTAAAAAACCGACTATGGCTAAGATGGAAAAGTTTATACAAGAAATCATCATGGGAAAATTCAGTCAGGGTCAACTTTCGGAGTCGGAATTAACATTCCGAGATCTTGAATTGATAAAGAAGGCTTTCGCGCGTGTTTTAGCGGGATATTTTCACAATAGGATAGAGTATCCAAAGGTGAAAGAGGCTCCATAATGAATCGTGTTGATATAATTAGCGAAGACGCCAGCGAGGCGGGCTTTGTTGATAGATTATGCGCGTACGTTGAGCTTATTTTACGCATATTAGGAAAAGATAATTGGGATGTGTCTATTTTGCTTTGCGGTGATCAAAATATTCGGGAACTGAACGCACGGTATCGCGGATTAGACGAAGCGACGGATGTTTTATCCTTTAGCGATGGCGGCTCTTTTGTTGATAGTCAATGTGGTACTAGGTTTGTGGCGGGTGATATCGTCATATCAATGGATACGCTTAGAAAAAATGCCGACTATTTTAATGTGGAAGTAGATGAGGAATTGAGACGTTTGATTGTTCATGGGCTTTTGCATCTTGATGGAATGGATCATGAGGATAATGATCCAGATAGGCCGATGCTTCGGCGACAGGAGGAAATTGTGCGGGAAACCAGGAAGGAGAGGATCATCGTATGAGCATTATAAGGATGTTCAAACGTGTCTTTTCCAAGCCCGCTGTAGAAAAAGACGCGTATGATCAATTGAACGTGGAAAAGCGGGATATGATCAGGGGCGTTGTTGAGTTATCAGAAACAACCGTTAAAGAAGTAATGGTTCCACGTATAGATACGGTATTCCTTTCAGTGGATTCTACGCGTGAGGAGTTGTTTGATCGTATCGCGGAAAGCGGCCATTCGCGTTTTCCAGTCTATAAAGAGACTATCGATAATGTCATTGGGGTTTTATATGTAAAGGATTTGCTGCGTTATCTTGTAAAAGCTCAAGATTTTCAAATTGATGAATTATTACGCAAGCCTTATTTTGTCCCCGAATCAAAACATATAGACGCCTTATTGAGGGAGCTTCAACGTAAACGAGTACATATCGCTGTAGCGGTTGACGAATACGGCGGGGTGTCAGGCATCGTTTGCATGGAGGACATCATTGAGGAAATAGTTGGTGATATTCAAGATGAATTTGATAACGAACGCGAGGATATATTACGTATAGGCGAAGGCGTTTTCCTTTGCGACGCTCGCGTGAATCTTGATGATTTAGCTGAAGAACTTGGCCTGGAATTGCCAGTTGAGGATTTTGACACGCTTGGCGGCTTTGTTTTTGATCTTTTCGGTAAGATACCGGTAAGGTTTGAAAAGGTCGCTTATTCAGGGATCGATTTTATCATTCAGGAAATGGACGGGCATAAAATAAACACCGTGAAAATCATTGTTAAAAAGGATGCTACAAAATGAGATCGCGTTCGCCGCGTTATTTCATCCTATTATCATTCTTTGTTTTGCTTTTTTCCCAAGCTCCGCTTTATAGCGAAAATCAGGCTGTTGAGTTTTATAAAAGCGGCCTAGCTAGGGCGGCGGCGGAAGATTGGTATGGCGCGGCGGAATATTTCTTGGAAGCTTTGAGTCTTAATCCACGTTACGCTGACCCGATAGCGGCATTGGCTGAATGCTATTTCGCTTTGGAGGAATACGACCAGGCTTTATCATGGGTTAGGCAGGCTAGAAAACTTCGATCTAGCGACTTTGAACTGATTAATTTAGAAGCCGCTATTCTGATAGCGCTTGGAGATTTTAATACGGCTGATCTTTTAATTTCCGATCTATTGAGGCAGGAGCCGTATAATAAAGAAGCCCTTTTTACGGCAGCCGAACTGGATTTGGCTATGGGAAAGATTGGTGAAGCGGCCGCTAGATATCGTTCCGCGGTCCAAAGATATCCTGATGATCGAAACGCTCTTTTGTCTTTAGCCCTTGTCCTTGGTTCCTTAGGTCAGACTGATCAAGCTCGCGCTTTCGCGGATAGGGCTGTAAAAGCCCATCCGGATGATTATAAAACCTTATATTATTCCGCGTATCTGGATTCTATCTCTGGCGATCTAGACGGAGCGCTTGACGCGGTACAGCGTTGTTTGCTGTATAAAAGCGATTATAGACCCGCCTTGTCTTTACTCGCCCCCGTTCAATACCGTCGAGAGGCTTGGGCTGAAGCGGCGCAAAGCGCGGACCGTTTAATCGCTCTTGATCGTCTTAATGTTTCGGCTTGGTATCTTAAAGCTCTAGCGTTTGTCAAACTGGGAATGAATGATCAAGCCAGAAGCATTTTAAAATCGGCTCTTTCCATAGATCCAAATGACGAATTTGTCCGCGCTAGTTGGGAAAGGCTTTTATTAAGCGATACCGGCGTTGAATCTATCGAACGGATGCCAGCGGCGGCCTACCATTTCGCAAAGGCGGCTGAATATCAAGAAAGAAATTTCAGTTCTCAAGCTCTATTTGAATATCGACGCGGCCTTAGGTTGAATCCTTACGCCGCGGAGCGGAAGCTATACGCGGATTTACTTGGAGCCGCCGCTTATCCCGCGCGGCAATTGGCGGAGCTGCGTTTTATCCAAGAATTGGGAATGTCTAACCAAGTGATTAATGACGCGATTGAAGCGTATGACTCACTTTTATCAGACGCTTTACATCGACGATGGGGGGTAGAACCCGACTTCTTGGATCGTAGGCATTGGACTGTCGCTGTAATGACACTTGGAGGACAGAGCGGTGGTCATGTCGACGCGGGCGAAACAGCGGCTCAAACCATAAGAGATTATCTTGTTCATGATGGGTCTATCGCTATCGCGGATGTCGCTCTTAAGCAGAGCTCTTTCGCCGCCGCCTTTCAAGAAGCAAGATTAGCGGATGCGGATTACTTTTTTATTATATCGCTTAAAGAGGGTAATCGCGATCTAGCGCTCAGCGCGGAATTATATGTCGCGCGTACCGGCTCTCATGCGGCTAGTTATTCCGCGTATAGAACAGGCGGAGATCGCTTAAGAGACGCGGCGCGTATAATCGTGGATAAACTGAATTATGATATGCCTTTTCGCGCGCGATTGTTAATTCGTAAATCAGGACAAGGTATTATCGATAAAGGCAGAATTGATGGAGTTCAGGTTGGGCAGGTCTATGATATCCTAATGAGTGGAACGCTTAGGCCGGCTGCGGAAGGGCTGGGCTTGGCTTTTGTTGATGAGGATATTATTGGATCGTTCACCGTGGATGAAACGGATGAGGAAATCTCTCTGGGTACTATTAGCCGCAAGGGCTTTTACGATAAAGTCGCCGAAGGCGATACGCTTATAGCCAATCAAAACAAACAAGCCGATCAAGCCGGGAAGCTAATAATTGCTGATCCCGAATTGAGGCGGCTGTTACGATCAATGCGCTGATGCGATACACCTATCTGATAGTCTTCAAACATCAATTAAATGACGAAGGACCGCTTGTATCCACTCGCGGGCCTCAGCGCTGTATTGCTCTTGAACCAAAAGGAATTCAAACAAAGCTTCGCGATACTGGTTTTGAAAATAATAACTCTGCCCTAAGTAAAATCGAGCCCTGGCCTCAGTTAACGCCGTACGTGAAAGAGAGAGGTAGCCAGACAGTTCCGTAATCGCTTTCCGCCAATCGCGTTTCGCGAAAGTGCCCTGTACGATAGAACGAAGGGTGTACTCTTCTCCGCCAGCGGGCGCTTCTAAGTCCTGTGGAAAAACGCGAGGGCGGCGTTCGGACAGCTCTTTGGGTTCTGTTACTGATACAAGGCGCTTAATAATTTTGGTGGCCTCAGGCGAAAGCGGGCTAGGCGTTAAGCTTGGCGATGTTTCTCCTAAAGAATGTAATGAGATGAGCGGCAGCGGCATGGACCGAAGATCGCTGGAAGGACCAGGCAAACCGATACGGTACAAGCCAGCGGGAACGGTAGCGGCTTGTACCGTCGTGTTAACACCAATTTCGATAAGGGCTGAACCGCTTTTTAATTCGTTTTCATCCAGCAACGCATAATAATACGCTATACCTGGAACGGGATAATCGATCATTGGCGCTTCTGGAGGTCCGGCTAAAACGATAATAGCGTCTAGCAGATCAGCCACGCGCCGTAGCGGTGTCGCGCTACGATAAAGGAGGGCTGATACAACTTTTCTTTCGGCTTTGAAATTTATCTCAACCGCATCACCGTTAACGGATGCCGTTACGGCGGAAAATGCTGGTTTTGATACGAGAGGCGCTAAGGCCTGTACTGTTACCGCCTTTTCTTCAATCTTCGCCGTTGGATTCGAATCCACGTTTTCATCGCTGGCGGTCATTGACTGTGGCTGAGTTGAGGGTGGAGAAACCAAAGTCATCTCAGTCGGAGCTGGAACGACGCTTGCCGTTTCCTCCTTGGAAAGAGCTGAGGCTTCAGTCTTTATAGTCTCTCCGCTATCGGCCTCGACGCTTTCTGTATCAGTCTCTGTTTTAAGAGTCACGCTTACTGGCGCCCCTGAGGTATTGCCGAAGGGTAATAGTATATCATAGCGAGTCCCTTGTTCATCGCTGGCGGCGACGAAATAATACCAAGGACCGGTTGATGGGGGGTGGTCGATATATGATTGAGTGCCATAGGGCAGCTCTGTTACTAGCTCGGCCTTCGGTAGAGAGGAAGAGGAAAAGACGTATTTGGAACGGTAAAGAAAAACTGGTCCTATAGCGTCATGAGAATCCAACCAGCTAACCTTAACAAGGTCATCCTTAACAGCCACGCGAATCCGCGAAACAAAGGGAGCAAAAACGGACCCCTCTTCAGATGAAGTGGTTTGGGCCGATAAAGCGAAAACGGCGGCGACCGAGAGGCTTAGGATAAAAAAGCGACGTACCTGTCGTATCATGATATTATATTATTCGGTAGAAAAGCCTTCCGTCCAGAGCGGTTTGACATAAGACGCGCTTTTTCGTAAGCTCCGGTAGTTATTTGTGAGGAGACGATATGTTGATTTCTGATCTAAAACCTCAAGTGCTTAGTCTTAAGGCGCGTATCCTTGAAACTTGGGGGCATCTTTGACCCGGAAAAGTTAGAAAAAGCCATAAAAGAAAAAGAAGAACTCAGTGCGGCGCCTGATTTTTGGAACGATCCCGGTAAAGCTGAAAAAATAATTTCTTCCATGAAGGCGTTGCGCGGCAGATATGAGCCTTGGATAAGTTTGGTTTCTGATATAGAAGACGCGGCGGTTCTATTGGAATTGGCGGAAGATGAGGCTGATGAGACTCAAGCGCTTGAGCTGGAAACAGTTTTAAACGATATCAGCGATCGTTTTGACCGATTAACAATCTTTGAACTCATGTCTGGAGAGGTTGATCGCAACTCCTGTTTCCTTACGATACACGCTGGCGCGGGCGGTACCGAGGCCTGTGATTGGGCTCAGATGTTGCATAGAATGTATATCAGATGGGCTGAACGTCATTCATATCAACACGAAACGGTGGATATACTGGAAGCGGAGGGAGGATTGAAGTCTGTGACGGTTCAGATCGATGGTGAATTTGCCTATGGGTATCTAAAAGGCGAATCGGGGATTCATCGTTTAGTCAGAATCTCACCCTTTGACTCAAACGCGCGTCGTCACACCTCTTTCGCTTCCGTTTATATTTTCCCTGTAATTGATGATAGTATTGAGGTTGATATCAGACCGGAGGATTTAAAGGTAGATACGTATAGATCTGGCGGTGCCGGCGGCCAACATGTCAATAAAACCGATAGCGCCGTTCGTCTTACTCACTTGCCAACTGGAATAGTCGTCGCTTGTCAGGCGGAGCGCAGCCAGATAAAGAATAGAGCGACAGCTATGAGTATGCTCCGAGCTCGTTTGTACGAGTATTACCGTCAAGAAAAGGAAAAGGATAATGAGCGTTTCGCTCAGGAAAAGAAGGATATTTCCTGGGGTAACCAAATACGATCATACGTGTTTCAACCATATACAATGGTAAAAGATACGCGTACCAAACGGGAAGTTGGTAATATCCAGGCTGTAATGGATGGAGAGATAGATCCGTTTATAGAGGAGTATCTTCGTTATGCCTGGAAAAACGCTCAGGGGGAGGCCAATGGGGCCTAAGCGGCGTCACGCGCCGTATGTCGTTCTAGTTCTGATACTAACGCGCGCGTTCTTATGGCCATCAGTAGCGCTCTTCGCTAGCGGCGAAAGTGAATCGCCGGAACAAGACTTGCCGAGCGGAGCCGATTGGACAGTTGGTTTGTGCTCCTTCTCGGCCCCTGGTTTTGACAGTTCCGGACGTTTAGCGCTGGCTTTAACGGCCTTGGAGCTGGGGCGCGAGCTGGTAAAAATGGGTGTTCATACGGCTTCGACCACGGAAGTTGAGAAACTAGTCGAAAGCGCCACACTCGCCTCGCGGGAAAGCGCTGAAAAGGATGTGATTGCCAAAAGAAACGCTAGAGATCTTATATTGTTCCAAGGTTTGTCTAAACAAAAACAAGCGCAAGCGCGTGACAGCGCGGATGAAAAAATTATAGAGGCGCTTAAACTTTTGGAAGCCTCATCCGTAGAGAAGCCCGTCGCTAATAAACGCCGTATTGTTTTAGCCAAAGAAAATCAAAATGACGCGCTTTTCCCCCCTCCTGAAACAGGCAAAGAAGAAGCTTTTTGTGTAGACAAGAACTTAGACGCAATTATCACCGGATGGGCTAGGCCCTATTATGAGCGTACGCTCTTATCCGTTAGCCTTTTTTCACTCGCTGATGGCGGAAATTTGTATACAGGGGAAATAATTTTTTCGCCCGAGGATAGGCAGCGATCCATTAGCTCCTTGGCTGAAAGCGTAGCTAGAGCCGCTTTAGGCGAAGTTCCCGCGGCTTTAGCCGTAATATCCGCTGGTGCTGATATTGTTGTTGATGGGAGCTATCGCGGCCGCGGCGTCATTGGCCCTCTTGAGCGACCAGCCGGTCCCGTGCGTGTTGACTTAAGCGCCCCTGGCTACGCGAATAGGCAATTCGATTTGGAATTGGATTCTGGGAAATTAAGCACTATCGCCATAACTTTGGAAGAATTACGCTATTCCGAGCTTGAACTTGTTCCGTTGACAATAGATGGTTTACCAGATCAGGAAAGCATAATCAGAAAAGGCGTTGAGTATATAGGAACCGGTCCCTCCACGGTAAAAGTGGCGGAGGACGCCTCCGCCTATTTCTCGGCGGAAACAGCGGACAAGATAGCCGAAATTGTCGTATCGGCGGGAGCTGGTAGCTTAGCTTTTTCATTGAATCGGTCTAGCGACGATGGGAAAGAATTGGAAAGGGCTAGGAAGGCTTTTTATGGAGCGTTTGGTCGGTTTTCAATAATGTTACCTATAGCTTTTCTTGTTTCGGGTTTCGCGAAGGGGTATAAAGACAGGGTGGTATTTGGCTCTAGTCAAGAAACAGCGCTACTGGGGGCTAGAATGGATTTCGCCGGTAACGTTCTATGGGTAACGGCTGGCGTTTTTGTTGCCGAAGCGGTGTATCGTTTTACTAAATTCATCAATATAGCTACATTGCCGTTTCCATACACTAAAACGGCGGCTAAAGAAGGAAAACAATGAGACCATTGAGTTTTTCCGAACGCGTGAAAGCGTTTTTTACTAGAGACAGATCACGGCTTAATGAGTTGCTGGAAGAACTGGAAGATAGCCTTGTGGAAGGCGATATTGGGCCACAATTAGCGTTATCCATTTCTTCCGAATTGCGAAAAATATGTCACGATGAGGGTCTACGCGACATCGAGGATCTGAAACGGCATTTAGCGATAATCCTAAGAAAGAAACTTACGATCGCGGAAACCGAGCTTTCTCCCGATCGGTTGAACATCGTTCTTTTATTGGGAGTAAATGGCGTTGGTAAAACGACAAGCGCGGCTAAATTGGCTTTCTGGTACCGTTCACGCTTTGGCTTAGAGCCAGTTATGGCGGCCGCGGATACTTTTAGGGCGGCGGCGATTGAACAGCTTAAGATCCACGGCGAACGGCTTGGCGTTCGTGTTGTGGCTCATAAAACAGGCGGTGACCCGGCGGCGGTCTTATTTGACGCCATTGAAACCGCGAAGGCGCGGTCTATTCCTCTTATCATCGCCGATAGCGCTGGTAGAATGCACACAAAAAGCGGTTTGGTTGAGGAACTAAAAAAAATCGATAGGATCGTTTCTTCAAAGGCACAGGGGGCGGTTTACAGAAAGCTATTGGTTATTGACGCGACAACTGGTCGTAACGCTTTATCTCAGGCTGAAATATTTAAAGAAGCCGTTGGTTTGGACGGGGTGGTGTTAACCAAACTCGATTCTTCCGCTAAGGGGGGTATCGCTTTCTCTTTAGCGGCAGATTTAAGCTTGGCGCCAGCTTTTGTATGCGATGGCGAAGCGTATGAAAATATAGCGCCTTTTGATCCCGATGATTATATCTGTCAATTCCTTGGCTAAGCTTAATTGTTCTAGATTTTTTCTTAGTTTTATGGGGGCTATCGCGGCGCTATCCATAGGAACTTTCCTGTACGCTCAAGAGGGAGAAGAAAGCGAGAATGCCCTGGCCTATAGCGGGTTTAACCTTGATAAAGCTATATGGTATGAGTCTGATGTTTCTGGCTTAGCTCGTAGAACTGTCGCGGCCTCATCTGGGCGGCGTTTGCCCTGGGCGCTGGCTGTCGTAAAAATATCTTCCGAGGAAATGATCGGTTTTTACGGACTTGGGCTAGACGACATACTGCGGGCTGGCGGTTGGGGGGAATATAGGTCCTTAATGGCAGAGGGTGTTGAAAAACGAGCAACCGTAGTCCTGCTTGACAAGCATGGCCGTGAACGTTTTATAGAAAGACGAGACAATAACGGCTTGTCGCGGCGCGAATATTATAATGAAGACTCCGCCTTAACCGAAGAGCGTAGCCTAGAGGCCGATGGGACGATACGGCTTATAAAATACAGCTATGACCAAGGCCTTGTTATCAAGGCTGAAGGGTTTGTTGTGGAGCGGGACGCCGAAGGGCTTGAAAAGATGATACCGGAATGGGTGGAAAGTTTTAAATATGATCGGAATTTATCTATTCGATCAGCGACTCGTAGCCTTATCGCCCAAACGAACACGCCCCCTAGTTCCTCCGATAAGGGAGCGGCGGTTGAAGATTCTGAGAATCAGGACGCGATTAGCGTTCCTATGCCAAAGCTGGATCAACAAAAGGAAAACCTAGCGGCTATGGATCTTCCTCTCCCCACGATAAAGCTTAACGAAGATGAAAAGCCGATTGAGAAAGCCGGAGATGCCGAACAGACGGTTGAGCTGGGGCAGTGGGATAAAGCTCCAAATCAAGATGCCATGGACAGTATAAATCTAGTTCAAATGGAACAGATTTTAGAGCTGGAAAGGATAATGGTCTTAGAAACAGAGCTTGGAGTCCCGCGTTTATTGGAAACTAAATCCACTGAGGAAAACGCGCGCGTGACTAGATATGATGAGCTAGGCAGGCCGATAGAACTAAGGCGGATAAGCCCTGAGGGCGGCGTTATAGGCACTCCAACCGTTATAGAGTATTTTTCTGACAGCGAGTTGCCCGCTCCATCTGTTTCCCTTAGTATGGATAAAACAAGCGGGGAGACTGTACGGGTTGAATACAATGCCGAAGGACAGATAACCTCGATTCAAGAGAGCGTAAACGATACTGTTCTTTCCGAGACAGCCCAGGATTGGAGTGAAAACCGGATTAAGTCGGTAGTGACAAATATAGGTGGAGATAGTCTACGGACGGAATATGAATATGATAGCTCGGGTTCTAGAATAGCGGAAAAGAATTATCGAAATGAAATATTGGAGAGGCATAAATATACCTCAGGTGATATAGAAATAGAGGACTTGTATCGGGAGGGCCGAGTGCTTATAAGAGCCCTATGGAAAGATGGTCAAAAAATGGATGAATACGCACCCGCTTTGGCGAAAACACTCAGCGATACGGGGGCGATGAGCGAGGCTCAGCAAACTAATCCTTCGGAGCCTGACAATGAGTGATAGATCTTGGATAAGTTTTGTCGCCGCTCGCTATTTATCAGCTAGAAAACGTGACAAAGCATCGCCCTCGTCTGTCTTTTCTATCGTTGGAATTGGTGTGGGGGTAATGGCCCTTATCATCGTCCTAGCTGTTATGAATGGATTTCAGCTAGGATTTATAGAAAGTATATTGGAAATATCGTCTTATCATATACGTTTGGATGCGGGGCGGAAAGACACTTACGATCTAGAATTGAAGCGGGCCTTAAGCGATGATAGACGGGTATCGGCGGTTCTTCCGTTTGTGGAATTGCAAGCTCTAGCTTCCGGTCGGAGCGGTTCTCAAGAATTGGCCTCGGTTCGTGGCGTTCCAGCGGCTTCCGCTAAAGCGGATAGCGGACTAATGGAAAAATTGGTTTTTGAGGAGGGGGCTTTTGACTTGGAGGCCGATTCCGCGATAGTCGGTGCGGAATTGGCGAGATTACTCGGTTTGGGTGTTGGCGATTATATCAATTTAGTGGCTTTGTCTGGCGCGGCTCTTTCCGGAACTTCGGGCGGTAGCAATTTGTATAGGATCGCTGGCTTGTTTCGCAGCGGGTTTTATGAATATGACTTGAGTATGGTCTTTATCGATATTGATGAAGCCTTCGCTGTCGCTGGAGGCGAAGCTCCATTGCTGTATGGCATAAAACTGAAAGATCGATGGAAAGACCTTGAAGTTATGGGGGCTTTAAAGGAACAGTTCACGGATTTTAAAATTGAGTCATGGAGGGAATACAACAGGTCCTTTTTTGGCGCGTTACGGACGGAAAAGGTTATTATGTTTTTGCTTGTGGGGCTTATTTTCCTTATCGTGGCAGTCAATGTATATCAAGCGCAGCGTAGAGTGGTACTGGAGCGGCGCGATGAAATTGGTTTATTGCGAGCGGTAGGCGCAAAAGCTTTAGCCGTTCGTTTAGTTTTTACGACAGATGGTTTGGTTATTGGATTAATTGGCGCTTTATGTGGCCTTATACCTGGTTTATTGATCGCTCTAAATATTGAAGGGTTTTTTACTCTTCTAGAGAGCGTTGTTAACGGCTTTATCGGTTTTTTGGGGCTTTTATTTCGTTTTTTCGGTTTTGGCGAAGGCTTGGAATATTTTACGGTTTTTTCGCCTACTGTTTTTTATATCAAGGAAATACCGGCAAAATTAATACCAAGCGAAGTGTTTCTTGTTTTTTTGTTTGGTTGTTTATCGGCTACAAGCGCCGCTTGGTTCGCGTCAGCTAAAGCAACTCGGATTCGTCCGGCGGAGGTGTTGCGTGATGAATAAACCTCTGATTATTGTAGAGGAATTGCATAAGGATTTTTCTTCTGGAAATGAAGTATTAGCTATCCTAAAGGGTTTGAGTTTCACTTTGGAAGCTGGTGTATCCATGGCGATCCGCGGAGAAAGCGGTAGTGGAAAAAGTACGCTTTTAAATATTTTGGGGGGCTTGGATAAGGCGACTAGAGGCCGGGTAGCGGTTGGCTCTTATGAAATTCAAAGTTTGGCTGAGACCGCCTTAACGAGTTACCGGTCTCATTTCGTCGGTTTTGTGTTTCAGTTCCATTATTTGCTTAAGGATTTTACCGCTCTTGAGAATATTATGTTGCCAGCTTTTGTCGCCGGCTTGTCTAAGAAAGAAGCGATGGAAAAGGCTAAGGCTCTGTTAGCTGAAGTAAAGATGGATGAAAGAGCTCATCATTTTCCTTCGCAATTATCCGGCGGAGAGCGGCAACGGGTGGCTGTCGCTCGGTCCCTTGTTAATGACCCGGAATTGGTATTAGCTGACGAGCCTACCGGCAATTTAGATCCGGCTAATAGCGCTATGGTAGCGGATATACTTTTTGATCTGGCATCAAAAAAAGGGAAAACCTTAGTGGTTGTAACCCATGATGAAAGGATAGCGGCCAGGGCTGACCAGCGTTTTTTCCTTGAAGCCGGTATTTTTAGCGAAAAAGAAAACGGATGAAATCAAAAGCGGTTTTTTTTATAGCAGCGCGTTATCTCCTTGGCCGAGGCAAGGAAGGAGGACGTTACCTGTTAGGGTCGGCTTTTGGAATCGCCCTAAGTCTGGTGCCGATTATTGTTACCTTAGTGGTCGCCGATGGTATGATTTCAGGCATAACAGAACGATTTTTAGAAGTTGGAAGCTACCACTATCAAATCTACGCCAGGGCTTATGGTGTTGACGCGACAGCGCCTCTGGATTTGATTAAACAAATTCCCGGCGTTCGCGGTGTCTGGCCAGAAGCCCAAGGTCTGGGGCTCCTTGTCGGTTCTAGCGCGAGTTCTGGTGTTTCCATAAGAGCCATCGATCCCGCCTTTTTAGAGGATGAAGGTGTAAAGCGTTATCTAAGCGCTAAAGAGGGGGAACTTGCTTTAACTGATTCCCGATCGGCTTTACTAGGGGAAGCCTTGGCCAAAAAAATAGGAGCGAAAATAGGCGATACGGCGCGGCTTATGATAGTTCGTACCACAGAAGATGGCCGTAGGATTCCTAAGTTAGCTTTATTTAAGGTAAAAGGGATTGTTTCTTCTGGCTATCAAGAGCTTGACGCGCTCTGGTGCTTTATCCCCTATGATGCCGGACTGTCTTTTCTGCCGCCTGATAGCGTACGTCCTTTTTTGGGAGTAAAGGTTGATGATCCGCATGATGATGATGAAAAAGTTAGACATGAAATTTCCGCTTTATTATCAAACGATTTCGCTATTTATTCTTGGTATGAAATACAGCGTTCCCAATACAAGTCTTACGAAACGACGCGGCAATTATTGATATTGATCATGTTTCTAGCGGTCCTTGTCGCGGCTGTAAACGTCGCTTCGGCTACTAGTATGCTTGTTGTTGAAAGAAGACGCGATATCGCCGTCCTGAAAAGCTTTGGTATTGGTCCGCGGGCAACAACAGGAATATTTTTATTCGCCGCCGGCTTAACTGGTGCGTTGGGAGCGCTTATAGGCACGGCTGGCGGCTTAGTCGCGGCTATATATGTCAATGAGCTTATCCGTTTCATAGAAGGGCTGATTAGCGGCATCACTGGACTTTTATCACTTTTTGGAGCTTCCAGCCTTTCACTCCCAACTAAATTGCTTGATCCGGCCTATTATTTAGAGAGCATACCGATTATTATCAACTGGACTACTATTAGCCAAATAGGAGTAGGCGCTATTTTGTGTTCTATAGTCGCCGCTTGGGCTCCAGCTCGACGGGCGGGAAAACTCGCGCCCTTGGAAATTCTACGGAGGTATTAACGAGGCATGATGAATACTCATGACATTGTGTGTCCAAACTGCTCTTTAACGGCCACCGAGTCCATTGCCGCTTGTTTAGCGGGTTGTCCGCAATGTTGGACTTTATTTGGGAAGGCCTTAGATAAGGGGGGGGCAAGTAAGGGAAAAACACATATTGGACGCTTATGTCTCCGTATGAAAAATGCTTCAATAAAGCCTGCTTCTCAGAATATCTCTTCCATCAAAGACTCGATCGCGGGTTTTGACTTCTCCTTAAACTAGGTTTAAATGATTCAATCCAGGAAAGATAAAGATGCCGCGTCCTTTTTCAATGCGGTGAACGCCGGGTCGGGTTATGCGGATATAGGCAAGGCCTCAAGCGATCTTGATGTTTGCCTCTATACCGATCTCCGTTTCGCGAGAAATATAGATGGCGAAGCTTTTGTCTGGAGAGCTGGTGAATCAGCCCGTTTACTGCTAAGAGATCGAATCGCTATCGCTCTTAAAAATATAGATAGCGAATATCTTCTCATTCCATATGAAGAAATTGATAACAAACGCGCCGCTCTCCTGTCTGAACGCTACCCCGGTGAACTGAGCGCTCCAGATAGAGTGGGGGGTGCTTTTTCCGCTTCTAAAGGTATACGATTATTTATCAATGATATAGATCATATAAGGCTCAGCTGCCGGCGCCGTGGCTTTCATGCTCAAGCCGCGTATGCGGCGGCGTTTGAATTAGAAACGGCTCTAGATAAACAACTTGGTTGGGCTTGTGATACAAGACGAGGATTTTTAGGGCCTTCACCAGAAGAGTTAGGAGCTAGAATAAGCCTAGGCTTTAGCCTTTTTTTACCTGGTGTGGAGGCGTCCGGTATACTTGATCGTGTTTTTAGCGATCTGCTTCAGGCGGGTTTTACAATAGCTCCTTTGTTCGTTCATGATGAAGGAAATGAGACCGATGATTTTTGGTGCCCATATTATCGATTAGAAGCGACAAGCGTCCTTGGGGAAGAAGAAAAAGCCTTTTTAGATCGGACAGCAAAAATTATTAGAGAATTAGTTGAGGGAGAGCGCCTAACCAGAACAAAACTGATAGAAAGTCGGCCTCTTTTGTGGACTGACCGGTTTAATCGCGCTTTAGCCATAGCCAACAATGCCTATCTGCTTACTGAAGCGGAAGCGGTATCGATCTTAGCCGATCTTCGCTTTGCCGCGGCTCTCCATAGGCTTAGCACTAAAATAGCTAATAAGCGTAACGAAGCTTTAGTCAGCTTGGACAATACAATCTGGCTGGTGTTGCCGGCGGCTTTACGTTTCATCATGAACGAGTTATCTGAAAAATCATTAACGTCTATAGGTTTTCCTTTATCGAACTCTTATCATAAAATAAAAGCGGGGACGGAAGCGGAAGGCGCTGACGCTTTTCGGGCCGCTCTTGTTCGAGAAGCCTTAACGCATTACCATATAGATCGCGGATTGTCAGAAACTTTATAGGGTTGGCCTCCGCGAGGAGATACTTTTGTTTAGGGGCTTAACACCGCGAGCGCAACGAGTCTTAATGATCGGTGCCCAGGAAGTGGCGAAACGCTTCCATTCCGATCAACTATATCCTGAGCATATACTCATAGCCGTCCTTAAGGATGGTGAAGGCCTAGCCTGTGCTGTGCTTAGCCAGTTGAGAATCGATATACAAGATCTTCGTTTTGATCTTGAACGTTCTTTTGATTCACATAAGACTGCTATCGGATTTGGCGATATCCCTCCGGCTAAGCGGACCCGGCAATTATTGGAAACGGCGGCTGAGGAGGCGAGGGCGCTCGGGAATGAGTATATCGGCACGGAACACATTCTGTTCGCGGCGGCTATAGAGCCGGATTCCCGATTAAAGCGCTATCTGGACCGCTTAGCGGTTAATAGTATCGATCTTAAAAACGCGATACTGGCTGAATCAAAGCATTCAGCCAATACAAGGATGAGCTCCTTCCCCTTTGCCGAAAGCGGCGGGTTGGAACGGCTCGCTTCAGTAAAGCCGGCGGATTCCATGACGCCGCTTTTGGATGAGCACGCGCGCGACCTTACCGCTATGGCTAGCGAGGAAAAACTTGATCCGGTTATAGGCCGTGTTAAGGAAATAGATCGTTTAATCCGCATACTTGTAAGACGCACAAAAAACAACCCTATATTAGTTGGCGAGCCAGGCACGGGAAAAACGGCGATTGTGGAGGGATTGGCCTTAATGATAGCCGCGGGTTCAGCGCCAGAACTGCTATCCGATAAAAGAATTTTAGCCTTGGATTTAGCCTCGGTTGTAGCGGGTACAAAATATCGTGGTGAATTTGAGGAACGATTAAAGAAACTCTTAAAAGAGACCATACAAGCAAAGAATATAATTTTATTTATTGATGAAATTCATACGATTATCGGCGCTGGCGGCGCGGAGGGTTCTATTGATGCCGCTAACATGTTGAAACCAGCTCTTTCACGTGGAGAAATTCAATGTATCGGCGCGACAACCAGCACGGAATATCGTAAGCATTTTGAAAAAGACGCCGCGCTTGAACGGCGTTTTCAGAAAATTGTAGTTGAACCGCCAGACGCGGCAGAGACCCTGATTATTCTTGAAGGAATTAGGCATAAGTATGAAAGCTACCATGGCGTTCGCTATGAACCAAAGGCTTTGGCGGCGGCGGCCGGTCTCTCTGATAGATACTTAACTGATCGCTTTTTACCGGATAAGGCGATTGACTTATTGGACGAAGCCGGCGCGAAAAAACGTTTGGAAGCCGATCCGGAGCCACATGATATTCAAGCGATAGAGGAGGATATTAAACGCTTAAGCGAGGATAAGGCAAAAGCCGTTTCAGCGCAGGATTATGAAAAAGCGGCGGCGGTTAGGGATGAGGTTAGGCGTCTCCGCGAACATCTGGAGGCGATACGGGAAGCGTGGCTCAGAATCGCGGATCGGTCGCCGCAGCTTGTGACAGAAGCGGATATCGCCAATATTGTTTCAGATATCTGCGGCGTCCCGGCTTCGCGTTTAGCTGAAAGTGAGGCTTCTCGGCTCTTATTAATGGAAGGAGAGTTACATCGAACTATAATAGGGCAGGACGAAGCCGTTAGCGCTGTTTCATCAGCGATACGACGTTCGCGTTCGGGTATATCCTCCCCAAAACGGCCCCTAGGTTCTTTTGTGTTTCTTGGTCCAACCGGGGTTGGGAAAACCTTACTCGCCAAACGTTTAGCTGAATACTTATTTGGAAAGGAATCCGCGCTTATACGGATAGATATGTCCGACTATATGGAAAAGCATAATGTCTCGCGCTTAGTCGGCGCTCCGCCTGGCTATATTGGTTATGAGGAAGGCGGGACTCTAACAGAAAGAATAAGACGTAATCCCTATCGTGTCGTTCTTTTTGACGAGATAGAAAAAGCCCATCGCGATGTTTTTAACCTTTTGTTGCAAGTACTTGAAGAAGGCGAACTTAAGGATAATTTAGGCCATACGGTGAATTTTCGTAATACCGTTATCATTATGACAAGTAATGTTGGCGCTCGTGAAATTTCCCAAGACGCTAAATTAGGGTTCGCCATGGAAAATGAGCTTCCAAGCGACAGCGATATTAGATCTTCGGCTTTATCAGAACTTAAGCGATCCTTTAACCCTGAATTCCTTAATCGGATAGATGAGATCGTGGTTTTCAAAACATTGAATAGAAAGCAGCTAAGTAACATTCTCACATTGCAATTAGAAGAACTTAACGAGCGTTTGTTTGATAAAGGAATAGAGCTTAAGGTTGACGATAAGGCGAAATCTTTTCTCTTGGAACGGGGATGGGATCCCCGACTGGGCGCTAGACCCTTACGACGCGCTGTACAAAAAGAAGTGGAAGATCCCTTATCGCGTTGGTTGCTGGAAACTAGAGAAGACTCCCCCTGTTTGGTCGGCATATCGGAGCGGGACGGACAAATACGTTTTGAAGCGATACCGAGCGTGGATGAATCGGCAAAATATGCTACTATTGAAAAATGATTTATTTACCAATAAAGGGTGGCGAAAAACTCGCCATAGCGCCGTCAAAGATTATCGCCGTCGGTTTGAATTATAGAGAGCATGTTAAGGAAAGTCGGGTATTTGATCTAAAGAAACATGAAATCCCGAAAGAACCCGTCTTGTTCGCCAAAACGCCCAATGTTCTTATCGGGCCAGGGGATCCTATCATTATTCCCTCAATAGTAAAGGAATATGCCTTTCCTGAGACAAGAACCGATCTTGAGGCGGAATTAGTGATAATAATTGGACGTCGTTGCCGGAATGTTTCGGCGCGGGCGGCTAAAAACTATATTTTGGGATATAGCGCCTTTAACGATGTAAGTCAGCGAAATATTCAAAAAAGCGACGCGTCTGGATGGTTCCGTGGTAAATCCTTTGATAGTTTTGGGCCAATCGGCCCGGTCGTTGTACCGGAATCGGTTTTGGATCCAACAAAGGGTCTGGTTATCAGCGCGAGAATAAATGGCAGAACCGTTCAATCAGCTTCCACGGCTGATATGATTTTCCCCATAACTGAACTTGTCGCTTTTATATCGCGAAATTTTACGCTGGAGGAAGGGGATCTGATAGCTACCGGCACCCCCAGCGGCGTTAGCCCTATCGTTCATGGGGATATTGTGGAAGTGGAAATTGAAGGGATTGGCGTATTAAAAAATCCAGTCATTGAGGAGGAAAGGGGTGATTCTATCTAAAATTGGAAATAAGCTAACTAAAAAAACTGGCGTTTTGGAATTGATGGAAGACTTGGCGGCGGCATCGCTAGGCGAGGCGACCGGACAAAGGCTATTAAAACTGGGCGGCGGGAATCCAGCTCATATACCTGTTATGGAAAATATATGGCGCAAGCGTTTTAGGGAAATTTCAGAATCTGAGGATTTTAACCAACTTATCCAAAGCTATGATTCAGCCGATGGCCGCATGGTTTTTCGCTCTGTCTTGGCTGATCGATATAAACGGGATTTTGGTTGGCCCTTAACGGCGGAAAACATCGCGGTGACAAATGGCAGTCAAATCGCTTCCTTTTATTTACTGAATTTATTCTGTGGCGATGATGGACAGGGCGGGCGGCGCCGGGTGCTTTATCCTCTTATGCCAGAATATGTCGGTTATGCCGATCAAATTTTGGATGAGGACTCTATCCTTTGTTGTAAGCCGCGTATTGAACTATTAGGCGAGCGATATTTTAAGTATTACATCGATTTTAACGCCGTGGAGGATATTCTAAAAAGAGAGGGGCCTAGTATAGGGGCTATTTTTGTGTCGCGACCAACCAATCCTTCGGGAAATGTGCTGACCGACTCCGAGTTAGAGAGTTTAGCCGCTTTGTCGGAGCGTTTCAATATTCCGTTTATTTTAGATACCGCTTATGGTAAACCTTTTCCTGGTATAGATTTCGTTGACTCTAAGCCTTTTTGGCGCGAAAACGTGATCTTATTGCAGAGTTTATCAAAAATTGGTCTGCCGTCTTTACGAACGGGTATAGTTGTGGCTAAGCCTGAAATTATAGCCGCTTTAACGGCCGTAAACGCTATAGCTAGTTTAGCCACAAACACGATTGGACAAGCGATAGTGGAGCCGCTTATCGCGTCAGGCGAGTTGTTTTCCCTTAGCCGAGACACGATAGAGCCTTTTTACCGTAAAAGACGGGGCTTGGTTTTGGAACTGACTGAACGCTTGTTTTCAGCGTTGCCGCTTAGGATACATCGGAGCGAAGGCGCTATTTTTCTGTGGTTTTGGTTTGATAAAATGCCTATAAGCGCTAGAGACTTATACCTTCGTCTAAAGCGGCGTTCTGTTCAGGTCTTGCCTGGCGAATATTTCTGTTTTGGGCGCTTTAACGACGGAGCCTCCGCCGAGACTTGGGATCAGCCGGCTAGCTGTTTGCGAATTAATTACTCCGGTGAGGAGGAAGCTGTAATAAAGGGTTTGGAGCTTATCGCCGAGGAGACAACGGCGGCCTACGCTAAAGGCTAGCGCTAAGCCGCCGTTTTTTTAAGCCGCTTAAAAGCGGTTTTTCCCTACAGAGTAGCTAAATAACCGTTCCAGGATAGAGGACCGCGTTTTTGGGTATGACGATGATACCATCAACAATATAGTAATTGCCAAAATCGCCGTTCATTCGTTCAAGTTCGTCTACGCCGATTCTACAGCCATCGCCGATACGGGCGTTTTTATCAATGATCGCTTTTTTCGCGACCGTGCCTTTGCCAATGCCGATGTCTGGTATACGCTGATCGGCGTTCGCTTTTTTTTGCTCATCGGATTCGTAATAATCCGCTCCCATACAGACGACTCCGTTCAAACTGGCTCCAGACTCTATAATGGTACGAATACCAACTATGGAATTGCTGATGGACGCGTTTGTTATAATACACCCTTCACTAGCGATAGATTGATTCATATTGGAGAAATTCATCTTTGATGGCGGCAAATTGCGCATATGGGTATAGATTGGCGCCTTTTCATCATAAAAATCGAATTTGGGTTTCAAGGCGGTCAGGTCCAAATTGGCTTCATAAAAATTCTTTATTGTCCCTATATCTTCCCAATAACCATAGTAGGTATAAGCGCTTACTTTATGCTTGCCTATGGAATCCGGAATTATCTCTTTCCCAAAATCAGTGAACTGACTATCCAGGCAAGCTTCCATAGCGCTGGCGTTGAATAGATATATACCCATGGAGGCTAAATATTCTTTTTCCTCACTTAGTTTGGTGTTCCGTAATTCATGAGGAATCCGGAAATCATCTATATTTTTGGTCGGTCCTGGTTTTTCCAGAAAATTAACTATTTCACCCTTCTTATTCGCTTGGAGAATGCCTAATTGGTCAGTTTCCTTACGGCTCACCGGCGTACACGCAATGCTAATTTCAGCGCCGCATTCAATATGTTTCTTGTAAATATCGAATAGGTCCATACGGTAGAGTTGGTCGCCAGATAGAACCAGGTAATGACTTGGTTTTTGAGTTCTGAAGTGAATGAAATTTTTTCGTACAGCATCAGCTGTTCCCTCATACCAACCAGAATGTTCAAGGCTCTGCTCGGCGGCGAGTATCTCAACGAAACCCCTTGAAAACGAATCAAACATATAGGTGTGGGCTAAATGTATATGGAGAGAAGCCGAGTTGAATTGAGTCAAGATGTATATCTGCTTAAATTCTGAATTGATGCAATTGGATATGGGAATATCCACGAGTCGGCATTTCCCGCCGAAGGGAACAGCCGGTTTGGCTCTATCTTTTGTTAGAGGATAAAGGCGCGTCCCCTTTCCGCCGCCCAACACGATAGCCAACACATTCGCCATATTTTCCTCCTATTGGCGCCTTAATCCTTCCGCTATGTTTTCAAAGCAATTTGTATAAATTATAGGCTGGACGATTAAACTTGTCGACCGTGATTTCGTGCGACGCTTTACGCTTGGCATGTTAGCGCGTATCATTGTTCTATGGATTCTACACTAAATAAGATCTTTAACGACCCGTCCTTTTTGCCTTATATAGCGTACCGCCGTCGCGTAAGCCCTACCGATGGTGTTTATTCTCCCTTTCCAGAGGGCTTAGACGACCGCTTACGCGAAGCGTTGCGTAAAAGAGGCGTTGAGCGGCTTTATAGCCATCAAGCCGCCGTATATAGGCTGATTAGGTCCGGCCGGTCAACTGTCGTGGTGACTCCCACCGCTTCTGGTAAAACCTTATGTTATAACTTGCCTGTATTGCAAAAACTATTGGAAGATCCGCGAGCGCGTTCTTTATACCTTTTCCCCACTAAAGCGCTGTCTCAGGATCAACAATCTGAACTAAATGAATTGATTACGGATGGCGACTTACCCATTAAGGTCTGTACCTATGATGGCGATACGCCGGAAAGCCTTCGCTTGAGCGCCCGTGATAAGGGGCGTATCATTATTTCCAATCCCGATATGCTTCATGCCGGAGTTTTACCCAATCATCCAAAATGGATTAGCTTTTTTTCGGCTCTCCGTTATATAGTTATTGATGAGGCCCACAGCTATAGGGGCGTTTTTGGTAGCCATGTGGCTAATGTGATACGTCGATTGAAGCGCGTCGCCGCTTTTTACGGCGCCAAGCCGATTTTTATTCTTTGTTCCGCTACTATAGGAAATCCAGAGGAATTAGCCCGCGCCTTAATAGAGGATGATGTTGTCCTGGTTGACAATAACGGCGCGCCTCGTGGCCCAAAGGAAATTGTTATATATAACCCGCCCTTGCTTGACGCCGTTCAAGGAATAAGGCGTTCCACAATAACGGAGAGCCAGCGCTGGGCTCTCGCCTTTTTAAGAGCTGGCATAAAAACTATTTTATTCGCGCACTCAAGGGTTAGGACGGAGCTTATCGCGGCGTATATCAACGAAGCCGTACAAAACCTTTATACCGAGAATGAACGTTTACGTGTAGAAGCGTACCGTGGAGGGCTTTTACCTAATGAGCGAAGGGAAATTGAGCGTGGCCTAAGAGCCGGTACGGTGAATGGGGTTGTTTCAACAAACGCGTTAGAATTGGGTATAGATATAGGCGGTTTGGACGCCGCGGTCGTCGCCGGTTTCCCGGGATCGTTTAATTCGTTTTGGCAGCAAGCGGGTCGTTCCGGTCGCCGAGGCGGGCCATCGGCGGCGGTTTTTATCGCTTCATCAGCTCCCTTGGATCAGTATATAGTCCGACATCCCGAGTGGTTTTTTGATAAGCCCTCTGAGCAAGCGCGTTTGGACGCTGACAACCCATATGTGCTATCCGATCACGCAAAATGCGCCGTGTTTGAGTTGCCCTTCGCGGAAGATGAGATATTTGGGCAAGATACGGCGGCTCTATTGAGTTATCTTGAGGAATCCGGAACGGTGCGAAAAACAGGCGGCCGTTGGCATTGGTCTGATCGTTCCTATCCAGCTGAAGGCGTCAGCTTGCGTTCAGCCAGCTCTGATAATGTTGTTATTATCGATATAACAAAAGGAAGGGATACGGTGATCGGTGAAATGGACCGGCCGTCAGCCAAAGAATTATTATTTGATAACGCGGTGTATTTGCATAGGGGGCGTCAATATCTTGTTAAGCGGCTAGATATTTCAAATAGGCGTTGTATCGTTGAAGAGGCGGACGTGAATTATTATACCGACGCGTTGGTTAAAACCGATATTAAGCCGCTTAGCGAAGATGAAAGCTTTATCTTGACTTATTCGGATGATAGCGTCATATCAATGGCGGCTATGGAATTTAAATGTGTACTTGGCGACGCTTTGGTCCGAAGGCAAACATCGAAATTTAAGAAAATCAGATTTCATACGCATGAGAATATCGGTTATGGCGAAGTGAATCAGGCGGAGGAAGAAATGCAAACTAGAATGCTGGCCTTGCTTTTTTCTTCCAGCCAGCCTAAGGAGCTTGAAAGTCTGGCTTGGGAACCAGCGCGAATAGGGCGAGCTATGAGAGCCTTGGGTGACCTTATCAGAAAAACAGCGCCTATTTATCTTCTTTGTGACACACGCGATTTAGGTATAGCGGAAAGGGTTCGCGATCCTCATTTTAGCTGTCCTACGCTTTATCTCTATGATATGTATCCTGGCGGCACCGGTTTAGTAGAAGCCTTAACAAAGCGCGTGAGCGCTTTATTGGCTATGGCGCTGGAAGCGCTTGAAGTTTGCCCCTGTGTTTCCGGTTGTCCTTCATGTGTGGGCGCGGATGTTCTAGATGGCTTTTATAATGGGGCAAGTATTGATGGAGACGTTAAATGTGATGTCCGTATTTTTTTACAGGAAGCGATTGGAAAGAATAATGGAACGACCGTCTTTTTAGCGGAGGGCGATAAAAACGGCTAGTTTATCGGACCGCTTAGCTAGAATACGCGCTTCTACCCATTTGACTGGCGGGCGAATTCCTCCATATCCGCCGCTTATGATAAAGGATGAGCGCGATAAAACTAGAGTCGATAGCGGATCTTTGCTTAACGGCTGGGAGATACAGGCTGAAGCGTGGGCCTATCGCGTTAATTACTCGCGATTACCCAGCGTTTTCCCAAAAGCCCCGGCTTTCGGTTTAGCTAGGCTTTGTTTGAATGGCGATGTGGAAGCATACCGTAATTTATTATCCAGTGAGCTCATATTCTTTGATTTAGAGACTACCGGTCTTTCTTGCGGCGCTGGAACGGTCGCGTTTCTTGCCGCCTTTGGACGTATTTGTATGATTAATGGCCAGCCATATTTAGAGGCGCGTCAATACATGCTTCTGGATTATCCAGGAGAACAATTATTTCTCGCCGCTATTAAGTGTGAATTGGAAAGCAAGGGGCAAGCTCCTGTTCTTGTAAGCTATAATGGCCGGTCTTTTGATTGCCAGCTCCTTAACAGCCGTTTTATTATGAATGGGTTTCCGCCGGTTTTTTATAGACATCTTGATCTTTTATATCCGGCGCGACGCCTTTTTAAGAAAAAGCTGATTAATTGCGCCCAAGCGACTATTGAAAAATCTGTTTTGCGCTTGGATAGGGGAGACGACTTAAGCGGCGCTGAAGCGCCAGAGGCGTGGTTTAGTTATCTGCGAACGGGACAGTCAGAACGTTTAGAAGCGGCGGCGGAGCATAATCGTCGCGACATTGAGGGCCTCGCGTTATTATTCGCCAAGCTGGATGATATAGCGCGTGACCCGGTATCGGCGCTTAACGAAGACCTGGTGGATAATGAGGCTCTCGCTTTGCGGTATCATCGTTATCGAGCTGAAACACCCTATACCAATGATACGGACTGGTCAGGGGAAAGCGAAAAACTTCGGATATTGTTGTTAAGCGAAGCGGCGAGGAAAGGATCGTTTACCGCTAACGCTATACTAGCTCGGGAGGCCGAGCTTAACGGGAATTTAAGCCGCGCTTATGAGCTATGGTTAAAGATCGTTGAGGTGCTTGAGATTGAAATGATGAAGCTAATTTCAAATAAAGCTTTGTCTAACGGGACTAATCGCTTATTAGCGGCCTATAGGGCTCTATCCCGTATATCGGAAAAAAATAACGCGATAGAAGAAGCGTTACACTGGCTTGACAAACAAGCGAGTCTAGTAGATGGATCGGACAGAATGAAGGCGAGGATTGAAAAACGTCGGGACCGATTAACTAAAAAAGCGTATATTCTAGACATGCGGTGCTCTTAAAATATCGATTTATTTCTTAAAAACCTCTCGCCGCACAAGTATAGCGTTATTTTATTAACACTTCTGACGAGAGCGGCTTTTTTAGGTATATCAAGAAAAATATAAAAATTCATTCGCGCGTCATAGGCGGATACCAAAATTCCTCTGTTTCCGCTTCAAGAAAAGCTTTGTCCAAAAGCTGTTCTATTTCTAAAGATTGAAATAAACGCGCGGCGGCTTCAGCTGAGGCCCTTAAGACTGGATGCGTTGGGCTGAAAAGCGTACAGCAGTCAGCGTAGGGGAGAACGGATAAATCATAAGACCCAATTTGCCTGGCCAAAGCGATAGTATCTAACTTATCCATCCCGATAAGGGGTCGAAATACTGGTAAAGTGGTCACTGTTTCCATACAGCCAAGGTTTTCAACTGTTTGGCTCGCGACTTGACAGAGACTATCACCTGTGATGAGACAAGAGGCCCCACAAGCCCGCGCGACACGTTCGGCGCATCTCAGCATCGCCATTCTAATCAGAATGGTTGTCCAGTCCTCACTCGCGTTTTGCTTAATACGTAATTGCGTCTCCGCGAAGCCGATTGAGCTTAATTTCATACCAAGATTATAACGGGAAAGAAGCGCGCTAAGACAGCGGACTTTTTCTTGGGATTCTGGGGCTGTGTAAGGGTATGCGTGGAAGTGAACGGCGTGAAGCTTAAGGCCGCGTTTTGCCATAATATAAGCTGCAACCGGGGAATCTATACCGCCGGAGAGAAGAAGTACGCCTTTACCCGCGGTTCCCAACGGAAGTCCGCGTTGCCCTGGCTGTTCATCGCCGTAGATATAAACCCGGTCACGCACTTCAACTTCTATTACCCGTTCCGGATTTTTTACATCAACGACCAGTTCAGGACAAGCTCTTTCAACGGCGGAACCAGCTTGACGCATAATCCCGTATGAATCAAGCGGGAAACTCTTATCGGCTCTCCGCGCCTCAATTTTAAAACGCGTAATCCCTTTGGCGGAAAGTTCCCGCGCGGTCTCAACGCATAAGGCGCAAATCGCTTCTGGCGTTTTCTCACAGTGAGCGACCTTTGACCAGGAAGAAATACCGAAGCTAGTATTTAGGACGTTTTCCACAAAAGCAGAACGCGCGTTGTCAACATTTATGAAAAGTCTATCATGACGGCTTTCAATAAGCGCGCCGCTACCTCGCAAAGCGCAGCGAAGATTAGCCCTGAGTCGTTTTTCAAAATACGCGCGATTGCCTTTTTTAAGTGTCAATTCACCATATTTAACAAGGAATTTGGTCACAGTCGCCTCATAATCTTTTCTAAAGCGTCAATCAAACGTTCTATATCACACATGGCGCTAGAGCGCCCCTGAGATACTCGTATCGCCTCAAATGCTGTCGTCGCATCGATGCCTATAGACTCTAAGACTGGACGTTTGCGTGATCGCGATGAACAAGCCGATCCGGTGGAAACGGCTATTCCCATATCGTCTAAAACTCGGACAAGAACCTCACCAGGAATTCCGCGAATCGCGAATTGAAGTATAAAGGGAGAGAAACGAGCGTCTCTTTCCATACGGTCCGATGGTATTAACGCGCAACGTTCAGACCGATGAAGAAACGATATAAGATGTGAGAAACGTTCTTCAGCCGCTAGCCGGTCTAGCTTAAGCTTATTGGGTTCCAAAAAACGTTCAAGCAGAGTAGCGACAAGCGACGCGCCAATTAAGTTTTCCGTACCTGGTCTGATACCTCTTTCTTGACCGCCGCCTCTATTAAAGGTTTCAATTGGACGGCGAAGGAAGAGAAGGCCAAGTCCTTTTGGCCCGCCTAATTTATGAGCGCTAATAGAAAGAGAGTCAATGTCGTTTAAGGAAAAGGCAAGCTTACCTATAGCTTGGACAGCGTCGCAATGAAAATGGATAGGCGTTGCCGAGGCGGCGTGAACAGCTTGGGTCACCTTTTCTATATCTGTCATAGCGCCAGTTTCATTGTTAACGGCCATACATGCGATCATCCTAACAGAAGTATGTTTGGCGATCGTTTTTTTCGTTTGCTCAGGCGCTACGCTTCCAGTTGACTCGGGCTTTATCCAGAAAAGGGGAACCCCAAGGCGGGATAGTATATCAGCTTTAGCTTTTATAGACGGGTGCTCTGTCTGAGAAAGGGCGAGTCCGGCGTTTGATCGCAGTAGTAGTGAATCCAGTACGATATGATTGGATTCCGTACCGCCCGATGTAAAAACAAGTTGCTCAGGAAGCACGCCTAATACGACAGCGCAGCGTTCTCGGTAGCGCTCCAGGGCTTTCCTCGCCGTTTGTCCCTCTCTATGTTGAGAAGAAGGATTACCGAAAATGGTTTGTGACGCGTCGTTTGAGTTAAATAGTGAAACATCGTAGGGCGCGCTCGCCGCCCAATCTAAATAGCAACGCTCTATTATATCTTCCGTTGAATCCAAGAAATCCGTCCTTAAGAAAAATTATATATAGCATAATTCTATTGACTATGCTAGCGATAAATGTAATCCTAACAAGTATGAACGCCCAAAAAGCCTGCGCTGATGAAATTATCAATGAATATTCAAGGAAACTTAAAGTATGCGGTCATCCCGTTCGCTTAAAACTCCTCTGTCTTATCTTTAGTCAAGGTGAACCCTGTGTTACCAATCT
Source organism: uncultured Treponema sp. (assembly GCA_964546285.1). Classification (GTDB taxonomy): domain Bacteria; phylum Spirochaetota; class Spirochaetia; order Treponematales; family Breznakiellaceae; genus CAZJJK01. The sequence continues at coordinate 58,255 of CAZJJK010000001.1, read as the reverse complement.
ATGGACTTGTTTGGGTCAAAGTCAGCCGGTTATCAGTCAGCATTTAGCGGTTCTCAAGGAAAACCGTGTCGTTGATTCTTCCGTTCAAGGCAATAAAAGAATATACGCGATCATAGATCCCTTTATCCGAGATGTTGTGGCAAAAATGGTGGAAGAAAACGAACAGTAAAGCGATTAAACGCGATGTCGCGATTCGTTCATACTCATTATCGCCTGTTCATTTAAGCATCTTATAAAAAACGCTTGGCCCTTTAAAGACTGTGTCGCGTTTTATTATTAAATTGGAGAGGCGCTTTCAAAAGTCTTCAACTTTTGCAAGAACCTCTGGATCTCTATAATTGTAGAACACCATGCCTGACATAAGCCTCTGATAAAAAAATCAGAACTCTTTCAATAATCTCTGAGCTTCTATTAAATAGTTTCTTCGGATAGCTTTTTTTTCAATTCTGGACGAAGCTTAACCCAGGCGTTAAGAATGAAGGCGACCAATATTCCGAGGAAAAAACCAGCCATTGTACCGACAACGCAGATCATAGCCCGGCTTGGTTCAGACTTTTTTTCCGGAGCGATCGCGGGGTCTATAATTTCAACGAAAAGCTGGTCGTCGCTTTCTTGGAGTCTAGCGTTCTCGACTGTGGCGGCTAAAGTAGCGTATATTTTTAGAGCTATTTCTAAGTCCGCCACGATATTTTGATACTCAATTAAGGCGTCCGGCGTATCGGCTAAAGATAGTGAAGAGCTGTTGGCTTGTTCGGTTCCCTCTATGGCGGCGATCTGTTTTTCCACCGCCGCTAATTGACTACGTAAAGCGGATATTTTTGGGTTACTGTCAGAAAGCGCGCTCTCTAAACGGGATAGTTCTATTTCGGTCGATATTTTTGTCTGGACAAGAGACGCGTATAAAGCCATGGTTTGAGTCAACTGACCTTCCGGCGTTAACATTTTTGTGGATTTTTGGTAATCAGCTAAGGTCTTCTGTAATTCTTTAACCTTAGCCTCTTGTTCGGCTAATTGAACATTAAGGATAAGGCTGTTTTTTTTGCTTACTGTCATGGCTTTTTCGTTTAGTGTGGTTTCCAGCAGTTGTAATAGCTTGTTAGAGATGTCGCGGGATAAAACAGGATTTTCGGTTTTTACGTTAACCGAGATTAATCCGGTGGTGTCGTCAACCGATACGGAATACACTTCTTTCATGAAGAATTCCAAGGTTGCGCCTCGAGGCGTTTCTGGTTCCTTTATCTTTTCTGGCTTTTCCAGAAGCAGAGGAACCAAGTCCAACTCGTCAATGACGCGCTCAGCTAAACTGCGGCTTCTAAGTATAGCCTCAATCTTAGCGACAGGGTCAGAAGAGCTTGTCCCTGGCAAACTTATGCCAGCCATTTGAGCCAGCCCCGCGTATTGAGAGAGGCTACTGGAAGACGAGGAGGAGATAGGCAATACGGTCGCCTTAGCGGTATACAAATTGGGCAAGCTTAAGCTGTAAATGACTGAACCAGCAGCCGCGATAAGGGAAAAAATGATGATTACTACTTTCTTTTTCCAAATAATGGCGAAAAGATCGAGAAGACTAATTTCATCGTCATGGGTTTCCACTATGTCGTCGCGCATAATTAAAAGGTCCTTGTTAGGGCTACGGTTGAAACCGCCGAGCTTATAAGCTGGCCGATGATCTGCATGACATCGCTGACAATGGGAAGTACCGTGTTAAGACGATAAGGCTTACGCGGTATATAGATGGTATCGCCGGGTTCTAAGGTGATATTTAGGATGCTTGGCTGGAAAAACCAAAAACGCCAACCTTCGCCGCTTTTTACCCGCCCGTTAGCGCGTACTATATAGGCGGATCCCATATTCGCGTCCTCGCTAACCCAGCCTGAATCCTCTAACGCTTGTCTAGCCGTAATGCCTGTATAATAAGCGATGCTTATCTGATTCATCGCTTCTCCTAAAATAGTAACGAAATTTGGTAAGCGCGGAACAAAAATGGTATCATCGCGTTCTAAAAGTATGTCCGCGGAAGACCCCTTTAGCTCATTGATAGTTTCCGGCATATCCAACGCGATTCGGCCAAGACTGGCGCTATAAACTTCGCTGATACGCGCTAATTCCGCTTCTTGGGCGGCTAATTGGGCGGCTGAATTGATAGCCGTTAAGGCGGCTCCGTCATCCATACTAGCGGCGTTAGCGGCCGTGGTAAAATCACTTTGAGCGCTTTGACGCGCTGCGGCAATGGCGTTGGAAAGGCGATCGATTTGAGCTTTTTGAGCTTCGGCGACGCTTGGCCGCTGTAGCACCAAGCCCTTAAGGTAAGCGCTTGGCATTAAGTCTCCCGCGGCTAGTAAGGCGTCAGATAAACGCATGCCTTCAGAGAAAGCGAGCGCTTGCGGCTGGCTCACCTCGCCGCGGACTAAAATGATTTTCTCGGCTTCATTGGCTTTTAATTTTTTGACCACAAGCGAGTCGCCTGGCTCAATCGGCGGCGCTTTCCGTTGCTTAATGTAAACATCTTCCAAGTAGATGGAAACACGTTCTTGATTCATTCGCTCTACTATAACTTTTAACTCGCGAATATCAGTATTCAATTCAACCGTTTTTAAAAGCTCTTCTAACGTAATGCCGGGATAAAAACTAATCACCTGAGGCTGTAAAACCTCCCCGGAAATTTTAATCGGTTCGTAAACATTTTTTACGCGAAAACTAACGAGATCGCGAGGCTGAAGCTTGATATCGGCTTTTTTATAGATAATATCATTCGGCACAAAATGAATAAGCGTATTGGTTCCGTCGTCATCGGTTCGGAGTATAGTAGCGTAATCGCGGTCTGTTTCCAACTTAAAATTAGCCACGCTGACTATATCGGATAGCGTCATGCCTATGCTCCAAGAATATACTCCGGCGTATAGCACAGGACCTTCCAATAGTACCGCTTCTGGATACTTATCCGGATCGTATGATTTTGTTTCATCGCCAAATTTGAACAACCTAATTATGTCCATGGCCTTGATTTCAAGATCCTCTGTGCCCTCAAGTATTTTTTTTGGACTAAAAGTGCGATAAACCGGACGCCCATTATTATCAAGGCCGGAAATTTGCGCATAAAAGATATTCGTGGATGGAAGAATTTGGTCGGTTATCAATATATTTGATAGCATAAGTCCATCGCGATGGCCGTAAAGTCCCGAATAACGCGCTTCGCCTATCAATAAAAACTCGCCCACACCCATGCTGGTATCAAAATCTAACATAGCATAGCTGTCGTTGGATGGCGTTAGCGCTTGGGTGGATGGTGAAGGGCTCATACCTGAGGGTAACGCTTGATTCCCATTCATGCTTCCTATTAAGGTGGACTCGTCGGTGCTCGTTGTATTATCCAAATCTGAACTTTGAGACAGAGTTTGAGAGCGGCTGGTTTCCTCAAGAGTAAACAGGGTGATATCGTCCTTCATTTTTAAGGGGATATCGTAGACGCCGCTCAGTATTTCAGCGGGAATAAAGGGCAGAACGCGCTGTACGCCGCCGGCTTCGGAACGGATAATACGGCCATAGTATAAGCTGGTTTCAGTGGTGACCTGGTCCTCGTTGAGAAGATCGGATAGCGCTAAACCTTCTTTGTAGCGATAGGCGTTGGGATAACGGGCGGCCCCCCGGAGCACCACTGTCTCTGGATACTCGGTAAATGATAATTCTTGGGGTACTTCGCCAGCCTTGAAAAAGCGGATAAAGTCCAACGATTCCAGGGGAAGATCAAACACGCCCGCTAAAACATCGCGGGGGGCAAAGGTTTGGTTTGGCCGTTTGCCGCCAGCTGTCCGACGGTCAATTACCGCGTAATCCAGATTGGTGGATGGAAGCAATTGGTCTGGAGTAAGTATATCTGAAAGAGCAAGACCAGCGACACGAGCGCTAAGACCAGGGTATCGAATTTCACCGCTAAGGGTAATCGTCTCTGGAAAATTCGCGTAATCAAAATATTCTGGAAGCTCATCCGCGGGGTATAAGGTAACGATATCCTTGGCGCTTAATTGTATGGAAGCGACACTGGAAGAAAGAACATCCTTTGGACGAAACGTGAAATTAAGCGAACGTCCGCCAGCTTCAATCCGGTGTACGGTAGCGAAGTCAAGATCGGTATCGTTAAAGAGTTCACCATAGAGTATTAATGAACGGAGATCGGAAAAATCTTTAATATCATAACGCCCTGGATACTTTATTCGTCCTTCAAGATAAACGGCATTTTCAAGGATAGCGCTAGCTGACGATAAAATGAGCGCGTCGCCATCGGATAGAGGGGTCCCTAGAAAGCGATAATCGCTTAAGGAACCATCAATTATTTGTCTTGTATCATTCTTGAAGCGAATAAGAGAGGCTTTTGATATTACGGCGGATGGAAGCGCGCCGCCAGCCAAAGCTAATAAATCGCCTATGGTTGAATTGGCTTTTAATTCATATATAGCTGGCCGCTTAACGGAACCGGCGACGGCCGCCACTTGGCCTATATTATTGATCAGTACAGTATCGCCTTCCTTCAATCGGAGATCGGACGCTTGACCCTTAATAAGGGCGTCGTAAACATCGATATTGAGCGGCGGTGAGTTTTTGCGCGTCAACACGATGCTGCGTAATGATCCATGGGGAAGCGCGCCGCCTGCCCGAGCGATTATATCGAATAAGGTATCAACGGCGGTTGCTAAAATAATCCCTGGCTTGGTGACAAAGCCGGCGACCGTAATGGGAAATTCACGGAGTTTGCCGAGCGTTAAGGAAAGATCGATACGTTTGTATTTTTTATCCAAAGAGCTTTTAATAAAAGCCTTGATTTGAGCTAGGCTTTGGCCCCAGACCGAAACCCGTCCAATTGATGGAAAGTTGACCGTTCCGTCACGGTCTACGATAAGCTCAACAGCCGAAGGCAATTCTTTGATATCGACGGCGTCTCCCCAAAGATAGGCCACCATCGTATCGCCAGGACCAACGACATAATCATCGCCGACAAGAGCCAGTTTATTCGGCGTTTCGCGGGCGAAAAACTCATAGCCGTATTGGCGAAGCGGGGGGGCAAGCTGCGGAATCGACGCATTAATCATACGTTCAATGGCTGATAACTCAGCGGGAATTTCTTGTTCCATTGGCGGTTCTTGGATGTTTGAGACGGGAGGGCGTGTAACAGTGCTTGACGATTGAGAGGATGTTGACGTAGAGCTTGTCGTTAAGCCGCTTTGTGATATACCAAGCGTGGAGGAAGGATTGGAAGAATTAGTCGTGGTGCCGGGATTGGATAGGGCCAGATACGCGTTGGGCGTGACTTGCGCGTTTAGTGAGGCTATGCTCGCAAACAGTACAAACGCGATGGCCATATAACGCCGCGAAATGCCAGACATAAAGACTCCATGTTAGGGTAAGAAAACGCCATTTTCCTTGGACAATACCCGTCCACATAAGGGGAAACGCGTTCGCGTTTTCGTTCCCTTTTTAAAAGTAATGTATCGACAGTAAACGATTTCCTATATGATTGCAACAGTTCCGAAGAACGAATAAGACTGTATGATTGCAACTGTCTTAACGAGGGTATAAAATCGAGGCGTTTTGTATACCACGCTTATAGTATGCAAGCTCGATGGTACAGGCGAGCTTTGGAGGCAATAATGAAGATTTTGATGGCGACGAGCGAAGCGGTTCCGTTCGCGAAGACAGGCGGTTTGGCTGACGCGGTCGCCGCTTTATCAAACGCTTTGTCTTCACTCGGACATGATGTACGTGTGGTTATGCCGAGATATTACTCCATTGATCGCTCGTCGCTTAAAGCGCTTCCTGGGCCTCTTGGTGTTCCCGTTGGCTGGGGTGAGGAATGGGCGGAAGTGTATGAATCGAGCGTAGGCGAATCGCCGGCTCCTATCTGTTATTTTATTGACCATGAGGCTTTTTTTGGGAGAGACGGTATTTATGGTACTCCATCAGAACCCGATTTCGCCGACAATCCACGGCGTTTCGCTTTTTTTTGCCATTCTCTATTCCAATTATGCCGTAAATTGGATTGGTATCCCGATATTTTGCATGCGCATGATTGGCCAGCCGCTCTTGCGCCTGTTTTATTGAAACATGGAATGAGAGCCGGCGGTTTTGAAAAAACAGCTTCGGTATTGACTATTCACAACCTAGGCTATCAAGGCGTCTACGCTAAAGAAGCTTTCGCGTATACCCGTTTATCTTGGGACCTTTTTAAAACGGCGGGTTTTGAGGACTGGGATAGAATGAACCTTCTTAAATCTGGTCTAGTCTGCGCGGATAAATTGACAACAGTATCGCCCACTTACGCCGAAGAAACGAAAACGGCGGCTTTTGGCTTTAGGCTGGACAGCGTTCTTCGTTCCCGGGCGAGCGACTACAGCGGTATCCTTAACGGAATTGATACCGAGCTTTGGAATCCGCGCAAGGATACTCACCTTCCAGAGAATTATGACGCGAACAAGCTATCCGGGAAAGCGGCCGCGAAAAGCGCCTTGCAAGCGGAATTCGGTTTGACTGTTGAAAAAGAAATTCCGTTAGTCGGTATTGTATCTCGTTTGACTGAACAAAAAGGGGTAGGGGAATTATTCGGCCCAAGTTATGGCGCGGCCTGGTCCATCTGTCATGATATGCGTCTTCAATTTGTCGCCTTAGGCAGCGGGGAGCGTTGGTGCGAAGCTGAGTTAAAGAGCCTCTCCGCTCGCTTGCCAAATTTTAAGGCAAAGGTCGGTTACAGCGAACGCTTAAGCCACTTGATAGAGGCCGGCAGTGATTTTTTTCTAATGCCAAGCCGTTATGAACCCTGCGGGTTGAATCAGATGTATTCTTTAGTGTATGGGACCCTGCCTATCGTTAGGCGGACGGGCGGCTTAGCTGATACCGTAATTAATTATAACCAAGACAGCGGCGAGGGTACCGGCTTCGTGTTTGACGAGCTTACGCCTCAAGCCATATATGATACGGTGGGCTGGGCGATTTGGGCGTATTATAATCGGAGTGAACATATACAGGCCATGCGGCGGCGTGGCATGGCCCTGGATTTTTCCTGGAAAAACTCGGCCGACCGTTATTTGGCTGTGTATTCCAACGCTTTAACGAAGCTCGCCAAGGGTAAGAGCGTCTAGTAATAAGGGATTGCCATCAGCGCCTTGAACTAATATTTTTCCGTCCATAAAAATAGGCGCCGTATAGGGATGCACGGAGCTTGACGATATGTTTTCACGTTCAAGTTCGCTATTGAACGTCATCAATCTAGTAGAGCCATCGCTAGTCACAAGAGCATAAAAGCGATCTTCCCAAATCCAAATAGGACTATCGGGATGTATATCATCCTCTCCCTGCTTAAGCATTTCGAGGCTTTGCTTGTCAATTTTTACAAGACGGATCGCGCCAAGCCCGGAAGCGATACCGGCTACGGCGATAATTCCATCTTCCAGCTCTACCCATGAGCGCGAACGAATCGTCGGTAAGGGCGAAACTACGCTGACCGTTCCGTCTTTGGTTGATATCCTAACCAAAGAGGCCATTGGGCTTAGCGGGTCAGTCATTTTTACCGATAAAATGGTTTCTATCGCTTCTTCGGTAACCGCGCTCTCCTCCGAGGCGATAATATCCTGTTGTTCCTCGGCGATGGCTTCCCGGTCAGCCGCCGCCTCTTCCTCCAGACGGTCAGCCTCGGCTTCGGCGGCGTCAGCCAGTTCTTTACGTTCAGCGAGTTCCTCTTCTTTCGCGGCGATAGCGGCTACCGCGACTTCAAGGGGGGCTTCTTCCTCAATCTTTTTTGGCTCTTCAGTCGCTGGCTCTTCTTTATTAAGCACTTCGGTTTCGCTGGCGGCTGGCGCGGCTGCGCGCTCCGCGACAGCGTTTTTTACGGGTGGCGCGGTGGCGCTTGTTTTTTCAACGGGCGGCGTGGCTGGCGTTTGATCTCGCGCCGCCCGCCGTTCATCCAGGGCCGCTTTTTCAACCGTTAACTTAGCCTCTTCCTCAACAATCGCTTCTCGCTCAATTTGAACACTCTGACGTATACTGTCTGCCTGATTTTCTTTTAATTCCACCATAGCCTGACGTATTTCAACGCCATGATCGGGCATCGTTTTTAATTCTTCCACAACCGAGGGATCGGTTAAGGGGCTGGGGTTAAGCGATGGAACTAAGCCAGTCATTTTTAAGCTTATAAGCGGGAGCAGTATCTGGGTGCGTCCCGGCCAATCATCATAACGTATAGATAGGCCAACCTTAGCCTGGTCAAGAAAGCTAATGACTAAGGGATTATATCGATTAACAAAATATTCCCATGAGCCGCGATAAACCGCGTTGTATATGGTAGCCAAATTAGCTAATAATTGAGCGTCAGCTTCCGTATATGAAAAAGCGGCTTGTAAGTATCCTTGTAAAATCGTCCTAAGATTGCGAATATGGTCAACCCCGACATCTATGCCAAGCATAATAACATCGGCGTCAAAGCCTGAAGCCGGGGGCTGACTTAAAACGCGGATGGCTGAATAGCGGGCGGCGGAGCCGGTTTGGCTTGACCCAGCCGCGATAGCTTGGCCAAGCGCTACACCGATTTGCCGTATAGCTTCTCGGCTGTCAATTCTAGCGTGAGGTCCCTCGTAATTATAAAAAAATAAGGTGGAAGCGGCGCTTGAAGCCAATTCTGTTCTATCAATGTCAAAGGCATAAAGGGCTGTTTGGCTCGAAAGAAAAAAGGAAAGGGCAAAAAGAAACAATCCACTTGATACACGCTTTGTGATAGTCATACGATCCTCCAAACATTCCTTCCTTTTCAGTATATACCAATAGCGTCAGAACGGCTATTTAGCCTTATGGAAATCACGCCAAGCCTATAAAATATATGAATCATCTTTAAGCAGGCTTACAGAATACCATAGAACTGTTTAAAAATGATTTATCTGCCTATCAAACGTTTTAACGCGTAGCGAGCCTCCGAGCGTACAGATGGAGAACGGGTATCTTCCGCTAGGTTAACAAGTAAAGGTATGCCTTTGTCGCTCAAGGGCGGGCCTGAAAAAAGACATAAGGCTTCTGTCGCTTTGACCAACCCTAGAAGCACTCTGTCCTCGCTTTCGCCGCCAGAAGGATTGGCGGCCGCGGTAAAGGCTTCTATAGCTAATCCAGAAGGATCAACTCCTATCTCGCCAATCGCCAGCGCGGCCTCGGCTCGGACCAAGGGATCTTTATCGTCGCGAAACAGTTTAACTAGAATGGGAATGTGGTCACGCGATCCCAAAACTCCAAGTTGAGATATGGCGCGGACACGATATATGATGGGGATCGAAGAATTCCCATAGGGGCTCGCGCCAACAGGATTAAGAGCCGAGCTAACTAGATCTATCAGATAGAGAAGGGCGTCCGGCTCAGTTTCGGCTATAGTTCTGCCGCGTATCCTTTTTTCAATGCTGGATAGTTCTTCTTCGATTATGCCTGTGTCAATGCCAAATAGACCACGAAACAATGAGGTAATGGGAGGGGCCGCCAGACCATAACCCTGTACGGGAAAAGGCGCGTATATAGAACCGGATTTGGATAATACTCTTTCCTCAATTCTATACGCGTAGAGTATCCAATCTTTACCGCCAGAGAATAATAAGCCGTCATCGGAAAAAGTTGGAATTTGGGCAGAAGCTTCCAGTTGAACGCGCCAAAGCCTTTCCCCGTCGCTTTTATAAGCGGCGGCGGCTCCTAACGTAAGGAAAAACCATCCGCGTTCATCATGCTGGAGACGAGCGCTTCCGGTTTTAGGCAGACTATCCTTCCAGATAATTTCATTGTTTAGTAGGCTGATAAGTCCGACTTCCCCGCATGAAAGGCAATATGCAAGCGCTTCATTAATTGCTTTCAAAGCTATCGGCGCCGAGTCAAATCTTTTCAAAACTGAAAACCGTTCAACGCCTTCACGGCGATAAAGCAAGCCGGATTCGGAAGCTAAAAAAATTTCCTTCTCATTTGCGGTTATCGTTGTGGCGCTTAGTCCTAATGGAAAGGTTTCCATTTCCCCAAAGGGACTAAAGACATGAATCGCGCCATCCAGGGTGGCGACGATTAGGCCGCCTTCTGATGATAGTATGGCTTCACAGGAGGGAGGGGCTGACAAATCCATTCGCCATTTTCGTAGTCCAGAAGCTGAAAAACACCAAACAGCCTCAGTTGAGACGGCGAAAATACGGCCATCCCAGCCTATCGCTAGATAAAGCGGCGGTGCCGCCATGGCTCTCTTCCATAACTCGCGGCCAGAACGGTTGAGCGCGATCAGCACACCAGAAGCGGTACCAAAGTAACTTGACCCTTCAGGCGATCGGTGTATACAGGGCGCTAAACGTTCAGTGGCTTGATAGCGCCAGAGAAGAGCGCCGGAAGAAGAGTAAGCGCGGACACTGCGGTCATCGCTTAAAAGGGCGACAGAACCAGCTTGAGCTTGCGGCGATGACAAAACGCGACCGCCAATCGCTTGACGCCATAAAGCCGGTGTATCAATAAGTTGAGCTGAGGTCTTCGGGGAGCTTAATCCTAGGACAATCGCGATAATTATGCTTTTTACGCGCATCATTTGTTTATCGGCTTGTTTAAGCTAGGTCTGAAAAATAGCCAGAGTTTCCGTGTGTGCGGTTTGCGGATAAAAATCGAAGAGAGCTAATGAACTTAGCTTAAACCCCTTTCGCAGTAGTTCACCGGCATCTCGTGAAAAGGTAGCCGCGTTGCATGATACATAAGCAAACATCGGTGGGCGGATACAGGCCAACCAGTCCAATATATGCGTTGATAAGCCTCCCCTAGGGGGGTCAGCCACGATAAAATCATACGCGGCCCGGCTTTCCGGCAATTTTGTCCATTCAGTGTCGTTTATCGCGTAATAAGCGGCTCTAGCACCGAGTACGCTTCGCGCGACGCTGATAGCTCGGCGTTCACGTTCAACAATATCGATAGCATCAAAAAGATCCGCGAGAAAGAGCGAAAAAGTGCCAACGCCGCCATACAGATCCAAGGCTCTATTTTTTTTTGGAGCGTTATTCGCGGCGTACATAAGCTGCTCAATTAAAGTCTCTAAAACAGTGACATTGCTTTGAAAAAAACAATGTATGTCCACCGTTATTTGTTTACCGCTAATAGTTATAGAACCGCGCTCCCGCGTGCCTTCCATTAAGAAAAGCGGTGGAAAAGAAAAAACGTTCAGCCGTTCCGCCGTGTTTGCGGTCTCTAAGTCGCCTGATCGTAAGGCTTGCTGAATGCGAGTATCAGCGATAGGGCAGTCTGAGACGCGTAGAAGCTCATCGCTATGCCAACGTTTTAAGCCAACAAGCCACTCATTTCGCCGCCTAACGCGATGGAAACGCATACGGTTGCGATAAGCGTAGCTAGGTGAAGGAAATAAAGTAATAGCTGGAGCGTCAAAAGCCCCAATCCGGCGGCATAATTCTTGTGTAATTTTGATTTTAGCGTTGGTTTGGCTTGTCATATCCAAGTGCTGCAACGAACAGCCGCCGCATTCGCCATAATGGGGACAGAGCGCTTCAACCCTATATTTGGAAGCGACAACGATAGAGTCAAGCTCAGCTTTAAGAAAAGTCCCCCGGTTTTCGGTAATCCTTGCTTTTACAATATCACCAGGAGCGGTAAAAGCGATAAAAACCGGTCGCTCATTTATATGACCAACGCCAAAACCGCCAGCCGCGATCGTTTCTATAGTGGTTTCAATAATTTGGCCGACCATCATGGATCGTAGTATACAGCGCCTCAGCGCTATTTGAAATCGTCTCAAGAATAAAGGAAAAAGAAAACGACTTTTTATAGCGGAATGGTTTATTTTTGGCTTATACTAATATCAAGAACTTAGAGGCGAATTTTAAAAGTCTCAGACTTTTGAAATTCAACTGTAATGGCTAGCGCGGTTTTAATGCTATTATATGTATTGAAGTATATAGGGTTATTTGCAATAAAACCGCGGGAGCTTTTACGAAAGTAAGCGGGTTTTGGATGAACCTTTATAGACCACTAAATTGGATGGGTATTATAAATTTATGAGAGAAGAAGATACTCTGGTTTATGAATCGGATGACGGAATGACGCTACGCTTAAGGTGTTGGCGATTGGAAGAGGCGCCGCGCGGTGTCATTTTAGTATCCCACGGCATGATGGAACATTCCGCGCGCTATAGTCTATTCGCCGCGTATATGGCTTCCGCCGGCTATGAAACCTGGGCGCTTGATCACAGAGGGCATGGAAGGACGGCGGATGGGGACTTGAAGCGCCTTGATCGCGGCAGTCTGCTTGGCCATGTCGCGGATGAAAACGCTTTTAGTAAGGCGGCCTTGGATCTTGTCGGTATTGAACGTTTAATAGCGGGTTTTAGGCCCAAGGTTCCGCTTTTTCTTTTTGGACATTCTTGGGGGTCCTTTTTAGCGCGGGCGAGGCTCTGTTTATCGGCTCTTCCAGATGAAAAAAGCGGACATACCCTGGCCGGCTGTATATTATCAGGCACAAAGGGGCGCGGTGGCTTTGAATTAAACGCTGGGCAGCTTATCGCTAATATACTATGCGGAATCCGAGGGCCTCGCCATCAATCTACGCTTTTATGGCGTTTGGCGGACGGCGCTTACGCGAAAGCTATAAAAGAACGGCATAGCGATTTTGATTGGATTTCGCGCGACACCGAGCTGGTTAAGGCATATATCGCTGATCCTCTATGTGGTTTTCGTTGTTCGGCTGGCTTTTATCGTGATCTCATTGGCGGCTTACGCTATTTGGGAAGTAGCGCGTGTATGGAAAATATGCCAAAAAACATACCGTTGTTTTTAATAGCGGGCGGCGAAGATCCGGTTGGCGGTAAAGGGAGCGGACCAAAATGGCTGGGGAATTATTATAAGTCTATTGGTTGTACCGATGTTGAGACCATTATCTATCCTGACGCTAGGCATGAATTGATAAATGAGACAAATCGAGACAAGGTATTAAGCGATATTCGATCCTGGCTTGACGTTCGGACGGCGCCGACGCACAATATTGATACAGGCAATATATAAGGCGCGTTTGAGTTTTAATAGAACTAAGCGTACCATATTAACTTAGAAACAGCGTGGCAGGGATCGGAAAGAGTACCGCCGCCCAGCCCTGATGAAGAGGAAGTATTTGCGAATCCGTTATACATCGGCCGGAACCGGCCGGGCCGTAAAGAAGGCCTTGGTTTACAACCGCGAAGAACATGGTATCAGCCGTGAAAATGTTGATTATGACGCTACTCGAATAATTGAACGTTTAAAAGCTAATGGTCATTGCGCGTATATTGTCGGCGGAGCGGTTAGGGATCTAATGCTCGGCAAAAAACCAAAGGATTTCGATATCGTAAGTGATGCGACCCCCTCAAGAATAAAACGCCTATTCCGAAATTCCAGGGTAATTGGTCGGCGCTTTCGTTTGGTTCATGTCTTTTTTGGTCAAAAAATATTTGAAGTCGCCACGTTCCGTTCACTTCAAGATGGAACGACAAGCAATACCTATGGCTGTATTGAGGATGATGTTCAACGACGTGATTTTAGTCTTAACGCGTTGTTTTATGATCCTCAAGATCAAACCGTGGTTGATTATGTTGGCGGTGTGTTAGATATCAGACGAAAACGCATGAAGCCGGTCATCCCTTTGGCGGTCATCTTTGTGGATGATCCCGTTAGAATGATACGGGCTATAAAATACGCGGCAATGACTGATTTTAAATTGCCTTTGGCTTTACGTTGGAGAATCAAGGCCCAAGCTCCGCTATTATCATCTATTTCGGCTTCTAGATTGACGGAGGAAGTGCTTAAAATTGTTAAAAGCGGTTGCGCTCAAAAAATAATCAATAATTTACATACTTTTGGTCTATATCGATATATCCAGCCAAACGCCGTAAAGGCCATAAATAGCTCCTCTCGTTTTAGCGCCGCGTACCAGCTTAGTTTAGAGGAACTTGACAAAAAAGTAAGAGGTGATCGGGAACTTCGTAGTGGTGATTTATTATTTCATCTGATACGAGACTTCCTTGACGAAGAGGTAAATTGGCGATTCCCTGATGTGGATCCTTTTAAGTCGGCGCTCAAGGCCGCTCGTGGTTTTATCTCTCCAATTAATCCTCCTAGAATGGAATTGGAGGAAGCTGTGCGTTTTGTCTTTCAAAGTAAGGGCTTAATACATAAAAAACGCAGACCAACTGATTTTCGCTCAAGAGCGAATTGTGAGTCGCCTAACGCTCCACCTGAAAGCGGCCAGACAATAAAAAAACGCCGTCGTCGGCGTTCGCGTACGGCAAGACCAAGCTCTACGCTTGAAAGCTCTGCGCTTGAAAACCTAGACTTGGCGACGAAAGAGACAGAGTAAAGACGCTAATAGCGCGTTCGCACCCGTGGTATAATAGACTCAAGCTATTAAAGATCTAAAACACTGAGCCTCTTTCAAAACACGCTTGGTTTTGAAAGAGGCTCAGCTTTAAGAAAATATCAGAATTAAAAATTGGAGCCGTATAAAGGCGTCCGCCTTAATTATCTGATTCGAGCTAAAAGTTCATCTACCTTTACCGCATAGCGATCTGGAGAAGAGGCTTTGGCTTTTTGAAGGAAGGCTTTCGCGTCCTCACCTCGGCCATCAGCCGCCGCGTTAACGCCAAGCGCGTAAGACACTAACGCTTCATCGGCGCCAAGCGTCATCGCTGAGCGGTAATGGTTCTCGGCGACGGTATAATCCTTTTTTTCATACGCTAACAAACCTAGGTAATAATGCGGCGCGTAATGAGACGGTCTTAATTCAGCGGCGGCTAAGAAAGCTTTTTCAGCGGCCGATGGATCCTTGGCGGCGTACGCGGCCCTGCCATCCTCTATCAATTCAGCGAAAGTCCGACGAGAGGCGAGATAGGCGGAATATTCTGAAGCGGCTGTATCGGGGTCAATCCAGGCGGCGCCCCGTTCGGCGATAACGCGAGCGTTAGTGGTGGAAGCGGCTTCGCTGTCAAGCAACATAAAACTTTCATAGAGAAATCGGCGATAATCTTCTTGATCGGCGTTCAAGAGGAAAGACACGAGGGCCCAAGACGCCGGTTGGAGAGTGGACAATTTCACGGCGCCGCTTTCTTCCGCTAGGAGTAAATTGGCGATGCTCGGCGCGTCGCTTTTCCAGCCTTTTACGGTTTCAAGCCAAGCCAGGTTTTCCTCATAGTTCAGCGCCTTTTTTTCAGGATCGTAAGCGACAGTTTCAAAGAAAATGGCGAAGCCTTCGCGTATCCAGGCCGGCGGGTTTGGTACAAAGGCGCGGATATATTGGACAAAGGCTTGATGGGCCTTCGCTCGTTCGGAAGCGGCGCTGCCATCTCTAACGACCACTAGCTCGGAACGTTCTGGACGGGAGTAGTGCAGATAGGTGGCGCCGTCTCGGGTTTCACCGAGCGTGGTCAACAAATATTGATCAAAACTGGTTTCGTTCTTATATGCCCGAACTTTCAGCTTTCCCGAAAGTCGTTTTGAGTCGAAGCGGAAAAGACGTTCAAACACCGCGAAGCGTAAATCCATTTCCTGGGCTAAAGCCTGGGCGTCAGCTGCCCCCAATTCCGACCTTACTTCATAATAGACGCCTGTGGCTGTCGCGAGATCGGCGTCGGCGTTTTGGGCCGACATGAACGCGACCGCGATAATTAGGATAGCTACGGCCATCGCCAATCGTTTCATCGTATCCTCCTTAAGTTCATCCTCATGATTGTGATATACGGTCGATGATAATGTTAACTTCCTCGATCAGTATACCAGTATATCGTTCAATATTCTCCACTAAATAACGCTGTAATTCATGAATATCCCCAGAAAGCTGTGTCCCATAGGGCACATCAATGGTGATTACTAAACGATAACCTGCTCCGTCGCTTTTTACCACAATTTTTTTTATTCGTATGTTCTGGTTGAATTCATCAACGCAATGAATGACCATCTGACTAAGCGCCGCTTCCGATATGCTGACATGACCGCGTTTTGAATATTCCGGTCTAACGACAGCTTTTTCATAAACTTTAGGGTCATTGACCATGGAAAGCGGCGTTCGCATGCCGCGTTTTAAGAAAACGCGTATAGCGTCATAAAAAATATTTGGGTAATTTCTTTTTATTTCAATAGAGGGTACGGGAATGACATGTTTGCCCTCAACATTACGTGATCTGATAGCGTGCTCTATTTCTTCCTGAGTCGCGATATCCTCAATTTTAATGATTTTTGATGGTTGAGGTAATTGAAGACGAGCGGCTATTTTATTAACCATTTTAATCGATGTTCCAATCACTAATATTTTTTTAAAGCGTTCATTGGTTAAGCGCTTAGCGACCTCATCCCGATGAGCCTTATTGTCGAATAGAGCTACTTTGACCGCGGCTAAAAAAGTCTTTTCCTTTTTAGCGGAATGGCCAGCTAAAATACGATCATTTCTAATCAAAAGACCGTCATCGATAATAAGGTCAAGACCAAATTTTTGGGCTAGAAGTTTTGCCCTAAAACTTTTTCCCGTGCCGCTCTCTCCGACAAGAGCGTATACGCGCACGCCTTTGATGAGCCAATACAGATCGCTGAAGGTGCGTAGCATATATATAATTATAAGCGAAGCATTTCATCACTGGAAAGCCCTTTTTCCAAATGATCGCTCCACATTGGGCCAAAGTATTCATTTACGTGATGTAAGAAACTCAGTGGGGGCGGTGCGCAAAGCGGAGTCGCTTTATCCGGATCATATAACGGATCGATGATTAGTTCATACGCGTGGAGAAAAAAGGGCTGTGCACAGGGAAGAGCGCCATATAAACGATCTCCAACAAGAGGATGCCCGCGCGACGCGGCCTGAGCGCGAATTTGATGGGTGCGCCCAGTTTCTATTTCAACAAGAGCTAAAGTATAATTATTTGGGGACGTTTTATTTCCTGGCCGATTATCTATTTTATTCGAATACGCGAGAGGCCATACTTTTGAAATCGCTAATAGCCCCGGTGACGAAGACGACGCTACGGAAACAATGCTGATACGAGAATTCGATGCGCGATACAATTGGTCCGTCCAAAGGCAGGGTTCCTGAAGAGCGCCTTCTAGTATGGCTATATACCGTTTACGAACCGCGCCCTTTTGGAGGGCTTCGCTAAAAGCTTGAGCGCCGCTCAAGCTTTTAGAAAAAACTATTATGCCGCTTGTGCCCTTATCCAATCGATGTAAGGGGCCGCACTTAAAGGAAAGCGAAGCTTCGATGCGTCCCTCCAGATAGCGGCGAAGCTCGGTATCCAAACTTGATTGGCCATGTACGGCTATACCTGTCGGCTTTGACAGAATAATCCAATGTTTTGTTTCAGCGAGAATGATTAGTTTTGAAGTGGAAGCTGACTTTGGCGCGTCTGAATCGGAACGTCCATTTATTATATCCACATCGATAGAAATAAGATCGCCTGCCGCTACACGGCTGGCGGCTGAGGCTTTACGCCCGCCAAGGCGAATTTTCCCCTGCCTGAGCAAGCGGTGAATGGCGGAAAGCGGCATAGTATTAAAATAAACACGTAAAACGCGATCCAGGCGACGATTGGCATCATTAGCCGCGGCATAAAGCTCCACAATTTATCCACTGTATGCTGGCGGCTTAAGGGGGTCAATAGCGATAGCTCTTAGACTAAGATAATTTCAAATTCAAGGGTATTTAGCTCTTGACAAGAGGTGTCAGCCTAAGGGATTGTTATAATGTGGCTTCATTGAACATTTTTTACCGCTCCGGAATCGTCTCAATGTTTGAAAATCCGGTTTTTTTATCTTGCATCACAAGTTGGTTTTTAGCTCAGCTTATAAAAGCGATAATACTTATATTGCGAACCACACGGAAAAGCGCCAAGGGTATAGCTTTAACCTTGCTGTGGAAAACCGGCGGCATGCCTTCCAGCCACTCATCGTTGGTGGCGTCATTGACGACTTCGGTAGGTTTCCGCGATGGTCTGTCTTCCGATCTCTTTATTGTTTCTTTATGTTTAGCTCTAATCGTCATTCGCGATTCGCTTGGGGTAAGGCGATCATCTGGGCTTCAGGCTCGGTCGCTTAATAAGCTGGGAACCGAGACGGCGGAGCGTATAGGTATTGACTATTTACCGGTAAAGGAAATCCAAGGGCACGCGCCTTTGGAAGTAATAGTAGGTACCTTTATCGGTTTTTTTATCGCTGTGGCGTTTGCCGTACTGTAGGCGGCAGATGAGGAATATTTTTCAACGTTTTTCAAATCCAATTATCCTAATTGCTTGTTTTTCCGCTCTTATAGCCTTAGTCGGTTTTGTTAAAATACTTTCTAGTCTTATTTCGTATAGCGCCACCTCTTCTTATGCTGTCCTGTCTATACCGGAATCATACGACAGCCAGTCTGTAGAGAAGGTATTGCGCTCGTCGGGTTTTATTGGGCTTATTTCAGAAGAGTCGCAATGGGTCGATATCGCCGCTTTTAACTCATTGGAGCGCGTGCCGCTTGACAACTATTCTGAGCGGCTTGATAAAGATGATCCTAGGAATGATGGATACGCTGAGCGCTTAAAACTGTTCTTCCATAGCGATGGATACCGTCATATATACCTTCCTATGAAAGGAACAGCCGCGGCTTTAAAAAAATCACTGCGGAAGGCTCTTCCTGATATAGCCTATCAACTGCGTTTACCAGGGCGCGTTGAATGGTTATGCGTCATTTTTTTCTTAATCTCAGTAATAATTACGTTCTTTTCTTTTGGAGATACCCGTCCAACGCTGCCAGCTTTGCCCGCTCTTCTCGGCTTAAGCGGATTAGGGGTGGGCGGTTTAGCTGTCGCTATAGGTTTATTCCTTGGTATTGTAATAATTAAGGACCTCGTTATATCCTTAGCTTCGCGCATGTCCACGGCTTATACGTGGAAAGCTTTACGGCGTATTATCGTTTCAACGTTTCATGATGAGAGTTCGTCAGCACTTGCGCTAGGCTTTATCGCTATGGGCATGGCTGGTGCCGTAATTGGCGATGTGCCCGTTTTTATCACGCTGGCGGGAGCCGCAAGCGCTATCGCCGCGACCTTTCTAGTACCCGCTATTATCGCGGTAAAAAACATGAAGCGCTCAAGACTGCGTTTTGTGCCAGTAAAAATCCTAAGAGAGGATATAGATAGATCCCGTTTCTTTTTAAGATTAGGACCAGTGTTCGCGATTGTCGTTTTAGCGGCCTTTGTTGTTCAAAACGGTTTTACGAAAACGAGGACAAATAGTGCCAATTCGATAATTTATAACGATGCCGAGGTAACTATTGAAGAGTATGAAAAACATATAACGTATCAAAAATCCTTCGCGCTTAGCCGCCTTAGGTCCTTAGCTCATTTGCCATACGGTGGTTTTGTTATAGATACAGACGGTTTATTACTTCCTGGAGAGAAATTTGAAATAGAGGATGAGCCGATTGAGCTGCCGCCTGTTGAGCGTTTTCTAGTTAATTCTAGTACTAAATTTCTTAACAAAAATGGCGTGACCGTAAAGATAATAGCGGCTATTATCGGCGTGCTTATGTTGTTAGTTTCAATCGCGGCTTTCACATCCGCGCGGCGTCGATACTCTCCTATACTTATTCGTAGGGAAGCGGCGGCATGAAAATATATGGTTTTAAAAAGGGGGGTATTCTTCTTAAGGATATATATGCCCCGTCAGAATCGTCAAATAGAATAGCGTTTTTACCCGCGCTTTCCGTGATACCTATGATTCAACATAGCGGTAAACCTTGTCAGCCTATAGTTGAGCCAGGAGAAAGGGTAAGAGAAGGGCAGCTTTTAGGCAGCGCGCAGGCTCCAGGCCAGGCCGATATTCATTCACCCATTCCAGGCGTCGTACTCAAATCAATCATTTGGCGAATGCCGGACGGCAGATCGTCTCCGACGCTGATAATCAAACTTGAGGGGTCTTTTGAAAAACTTGGGCGAATGACGATATTATTTGATTGGAAGAAAGAATCGGCAAACGACATAATCAAAAATATTGTCAGTAAGGGTCTCGTTGAAATGGAAGAGCCGGGTAGGCCAATAGCGGAATTACTTGCCAATTCACCGCGTGGTGGGGTAGGCAACACTATTGCTTTAAGAGCTGTTTTTGATGACCCCTGGCAAGCGGCTGAAAGGGCGGTGCTATTGGATCGCCCCAATGAAGTGGCTGAAGGCTTGGCTATCGCGGCTAAAGCCGCCAGAACAAGTACCGTTGTCATAGTTGCCACTAAGCGCGATGTTAATGAAATACAGCCGATTATACGCGCTGTGGGAAGTTATGGTCTTGATTGCTTAAAAATCTTTGTGAGGGATAGATACCCCTGTCATTTTTCGGATGAGCTTAATAAAATATTATCAAAGGCGATAAGGGATGGAAATTATGCGGGTAAACCGCCTGTATTTCTATCAGCCTCTACTTTGCTCGCTATACGAGAAGCCATTAGCTCGGATAAGCCGCTGATTGAGAGGTATGTGGCTATTGGCGGTTCCGCCGTGAAGGCTCCCGCAGTATTGCGTTTACGTTTAGGCACGCGTATAGGCGACGCCATCGCCGAATGTGGCGGTCTTATTGATAGTGCCCGGCGGATTGTTTTAGGCGCGCCTTTAACCGCTTTTGCCGTGGATGATTTGGATACTCCAATTACTAAAACTGTTTCAGCCGTGGTAGCGATGGGGTTTGATCAAAAACAAGCGCAAAGTGAAGCCGCTTGTATAGCTTGCGGCGCTTGCCGAAATATATGTCCTGTTGGTTTGGATCCTGAGCGTCTCTATAAACTAGCGCTTAATGAACGCAACGATGAGGCTATCGCCGCTGGGGCGTCTTGTTGTCATGGCTGCGCGTGTTGCGCCGCTGTCTGTCCATCGCGCTTACCTCTCCCTCTAATGATTAGGCTGGCCGCGCGAAAAAGTGGATCTTCAGTCATAAAGAAGGGCGTAACTCATGGCTGAGCGTTATTTGACCGTTGGGGTAGCGCCTCATATCAGTTACGCTATGACAACGGAAAAGCGTATGGCTATAGGCGCCTTATGCCTATTCTTGCCCATCCTGCAATCATCATTAAGTGACGGTTTCGCCTCTTTGATAATTGCCGCCGCCGCGATTAGCGCCGCTGTGGCGGTTGAAGCTTTATTATCGATGAGGAAAAAACGTAATACCATAGCTGACTTTAGCGCGGTTTTGACGGCTCTGGTTTTTAGCGTACTTTTGCCGAATACGATTAATCCGGCTATAGCGGCTTTCTGCGTCGCGCTCTCTATCTTAACCACAAAATGGAGTTTTGGTGGTTTGGGCGCGAATTGGCTTAGCACAGCGGCGATCGCTTGGCTGCTGGTTCGTTTCTGTTGGCCTGAGGCGTTTACAAATGGAATAAGCGACAGCCCATTGATCAAACTCAACGAAGCGCTTAACTCAGGCGTCAACGATTCCTCAGGTTCACCCTTAGCGATCTTAAGGATAATTGGGAATAAATTCTCCGATATCGATCTTAATACCACCCGGTGGCTAAACGAAAACCTTTTTTTCAAAATGGGCGCTGAATTGCCGACTGGATATATCGATTTATTTATAATTCAGTCTTCATCAGTTATCGCGGATCGCGCTTTAGCTTCCCTGCTTATTGGTAGCTTGGTGGCTATCGCCTTATCGCTAGTCCCTTTCTATGTTCCGTTATGTTATTTAGCTACGTACGCGACGGCTGTACGTGTGTGGGGCGCCTTGCCGTATGGCGGCGGCCTTTTTAGCGGCGATATACTTTTTGGCATATCGACAGGCGCGGTAATGATTGGCGCTTTTGTTTTAGCCGCTAATCCATCGGTCTCGCAAAAAACAAGAATAGGAAAGCTTATAACGGCCGGTATCGCGGCCTTGCTAGCCTTTTTTCTAAGGTATTTTTGTGGAGAGGCATACAGCATCGTCGCGGCGGCTTTAGCGATAAACGTTTTTAGCCCCTTAGCGCGCACTATTGAAACAAGTTTATTCTTCTCTCGGAGGCGGCAACTTTGAAAAAACTAGATGCCGCGTACCTTAGGAATATTGGGCTTGTTTTCGTTTGGTGGACGACGCTGATATTGTTGACGGCTTCTTTTTTATGGGCTGTGGATTATTACCAACGCCTATATTACGCTAATGCCGTTGATCGCGTTTTAGCCGCCAAAAACGATTCGCGCCGCGTTGAGAATATTCAGCCAAGTTGGGGACCAAATGGTCCTAAAGATTTATCAGGGCGCCGTTTTTTATTAGATGACCAAAAAACCATAGCGCTAGTTTTCTCTCTAAATTACGCCAGTCAAAGTAATTCTTATATCGTTTTATGGAATAGCGATGAAAGGGGTATAAGCGCATATCCTTTAAATGAAGCCGCGCGTATTAGCCTTGACCGTTTACCCTCTGGCGTTTTTGATTTATATCTTAACCGGATAGCGAAATTAGAGCGGTACGCGGAAACAATGGAGCGAAAGAATGGCGGCCAATGATCCTAAGGGATTGATAAATTATGACCGTGGCGTCGCGGCCATAGCGTACCATATCGCTATAATGGTCGGTTGTACCGGTCGCTTAGCCCACGCTATTTTAATAGGGCTTTCTCTTCTATTTTCCTCCATCGTCTCAGCGTTAATTACTAACTTTACATTTGAATTACGACCCGAAAAAGGGAAAAGTTTTATACAATTGCTTATCGCCTCTTTCGGATCAGCTTTAGCGTATGTAGTCGCTTCTTTTATAACACCAGCTATATCGGCTGAATTAGAGCTATACTACCTGCTTATGCCAGCCTCGCTGATAGCGTCAGGCTTACTTGGTAGACACCCTCAAGGGAAAGCCGCTTCGGGAGCGGCGGTCGCCGCGACAATAGTAAGCGTTTTTCGCGAAATAGGGCTTGTAGCGGCTTTTGTCGCTGTTTTAGCGCTTTTTCGTGAACCCTTGGGGTATGGAACAGTTTCTTTGCCAGGGCGTGATGGCTTATTCATTATCTTAACTTCAGGTGTGGAATACGGTGGGTTAAAGCTCATCTCATCTAGCGCGGGCGGTTTTATTATCTTCGGTTATATTTTCGCGGCGGCAAGAGGGTTAAGGAGCCGTTTGTATCATGACGATAGTCGTCGGTGGCCTCTATGATCCATCGAATACTAATCGCTATTAGCGCGGCGGCTTCCTTTAACGTTTTTCTACAGTTTGGTTTGGGTTTAAGAAATCTTTTTCGTAGTTCCGATTCCGTCACCCCGGATCCTAGACGGGGAGCCATTATAATAGCTCTCACGGGACCGATTATATTCGCGTTCTATAATTTCTTATTGACTCCCTTATCGCTTGGTTTCTTGAATATTTTCATTCTTTATCCTTTTTTAGCCTTATGTTGCTATGGTATTGATCATTTTATTTTTCCGCGTATTTCAATACATATACCGCTTGGTGACCCTTTAGCTATAACAGCTTACGATGGTTTAGCCATTGGCAACGCTTTTTTTGTCTTGAGGCTCGCTCCAGATTTTGTTTCGGCTTTAGTATTTTCAGTTGCCGAAGCTGCTGGCTTCTGGCTGACTGGCTGTATCCTCGCGGCTTTACTGAAACGACTTGAAAATGAACATGTTCCCGTAATTCTTCGCGGTTTGCCAATTTCCCTTATCGCCATAGGCTTGTTGTCACTTGTTTGCGCGTATCTAGCCTCACTTTCTTTTGCCCTATTTAGGACGGCTCTATGAGCGTTATAGCTATTGTATTAGCCGTAGCACTTTTAGCGGCGCTTGGCGCTCTCGTCTCTATACTCGTTTCATCGGATTTGTATTCAATTCAGGATAAAAAACGCTTAGCGAAAAAAAACGAGCGATTAAAAACCAAAAAAGCCTTTGTTTATTGTGTTGGTCCAGAAACATCGTATAGTTTGTTTCGCTTATCTGGCGTTAATGATTGTCGTATCGCTTATATACCGTATGGCGGAAATCGTAGTTGCCGTGTGTCTTGTTTAGGCTATGGTACCTGTGTGGACCTTTGTCCTCACGCGGTATTGACGATCAACAATCAGGGTAAACCCATCGTTGGAACTGGTTGCGATGGCTGTGGCTTGTGTGAAACTGTCTGTCCGACAGGCGTAATAAGGCTAGTCGAGCTTTCTGATCAGCTCCCCAAACCCTGTGGATCTAGCGCTTCGCTTGAGGAACGGATGAGTTATGGATCAAAAGAGTGCGTAAGCTTTTTTGAAACGACAATCAGTGATAAAAACGCTTTGCAGCCCGATAATAGTAAGTTACACTATCCGCAAGAGTATGCGGATAAAACGGAAACGAATTGAATGACCATTCCTAAATTGATAATAGGTTCACATAATCATGTTCCTATCTCCACTAATGAGGAGAGTTTGGAGAAACGTTACGCTTGTGTGTTCAAGCCTTTTATTAGCTCATTGTATCGGTTTCCAGATATACCAATGCTTCTACATTATTCTGGCGTTCTTCTCAATTGGTTTGAGCGGAAGCATCCAGAGTTTATTATGATATTAAGTGAAATGTTGGGGCGTAAGCAGATAGAAATACTTGGCGGCGGTTTTTATGAACCAATATTTCCTCTAATACCTCTATCGGATCGTATCGGTCAAATAGAGTTGTTGACGACTTTTATTAGGAAAAATCTGGGTAAACGTCCTCGCGGTTGTTGGATTCCCGGTTTCGCGTGGGAGCAAAATATGACTAGCGCCTTCCACACGGCTGGCATGGATTATGTACTACTGGAATCTGATCAATTTCTAGCCGCCGGTTCGCTCGCTAATGAAATATTTCGTCCTCGCATAACTGAAGACTTAGGAAAAATGATAACGGCTTTTCCGATAGCGCGAGAATTATCTGAGTGTGTTAGATACGAAGATCCGCGCTCATTCGTTTCCGCGCTAGGAAAAATAAAGCATAATAACGCTGATGATGTCGTTGTAATATTTCCTGATTTATATGCGGCTCCCCGATTAATTGATGACAGCTCCGATGATAGTTCTGAAGACCGATTTGATGCCTTTTTTGATGCTCTTTTAAAAACAGTGAGTCCTGAAATGGTCACTCTTCCTTCTCGTATTGTTAAGCGGGACAGAGCTTACGCGCCTATATATTTCCCAAATTCGGCGATAAGCAAAGAAGAAGATGATCATAATTGTCTTACAAGAACTAACGGACATTATAAAGAAAACACAACTCCATCGCTTGGCGTAACGCCTTATCGAAACTGTTTGCTAAGATCCGTGGAAATAAATGGACTGTATTCAAGAATGTTATATACACATCTTCTAATAAACCAACTTAGGGGAGATAAGTATCGTAAGCGATCCGCGCGTGAGGAACTATGGAAAGCGCAGGGAATAGACGCGTATAGATTGCGATTTAAGGATGGAATAGGCGATAATAACCTGAGAAAAGCCTATTACAGAGCGATAATTCAAGCTGAAAGGATGACTAGGGAAAAGGGAGTTTTCCTTCCGTCAATAATCAATTGCGATATTGATTTGGATAATGAGAAGGATTATCTAATTCAGGGACTTGTAATTAATTGCTTTATTAGATCCCGTGGCGCGGTCTTGTATGAGCTTGATTATTTATCAAAAAACTGGAATTACTTGGACACGTTTTGTGCCCATAGCGATAGAAAAGCCTATGCCTTTGTTGATCACTTTCTTTCACATGATTGCGATTTGTCGCATGCCGTATCGGGCAATTTCGTAAAATCGCGCGACTGTTTGGACGAATGGTATGAGGAACTGGAAATTGATAGAAGTAGACAGGTGTTAGTGCTTCGTAAAGCTCCAGCCTCTGACGGTGGTCCTTACGATCAAGTAGAAATTGTTAAGAAAGTTTCCCTTAAGCGTAATGTCGTATCGGTCCATTACGCGCTCTTAAACCAAGGCAAGCACACGGAACGTTTCGTATTTTGTCCGGAAATTAACATTTCATTGGCGAGCGGATATCCCGAAATACAGGCAGTCCGTTTAGGAAAAGCTACGCGCCTAAACAGTCTAGAATTGGAACCGTCAGAATGGCGTGCTGTTGAAGAACTGATGATCGGGGATGAAGCGAATCAACTTCCTATAAAATTACGTACCTCTCTACCTTTTGGGCTATGGATTATACCACGTAAGAATCAAATCACTGATGATGACGGGTGTGTAGACCAATATCAGCATACGGAAATATGGCCCACGCATTCAGTCGTATTAAAGCCGGGCGAGAGTTGGGAGAATCTTTATTCCCTACGCTTTGGGCGATAAAGCGGCTATTGCGCTACTTGCCTTGACTATCCATTCGACGCTTTCTATAGTGAATCCATTATGCGCCGAAAATTGATTACATCAGCCTTGCCCTATGTTAATAATGTTCCGCACCTTGGCAACCTGATCCAGGTATTGTCAGCGGATGTTTATGCCCGTTTTTGCCGTCTTCGTGGTTATGAAACACTATATGTATGTGGTACCGATGAATATGGTACAGCGACAGAAACACGCGCGGCTGAGGAAGGAATAAGCCCTAGAGAATTGTGCGATAGGTATAACGCCATCCACGATAGTATCTATAAATGGTTTAATATCTCGTTTGATCATTTTGGCCGTACTTCCACTGATTTTCAAACTGAAATTGTCCAAGATATTTTTCGTAAATTGGACGAAGCCGGCTATATAGTGGAACATACGGAAGAGCAGTTATATTGTCCTACCTGTCAGCGTTTCTTAGCTGATCGCTATGTTAGAGGAATCTGTCCCAATTGCGCTTATGAAGATGCTCGTGGCGATCAATGCGAGGCATGCGGAAAGCTGTTAGAACCCTCCGAGCTACGCAGCCCCCGTTGTTCAAGTTGCGGCGGAACACCGGAGGCCAGAAACACCAGCCATTTATATATCGATCTACCCGCGATACGTCCAAAATTGGAAAAATGGCTTTCAAAAGCGTGTGTTGAAGGACATTGGGCTTATAACGCTATTCAAATGACGCAGGCATGGATTAGGGATGGATTGCGTGAAAGAGCTATAACACGAGATCTTAAATGGGGTATTCCAGTCCCCAAAAAAGGCTATGAATCTAAAGTTTTTTATGTGTGGTTTGACGCTCCGATAGGCTATATCTCTATCAGCGCGGCTTATGCCGCGGCGGCGGGAAAAGATTGGAAAGCGTTTATTGATGAATGGTGGAAAAATCCCGAAAGTGTTGATCTATTCCAGTTTATAGGAAAGGATAACATTCCTTTTCATACTGTTATCTTTCCCTCTAGTCTGCTTGGTAGCGGTGAACGCTGGACCATGCTTCATCATATGTCTAGTTCAGAATACCTTAACTATGAGAGTGGGAAATTCTCAAAATCCAAGGGTATAGGCGTTTTTGGAACAGACGCGAAAGAGACCGGTATTCCCGCCGACGTTTGGCGTTTTTACATATATTACAATCGGCCAGAAAAGGCGGATGCTGTTTTTACTTGGAAGGATTTTCAGGAAAAGGTTAATGGCGAGCTAATTGGAAATCTTGGAAATTTAGTGAATCGTACGATCGCGTTTGTTGATCGTTATTTCGAAGGGCTGGTGCCCAAGCCGGCTGGTGATGAAGCTTTTTGGGGAAAAATAAGAGAAAGTGAAATATCAATTTGTCAAAAATTAGAACGCGCGGAACTCAGAGACGCCTTTAGAATCGTATTTGAAATTTCTTCGATGGCGAATAAAGCTTTTCAGGATGGCGAGCCCTGGAAAACACGTAAGACTAATCCCGATGCCGCCGCTTCATTAATAGGCGAGCTTTGTTACGTATTACGCGATCTTTGCGTTCTAATAAAGCCCTTTCTTCCCGAAACTTCGGATCGTATCGCGAATATATTGAATATATCATGCGATTCACTTAATTGGACAAGCTTGGGGACTTTGTTTGGCTTAACCCGTATAGCGAAACCAGAAATATTATTCGCCAAGCTGGAAGACTCTTATATCGCGGAATTGCGTGAACGTTATTCTGGCAGTCAAGCCGAACGCCTTATTAGGGCAAACAAAGCAATGAGCGCTGAAGGCCCTGAGAACCTGACCTCAAAAGAGGCTGATCCATCTATTTTGTCATCAGATAGTCAGGAAGGCGCGACTAGTCCAGCTATTCCGATAGAAGAACGGTTCATAAAAAACATAGATTTACGTGTCGCTAAAATAATAAAAGTAGAACGACACCCCAAGGCTGATAAGCTTTATATAGAAACCATTGAATTAGGCGGTGAAGAGCGGACAATCGTTTCCGGTTTAGTGCCTTATTATACCGAGGAAGAACTGCTGAATAGATCCATAATAGTCGTGTATAACTTAAAGGCTACAAAATTGAGGGGGGTTGAAAGCCAAGGTATGTTGCTTGCCGCTTCAGCCAAACATGATGATGAAGAACGCGTGGAAGTGTTAAGCGTTGATGCTCCTCCAGGTACCCGTATCAAGCTTCAAAGCGATTCTAGCGGAGCTGAGCGTTCTTTGGAGTTTTATCCTGAATCCCTGCCTATAATAGATATTGATAGCTTTTTTTCGGTGCCTATTCGCGCCGTTAATGGCGCCGTTATGATAGGAGCGTCAAAACTCGTCGCCGAAGGACAAGCTATTTTGACTAAGTTGGTTTTAGACGGCGAGGTAGGTTAATGTCCATTGAATTTCGTGGACTAACAGCGAGCGATTTAAACCGTTGTGACGCGGCGCGGTCTTTCTTGCAATCCGGTTTTTGGGGTAGTTTTAAAGCTACTTTTCAATGGAACGCTCGCGCTTTTATAGTTGATTGGGGAGAAGGTGGAGAATTACCCTTGCTTGTTTTAAGGCGAGGTCTTGGTCCCTTCTCGGCTTTCGCGTATATGCCATGGGGCCCAGAATTACCGCATGGTTTTTCCAGTGAGGGCTGTAAACGGCGTGAGGCGCTTGTAGCGCTCGCGGAAGCCCTAAAAAGCCAATTACCGACAAATACCGCGTTTTTACGCTGTGATCCACCGTGGATTATCAATGAAGAGCTTGATTATTTAGCCCCTGATTTTATTCATGCCGGCGCTGACATCCAAGCGCCAGATACAGTTATAGTGGATTTAAAACCAAAAGAAGATGATCTTTTAGCCGGGATGAAGAGCAAATGTCGTTATAATATCCGCTTGGCCGAGCGGAAGGGCGTTCGTATTCGTGAGGCGGACTATAAAAAAGAGTTGAATATATTTTATTCATTGCTTGAGGAAACCGCCCATAGAGATGGAATAGCGATTCATGGAAAAAAATATTATGAACGCTTATTCGCTCACGCGGAGGAATACGGCGCGGAAAGGCTAAAACTACGCTTATATATAGCTGATAAAGAAGAGCCTTTGGCCGCCTTGGTCGCGCTTTTTCGCGGCGAGGAGGCTACATATCTATATGGGGCATCATCGGATCGCAACCGAGAACTTATGGCTAATTACGCTTTACAATGGCGGGTTATGCGCGACGCTAAAGGGTTTGGATGCGAGCGTTATGATCTTTTTGGCATACCGCCCAATGATTCATCTCATCCAATGGCTGGCTTATATAGATTTAAGACCGGTTTCGGCGGTAAAATAATACATCGCTTAGGCTCATGGGATTATCGATATAAACCCGTTGAGAGCGTTTTATTCAATTGTGCGGAAAGGCTTAGAAAAGAATATCGAACTGTGAAAAAGGCTGTGAAACGTAACAGTTTTAACAAAAAAACCGCGTGTACAGCGTTGTCATTGATTTTGTAAGTCGATATATTAACGCGATATGAATCTTGAGGCATTTGTATTAGGCACAAGCGGTATGATGCCGTTACCAAATCGTTTCCTTACCTCGGTGCTGTTAAGGCGTGAAGGCGATCTTTTTTTATTTGACTGTGGTGAAGGAACGCAAGTCGCGCTCCGTAAATTGAATCTACGTTGGAAAAAAATATCGGCGATATTTATCAGTCATACTCATGCTGATCATATAACTGGTTTGCCAGGTTTGTTGATGTTATCTTCTCAGGTAGATCGCGACGAACCTCTCTATATCTATGGCCCACCTAAAGTGGCCGAATATGTGGAAGCTAGCCGCCGAATACTTGATATGTATATAAATTATGAAATTATCGTTAAGGAATTTACGGAAGCCGGAACTATTCATGAAGGCGATGGTTACGCTGTAAGAGCTTTCTCTCTTCGCCACACGAAACCTTGTATGGGTTATGCTTTTGAGGAAAACGCGCGTCCTGGCGCTTTCCATCCGGAAAGGGCTGACGCCTTAGCTGTTCCTCGCGGTCCCTTATGGGCAAAACTACAGAATGGAGAGCCCGTGACCGCCGCTGACGGCCGAACCGTTACACCGCAGGACGTTTTAGGTCCGCCAAGATCTGGAAGAAAATTCTCTTTTGTAACAGATAGCCTGTTTTTCCCTGAAATAGCTAAAGAGGTCGCTAATTCAGATCTTTTTATTTGTGAAGGTATGTTTGAAAAAGCGCTTGAAAACAATGCCAGGGAAAAAAAACATATGACCGCCGAACAGGCGGCTAAAATAGCCTTGCTGGCTGGTGGTATAAAGAAATTAGCGTTAATCCATTATAGCCCCCGATATACAGAGTTTAATTTAAAACAGTTACAAAAAGAAGCTCAAGCTGTTTTTACTAACGCTGTTCTTTCGCGGGATCGATCAGTATTCCCTATACATTATGTGGATTAAGGAGCTGCCATGATAGAAGTTGAACATTTATCTAAACGGTATGGAGAGGTGGAGGCGGTAAAGGATGTTTCATTTACCGTTGAGAACGGTCAGATTGTCGGTTTATTAGGGCCGAACGGCGCCGGAAAAACAACTATTATGAAAATTCTGACCTGTTATCATTTCCCATCACAAGGAACCGCTCACGTTGATGGCATTTCCGTAGAGGATGATCCGGTGGCAGTTAAGCGAAAAGTTGGGTATTTGCCCGAAAGCGCGCCTCTTTATGGTGACTTAACCGTTCAGGAATATTTAAGCTTTGTCGCCGAGGCGAGAGAATTGAGCAAGTCTCAAGCCACGGAACGGATTAATCAAGTTATTGTGGATTGTTCTCTTAAAGCGGTACGCGGTAAGCGCATAGATCAGTTGTCAAAGGGATATAGACAACGTGTCGGCTTAGCTCAAGCTATTATTCATGATCCGTCTATCCTTATTTTAGACGAGCCTACCACCGGATTGGATCCCAATCAAATATTAGAAATTCGCGACCTTATTCGTACTCTCGGTAAAAGTAAAACAGTCATTTTATCGACACATATACTTCAAGAGGTTGAGGCTGTTTGTTCAAAGGTTCTCATTCTGAATGAGGGAAAAATAGCGGCAAAGGGATCCAGCGAAGAGATCGCCGCTGATTTGAAGGGTACGGACGCTTGGGATATAGCCGTTAAGCCTTCCGATCCTAATGCTTCCGTTGATTTATTGGTAAAAAACCTTAGCTCTTTCACGATCAAAAGCGTTAATGGCCCCTCGGAAGCTGGAGTTTTTTCAGTCAGTCTAATAAGCGAAGCGGATAAATCCTTAGAAGGAGTCGCTGGTGGAGAGGCTATTTTTGATTGGGCGGTAGCTCATCAACTGAAGCTAATCGGTATGTCGCGGAAACGTTTTAGCCTTGAGGATATTTTCGTGAAACTTACCACCGAAGCCGAAGGAGGAAAGTAATGCGAAAAATAATTGCCATTGTAAAGAAAGAACTGCGTTCATCATTCAATTCTCCTATAGCTTATGGTGTTGTTCTTTTTTTCCTAATTTTTTCAGCCATATGGCTATTTTTTATTCAACGTTTTTTCGCGATGGACAGCGCTTCTCTGCGTCCCTATTTCGCTGTATTTCCCATAGCTTTTACCTTAGTCGTTCCCGCGCTTACTATGCGTAGCTGGGCTGAAGAACGCAAATTAGGCACCGCTGAGCTTTTATTGACTATGCCTTTTTCAGAAACCGAAATGGTAATTGGGAAATTCCTGTCTAGTTACGCGGTATTGAGCTTAGCCTTAGTCTTGACCTTGCCTTTGCCTATAATGATGACAGCTCTTGGAGATTTTGACAGTGGCGCTATATTAGGCGAGTATATTGGAGCCTTTCTGCTTGGCGCGGCCGCTATCTCCATCGGCCTATTAACATCCTCTTTGGCAAAAAATCAGGTTAGCGCCTTTTTATCCGCGTTGATGGTTCTTTTAGTAATAACGATGGCTAATCAAATGACTCAAATATTTAATCTTCCCTCTCAATTAGCGGATGTTATAAATTACCTCTCTTTAGCTTTTCATTTTGAAAGTTTTTCAAAAGGCGTAATTGATACAAGGGATCTGTTATATTTTCTGTTTATCAGCGCTCTTTGTCTCTACGCTAACCAACGTGTGATTTTATTTAGGAAGTGGAGTTAGTCATGAAAAAGAGACATACTACCATTTTAACTATCTTGGGATTATCCATATTTTTTCTAGCCTTTCTTAATAGTTCCCGCTTATGGGTTCGCTTTGACCTTACGGAGGACAAGGCGTACACGCTTTCAAAAGCGTCTAAGGAATTATTTAAGGAAATTGACGAGCAAGTGACCATCACATATTACTTGTCTGAAAAACTTTCGTCAAAACATCCAATGCCTGGCGAGATCAGCGATTTGCTTAGAGAATACGCCGCGCATTCAAGAGGGCGGATTCGTGTTGTAATTAAGGATCCATTAAAAACGGATACAGTCGCGGCCGCCGAACGACTTGGTGTTATGCCACAACAGATAGAGACGGTTGAACAAGACGAATCCAGTATAGCGACGGTATATACAGGCTTAGTTTTGGAATATTTAGATAAGACGGATGCTATCCCTGTAGTCTTCTCACTTGATAAGCTGGAGTATGATTTAACTTCACGTATTCGCGCCTTAGTCCGCGGAAAAAAACCTGAACTTGGTTTCTTAGTCGGTTCGGAATTAGAGTGGGATACGGATTTTAGCTATCTCGCTCAAAACTTGGCGGCGTCAAGTTTTGATATACGTCAATTGAAAGCTGGAGATGAAATTCCAGATAGTCTGGCGGCTGTGGTAATCTTGGGCGGGGTTAATGATTTCGATGATTGGGCGGCATATCGGCTTGATCGCTATATTCGTATAGGCGGGAAGGTCCTGTTCGCCGTGGAGGGCGTCAGTGTCGCGTATAAGACTGATTTAATGGTAAATCCGGCAATGGATTCGCGTTTATTGGATTTATTGAAGAATTACGGTGTTACAGTTGAACCGGCTCTTTCATTGGATAAAACCTCCCTGGTCTTAACGTATCAAACCCAATCAGCTAACGGTTTTCTGCAGTACCGACGTATTCGTTATCCGCTGTGGCCGGCTTTGAATTCACGTTACGCGTCGTCTGATCATCCTTTAACAGCTTCTTTTGATGGTCTTGATCTTTTTTGGTCAAGCCCGTTGAATTTAGTTGAGACAACTGGCGTTCAAGCGGAAGTATTAGCCAAGACCAGCCCAGAGGCTTGGCAAATGACTAAAAACTTCTATGTAAGTCCAGATCTTGAGAGCTTATTTTATGGGGAGCTAGCGGAGACAAAGGGAAGTCAGAACCTGGTGGTCGCGCTGAACGGTACCTTCCCCAGCCCTTACGCCGATAAGCCTAAGCCTATCCGTGAGGGTTCTTCCGAAACCTTACCGGACACCCCGATAGAGGCAAAGGAAAGCCGTATCCTTATTGTGGGTGACGCCGATTTCGCGAGCAACCTTATTCAAAACTCCGGGAGCGGACGGAATATAGACTTTATGATGGCCGCGTTAGATTGGTTATCCAATGACGATGATATTTTAGCCATTCGGACCAGAACTAATACAATAGGACGATTGGATAGAATTGCCGATCCGGATAAGCGGGCGAGTTATACAATGCTTGTTCAGATAGTCAATTTGGTCTTAGTGCCATTGGCTCTAATAGCTTTTGGTATACTACGTGCCTGGAAGCGGCGCAGCCGCAACAGAGCTCTGCGGGAGACTAACGATGCAATATCGGCGTAAATTTATAATATACGTATCAATTATCGCTGCTTTAGCGGTAGTCTATACGCTTTCTTGGGTTTTTGACGCGGAACATCTAGAAGCTAGAGGAACTCGTTTTTCTCTTTTAGACGAAAACGATGTTACCGCCGTGTCTCGTATTGAAATTAAGAAAGCGTCAGAAAGCGTGACGCTAACGAAGGCTAAGAGCGATTGGGTACTGGAGGGAGATGGCGTACTCTATCCAGTAAAAAGTGAAAGGGTTTCCGATCTTTTAAAAGCTCTGTCTCAAAGCGATAATTATCCTAAAGTAGCTTCATCCGAGAAGGCTCATATAGATTTAGGACTAGATGAGAATTCCGCGGATCGTATAAAAGTATTAAGTGATCAAGCGGTTTTTTGTGATATTCTGCTTGGCAAAAATGACGCGGAAGGCAATGGCCGTTTTTTCCGCCGTAACACTGAGGCAAGCGCTTTTCGCGGTAATGATTCATTTACCTATTTTATCAGTGAAGGCGCGCGAGGTTGGTACAACCTAGCCTTATTCCCGCTAGCCTTGGATGGTGCCAATATCCAGCGCCTATCGGTGAAAGCGAATCTTGAGTTGGAAGAGGGTACGCCTATCGTTCTTGACTATATTTTAGCGCGCGATGCTCAAAGGGGCTGGATATTACTCGGTAACGAAACACTGCTTATAGATTCCGCCAGAGCCGATAGCCTAGCAAACGCTTTTGCCGATATAAGCGGTGATAATTTCCTAAGCGATCAAGACGACTTTAATGCCGAAGACGCTGGCGCTAGCCTTATCGCCGATGATGGCGCTGGTAGACAATGGACGCTTTATCTTGACAAGGAGCTTGGTGACGATAGCCCGATACGAGCTAAGGTCGCTAATCAGGACTTTATTTATTCAATAGCGTTATGGAACGCGAAACGTCTTCTAGTATCAGAAACAGAATTGGAAAAGACAAACTAAAGAAAAGGCGCTTCGATCTGGCGAAAAACGGATCGAAGCGCTACGAAATTCCATTTGATTGGGCTACATATGCTCTGTAACGAGACGCGTCAGGTTTAAAAGCCACCAGGGGAGAAAGAGCCTCCTTTTTAGCGCGGGATAAGGCTTGAAAAGCTTCATGAACAAGCCGATCAGCTTCAACAAGCCTCCCCGCGCGGGCCGTGAGCCCTATTCTTGGGTCGGTTTGTAAGATTAAATCAGATAATTCACTGGAAGCGCCGCGGAGAGAATTTATAAAATCTTCAGCCATAGTGAAGCCATTATCGATATCACAATTAGGGATAATGATCGCGATTCCCTTATCCGCTATGTGATACACCAAGCTTTGAGAGGGAAAGAAAGAAGACACTTCTTTTAATACTAAGTCAAGCTTTTCAAGCCAAGCTTTTTGGCTTTTGTTTTGATCCATCACAAGGAATACTATGTCCTGTTCGGTTATAGCCGCGTTGTGTAGAGCTTCACTTAATCGGTCCAATAAGATCGATATAGACAAGCCTGAATTAGGACGCGGCTCATCGTTCGGGATAGTAGTCATGGTAGGCGCGACGCTTATTTCCTCTTGAGCTGATCCATACGTTTGACTGTCAATAATCGGTTTATCATCAAGGTCATCCAATACAAGGCCCGGAACATAATCATTGAGCGCTTCTAGGGTATGTGAGCTGTTTGAGACCACTTGCGTCGGTGAAGAAGATTCTCTGGGTAATTTCGCGTTATCTGATGGGGCAAGGAGTAAAGATAGCGCCGCGGTGGCTATCGGGATTAACAACAATAAAGCGGTATCTCTGATAATAATAAAGATATCATTGTATGATATATCATAAGCCAGTGCGCGTATCGTTGTATTTCTAATATCATGAAAGTGTAGAACTGAGTTATATGGCTCAGGCGATATTCCGCGCTTATAAATAAATTCTGGGCTATCGGCGTTTTTGTTTAGAAACCCTGTTACTTTTTCATAAGCATATTCAGGGCCGTCAGGCCCTGTAATAATAACGGCGGCGATTGATAGGGATTTATCAACAGAATCCCGCACCGCTTCAAGAAAAGGTTCTTCCATAAAACCAAGGACAGCGGCGGCGGAAGCTTTATCAACCAGGCTGTCAAATTCACGCTGAGCGGTTTCTTTTACGCTTTGAAGTTTAGTGTGGTATCGATAATACGAAAATCCGAGTATTCCAGCATAAGCGCAGATACAGAAAACGATAGCGACCCATATAGCTTTCTTTCCCATAAAGTTAATCATATACGTTTTTTTGGGATAGTGCTAGAATTAAGAATATATTCCGCGTGAGGGAGCTTAAGCTTGAGTACTATAAGAAAACGAGCGTTGGCGGCTCCATGGTACCCGCTAAGCCCAAAGGAAACGCTTGAGGCGCTTAGCTTTATGGGTGCGGAGCGAGAGCGGGGAGAGGCAGTCGCTTGCGTCGCTCCTCACGCTGGATGGTACTATTCTGGTAAAACCGCGGTAATGGCGATAGCGGCTTTAGACCCTGACGCGGATACCGTTATTGTATTTGGTGGCCATCTATCAGAGTCAGCCAGACCGCTTTATGCTTCGGAAGATTATTTTAATACAGCTTTAGGCCTTATTTCAGCGGATAAACAATTGAGTGATTTCGCCGCCAGCAGTCTATACTGCCAGCCTGATAAAGCGGTTGATAATACCGTAGAAATCCAATTGCCCTTAGTAAAATGGTATTACCCGAAGGCTAAACTTGTCTGGCTGCGTATGCCAGCCAATATGGATTCATGGAGCTACGGAAAAATGTTAGCTCGCGAATGTCAGCGCCTTGGCCGCAAAGCTGTCGTTATCGGCTCTACTGACTTAACCCATTATGGAGACGATTACGGTTTCTCGCCTCATGGATATGGAAAGGACGCTGAACAATGGGTGAAAAACACCAACGACAAACGTTTTATAGACGCCTTGCTGGAAGCTAAACCAGAATTGGCTTTAGAACGAGCGATTAAAGAAAATTCAGCCTGTTCGCCTGGCGCCGCCCTTGCCGCGCTTGGTTATGCCGAAACGCTTGGCGCGTCGAAGGCTGCCTTATTAGGGTATACCACAAGCGCGGAACGAATCCGGCGTAATTCCTTTGTTGGATACGCCGCTATAGCATGGACTTCACGATGCGATCAAGTTGATCCAAACAGTAATACTTAGCGGCTTTAAGAATTTCGGATGGCGTTTCATAATTATGATGACGGCGTATAACAGCCGCTGTGGGCAATATTGTTGTAAGAACGTCTTTTTGATCCATGGATAGACGAGATATATATTCATCAGGGGAAGAAGCCATGTCTGGCAATAAGGAAATAGTCTCTCTATATTTCGATATAAACGAGTGCGCGGGCATTTTCGCTTTCCCAGGTGTAAACATATTCAGTACCATGGTATCTCGCGAACAAGGCTTCGCGGTTTTTATGGAAACGCCGAATCCTTGTATCTGAATCAATTCGGCCTGAAGGCTTGGCAATAATTCCTCAAGTCTGCGTTTATAACTGGAAAGAGGCTTAGTCTCATAACGCCACAAATTACTATCCTTAACGAGTTTCAGTGCCTCATTGCGGAATAAGAAAGAGCAGAAAAGATTATCGACGGTGTTCAATCTGGTTTGTTGTCTATGAAATAGCGAATGGATATACGTACCTCGCGCATAGGAATTGCCGGCGGGATAGGAAAAATCAGCCCCATATAGCTCTATACGTTGAGCGCCCAGAGTGGCGGCGAGAGATACAGCCGCGTATGTTACATTCCCGCCTGAGGTGTCAACGAAAGGGAAGCTTTTCCAATGTTTTGATATATAGACGGTTAAAGGATGGTCTCCTGAAAAGAAATATAGACGTTCCGAACGCGCGGCGATAGAAGTTGGCGCCGCAAGGTCAAGAAATAGTGGAATATTGGAAGGAAGCCCGGACATGAAGTGATAATAGCCAATGTGTTGACAATCTATCGCGACAACAGAATCTGGAGCGAGATCGGCCGCGAGCAAGGCGGGTAGGGCTGTATCAGTAGCTATAACGTAAACATCGGTTCGATGTTTACGTAAAATGGATAGTTGTTCATCTAAAGACGGCCCCGCGGCGACAACCGCCGCGTTTTTTATTGGAGGGAGGGGGCTTACCTGTCGATCGCTGGAAACGAGATTGCGAAATACATTCGCGAACCAACGTTTCCCAAAATAAGCTTGAACGCTATAGTCTTCAGATATCGAATCTATCGTTGAACGTATTATTTCACCAGCATGATGGAATTCGGTTTCAGCCTGATCAACACGAGCTCTTAGCGGTAATACGCTTATGCCACCAGCCAAAGCGGGGTGGTACTTTTGAAAAAGCGCTGTTTGTATGGAATTATCAACTGGATTAATCATAAAGGAGACTCTGGGATCGCTAAAAAGGTCAACGAAATCAATAGTCGCCATTAACTCACAGAAAGCGTCAATGTCATAATCTATTACAATAATACCACTTACAAAAGCGTTTCGTAATGCCGCGCGAATAATAAACCCACCGCCCAAGCCGAAGACTATAAGAAAATTTATAGTTTTAAATTGAGAAACTATGCGAATCGCCTCTTTATCTGGATCAATCGATGAATGGAGAGCTTTAGCGGAACCGTTAGCCGCGACTATGGCGGGAACAATAGCGCCTGTCCGTGATTCTAAAAAACGATATCTCCCTTTCATAGCGCTAGCTCTGCTTAATTTCTCACATAATTCTTTATCCTTGGTTGATAAGGCTAATAGGTTTCGATCAAAACAACAGGAATGATCAATTTGATTCATCAGATAATAGCCTCAAAATGATTTAATAGAACGGTGTTAACAGTATCTAAAAACGCTTTGTTTAACTTATTATCAGTTTTTTTTATCATTCT
>CAZJJK010000001.1:0-19278 GCA_964546285.1 uncultured Treponema sp. | reverse complement strand
TCTATTTTCAAAATAGAGATCAAAGGTATTGGGTTTTGCGTGACTCATTAGGTCAAATTGCTTAAAATCGATACCACATAAATAAATAGGTCCATCAGTAAGCACAAATGAAAGGTCGATTGCCGTGGCGCTTACCGTTCCCCTCTGCGGCAAAGACAGGATTGGTAAACTGAGCTGTTTTGAGAGATAAGTTTGCCAATTTGTTCCATCGCTGATAGCCAACAAAGGTTTTTCATATCGATCTGAAGGCAAAGCGGCATAAAGGGTTGCGGCTAGCGGAGCTTCCCCAATCCAATGGAGATGGGGTTTTGCCCAATAACCGCCATCAGAACTTATTATAATATCAGGGATTATCCCTGCTATATGTAGAGCTCGGACACTTGAGCTTACGGCTATTATGAATACGCCTTGTGCGGCGGCGTTATGGATAGTCTCAAGCTGGTCATTAAGACTAGGACCCGAGCCAACAACCACTATAGGTGATGATCCTTTAAGCGGAACCATAGGATGTGTAATTCTAGAAAAAGCCGAAATAGCATTGCGAAACCAACGTTTCCCGAAATAATGGAGTGACTCGCGATTGGCTTTTTTTTCCCTCAAATACGAACCAATTTGGGAAAGTAGGGCGGAAGCCTTATCGCCATATAGCTTTATCGCGGGCGGCCAAAGGATAAGGCGAATTGAATCAAGCGCTACAGTATCCAAATACTCATCCAAAAAGTTTCGCAAGGATAGCGCCAAAGCTTTCGTTTCAAGGGGAGGCGACCAACTGGGTAATATGGAGAACGAAGGATTAGTAAAGAAAGAGGAACATTGAATTGTTATGCCGTCTATTCCAGTATAATGTTTTGACAAGGCTTTAGAGAGATAATCGACGCAGGGAGCAAACAAAATAAAGAAAAAATGAGAATCTGATAAATTAAGACTAGTAATATATCTTTCGGCTTCTTTTTCCGGGTTAAAGGCGGATTGTAAAGCTTTGCCATTAAGAAGAGCATAGGCAACGCCATTATGTGAAGTTCTGATAGATTCAGACATAAAACCGCTGTTAGCGTCTAACGGCTATAGCTTGTGCCTTCTTTAAGAAGCTTGGAGGATATGAAGACTGTCTTTCCTTGTTATAGTGAATGTTTTGATCAGAATTAACGGAATCATTGCTCATATATTCAGACGAACCACGGGACTTACGCTTTATCGCTTTAAGCAATAAACCGTGACGTCCCGGTGTTATAACATAATTCACAATATAAGCTTTACTGAGCAAACCCATTTATGCTAAGCCCAGTTCCTCGAATAATTTTTTATATGTCTCAAAATGGTCGGAACGCGCGAATTCTTCTATTTTTTCATCCGGTAAAGATTCTAAAAGCTGATCCATGTATGATAGAACAGATTTTATTTCACCACGTAAACCATTGGGTAAGTCAGAAAGCTCCTCAGAGCTTGAAGTTTGTTTACTATCAACTACAACTTCTTCTTGGATTACTTCATTCGCTAAGGCTTCCGTATTTTCAAGTTCCGCGGCGGCGAATTCATCACTAATAGTTTGCTCAATAGGTTCAATTTCTATGGATTCTAATTCAGTTTCTTGTTGCTCCAATTCATCCGATAGGGTGGACCCGTCAAGCTCTAGCTCTATGCCATCGTTAGTGAGCTCAGGCTCTGTGTCAGAATCATCCATCATCGGTATTTCGATATCCGAAGAATCAAAACTATCGGTGGGACTAAAATTAACGGCATCTTCCTCTAAGACGGTGTCAACGCTGATAAGGTCATCCTCAAGCGTTTTATCCTCTGAAGCTTCTGATAGAGAAATTTCTTGTATGGCGTCATCATCAGAGAGATATTCTGGGTTATCAGGCGCTTCGCTCATGGGTTGTACGCCATCCTCGCGTAGACGAAGAAGTTCCTCTGGTTCTCCCTCAAAGGCTTCGTTTACTGTCGTTTCTGATTCAAACTCAACTTCTTTTTCGGATTCTTCTAAATCGATATCTCCATCGATAAGGTCCGTACGATCGCTAAGGAATTCTTCTTCCTGCACATTCTCTAATTCTGAAGAAAAGTCAGAAGCCTCAACAACGCTATCGCCTGTTTCCTCCGTAAAATCAGCGGTATTGAGTATGTTATCTAATTCGTCACCGGTTAAAGCTATAGTCTCATCTTCCTCATCGTCGAAAAAGCCTTTGGCGTTTTCGGCTTTTTTCTCATCCACCGTTTCGTCTGTCTCGTTCACCAGCTGAGAACCGCGAACGGCGGCCAGTTCTGTTTTAAGCGAGGCTATCTCGGTCTTGATTGAGGATAACTCATCAGCGATACGCATTAAAAGCTGGGTGGAAAGATCCATGCGAGAAGTTTCGTTGGAAGGAGCTTCAACGGTCATATTTGGTTGAGTAGGCTTATCTAGGTTAACGGGAGACGAAAGCTCTACCTGATCAAGGCTTTCCTCACTAAGGGAGTCAGAACTGGAAACTTCTTGTTCCGATATTTGTGGAATATCTTCCTCCAGATTGGCGTTTTCGTTATTGGCGCTGTCTTCATCGGCGGCTAGATTTAGCGTAGCTATAGAATCCACTAGATCAAGATTGTCATCGGCGTTAAAAATTGGATCTTCAACTGAAACAAGCGTAGGTGCTTCAACGCTATCCTCGCCAACGGAAAAATCCAAAGATGAATCATTACTGTTGTCAAAGACAATATCCTCGGTTTCACCGACCGGCGAAAAATCCGTTTCAACGGATTCTATCGGGGTTTCGATGTCAACGGTAAAACTAGTAGAAGCCGCTGGGACGGCGTCTTCCGGTCTTGCGGAATATACCGTAGCTTCGGTAGCGGCCGCCTGCTTAGGCGCCTCGCTGCCGGACAATTCGTTTAGGAAATCGTCAAATTCCGAAACAGCCTCTACCGCGACCGGTGGCGAGCTTTCTTCGGTAGGCGTAATTTGTTCAATATCCTCAAATACAAATTCCTCAGGTTCGGCTTCTAATGACAATTCCTCAGCTAAACCATCATGGAAGTCTAAGTCCATAGCGATTGGGGCTTCCTCATCGCTTGAGACGGGTTTCTCAATAATAGGCTGAGAGGAAAATTCCTCGCCATCCAGAAAGTCTTCCATAGACAATTCCGTTATTTCATCGCCGGAATTGATTGCGGCTTCGGCTGAGACGGCGTTACTCTTGGCCGAGCTGGGTTCCTCATCGCCAAAACCAAAATCAGAAGCTGATATTTCCTCAAAATCCATATCACCGATTATCGACTGTTCTGGGCTTTCGTCAAGCTCTTTAGAGACATCGGCCTTTTGGGGCTCGGGCGCTTCGCTTGCCGGGCTGCCGCTTTCACCAAAAGAGGCATCAAGATCTATATCCGTTAGATCCTCGATGTCCGGTAAGGCCGGTTCTATAAAATCGCCGCCGACCGCATCGTCCGCGCCTAATTCCTGAGGCTCGCTTTTTACCCAGACACCATATTCATCAAGTTCGTCGGCATTGCCAACAGTGCCGCGGTCATGGAAAATCGAAGGATCTTTCTCGGTTGCCATTACGCTCTCCCAAAAGACTACTGTCTTCTTAGTATCGGCTGAACTAAGCTATTTTATTATTTATTTTAATAATGTAGACCACGCTATTTCTTATTGTCAATAATGGATATCGCTCAATCGGTCCTAATGGCCCCGTGAATCGCGGCAATTTGGAATACAAAGCGCTTGGCTCTCAAGTAGAAGGGATAGGCATCCGTAAATAGAGCGATGAAACTACGTCGCGCGTTTTTCGCCCTTTGTTTTGGA
This sequence comes from uncultured Treponema sp., assembly GCA_964546285.1. GTDB lineage: Bacteria > Spirochaetota > Spirochaetia > Treponematales > Breznakiellaceae > CAZJJK01. The sequence continues at coordinate 15,497 of CAZJJK010000001.1, read as the reverse complement.
CTTGGCGTGTATGGGCTATTTTCTTTGCTTTTTGGCGCATCTGGCCTTTTTACCTATCGCTTATTGCGCGAGGAACAAAAAAGGTTGGAAGAGAATATTGCTAAGCTAAGAACCATTAACGAGTCTCTTGCCGATGATTTGGCCGCTTTACGCGGTGATCCCGAGGTAATCGCCGTACTCGCTCGAGAGCTGGGTTTCGCGCGGTCAAATGAAAAATTTGTACGAATCTCCGGTTTACCGCTAGCCGCGCGCCAAAGTTTTCAAGTCGGTGAAAAGCTTTCAATAGCTTATCCACCAGCTATTCCGCCAAAGCAGCTTAGGCTTATCGCCCTATTTGCGGGTTTGGTCTATTGGGTGCTATCATGGGCGCGGAGAGGCGCCGCCAGTGGACAGACAAGAAATGTTAGGTTTTTTGGTAAATAGAATCAATATTTCGCTTATCGCGGTTCTCATTTTAGTAACTAGCGCCGCGCCTATCGTCAATGCGGAAACGGCAGAGTCTTCCTATGCCACCGTACTTAGTCTTAACGCGCTTATGCCGGGTTATGGCCAAATAATACATAACAGGCGGGCCGAAGCGTTGGCGGCGCTGTGCTCGCTTCAGCTTTTAGGCGTTGGCCAGGCTCTCTACTGGTCTACCGTGATCGATAGCGATGAATTGTCCGAGCCGCTTAGGCCTGATCAAGAAGCCCGGTTTTGGGCTGGTCGGAGTTTATCGTTATTAGGTCTTGGTTTGTGGGGCGCTAGCCAATGGACGGCTCATCGCGATGAGTTAAGTGGGGGGCATGACGCGGAGGCGGGGATAGGCTTGCTTTTCGCTTCACCCTTTGATCCAGCTATTATGCTGGATGGTTTTGTCCTAGCCCCGCTTTTGGCCATTAGCGCGGCGCGACTTATAAGTTTACCGCCAATGATCTTCCAAGATTATATGGACTCTGACAGCCGATATCTTTTAGGCTATTACTGGCGGCCAGCTGGCGCGCTCGCGATACGCGCGCTGAGTGCCGGTTTCGCGGCCTTAGGCGGCGCGGTCGCCGCTGAAAGCCTTATCCATGGCTTAACACAGGAAAGATCGGGTCCGGCGGCGGCTCTGGCCGTTCAAGCTGGAATAAGCATTAGTCCGTATTTGTTATTAGGAAGGGAAACTCTTAACTCCACGATAGCCGGAAACGATAATACCCTGATTAGCGATATGCTCTTTTCAGCCTATGCTGGCGCTATCAGCGAGAAAACAGGCAATCCGAGACGCGCTATCGCGTTGCGCTTTTGGCTTGAAACGATACTTTCCACCCTGAGGTATATTGAGACGATAGTCACCGATCCCAATGGACCGATAGAGGGTATAGGTATAGGCTTAAAAATCAGTTATTAAGCGAGGCGATTTTAGGTATTACTAACCTAACAATCAATGAAAAAGAGTATTGATTGCTATTATATAAAGATAATTATTCGAGATGAAACAGCGACTGTTTCCCGTGAAAGCCAAGCGACTTTCGCGGGAAAAGCGAAAGCTAGGACGATAAACGTGTCCATTCGGCTTCTCGTGAAGCCCCGTGCATGACCTCTATAATCCTATCCTGATCGTAACGGACGGCGCTTGATGATTTTGTTCCTCGGAGCACCATGCCCTTAGCCGCCAATTGAAAACGCCATTCCATCGGCTTCGCTATATCAACCAATTGCGCGGCTATTTTATAGGGTACCGGGTGGTAAAAGAGTATGGTGTTCGGCGAATTCTGTGTAAAGCGAATTTCCGTACCAACAATGGTATAGCTCAATTCCATCTGGGCATTTGAGCTTAATAGAGCAAACGCGCGACCGCCGCGTAAAATCTTTATGGCTTCCACGCCTTTGTCCCCACGCCAATTCCCAATAATATCCGTCTCTGTCGGTATGACGCTTTGCGACTCTTCGGCGGGAAGCTCAGCGCTCACTTCCTCCCCTCGCTCAAAAAGACGCGCCACTAGATCCCGCGTTCCAAGAGCCAGTTCGCTGATACTACGATGTACCGATGACAAGCTTTTCTTTTCACCGGTTTTTACTTTAATGACACTTAAGGTAATTACGCGATTATCGCCGACGGCGCCGACACTGCCGTTCAGTAAATAATCGGCTGAAAGAAGATCGCCTATGGCGCTTAAGGAACTGGGGTCACTTTGAACGGATATAGCGAATTCTCTTTCTGATAAAATTCTATCACGGTCTGACGTAGCGATCAGACGGAAAACATCGAATTCGGAAATATACGATTGGACGAGTTTTTCTATGGTTTTGGTCTCGTCTTCACCGACTCCCTGATAATCAAAGGGCAAGACGGATAAAACCGGTCGTACGCTTTGAGCTGACAAAAAGGCGCCTGAAAGTAAAAGTGTTATGTAGAGGAGCTTCTTCATATTCTAACTATAGCTCGCTTGGCCGCCGTAAACAAGCTTGTTTTAAGTGTTACGAAAATCCCTGGCCAACTCTCGTTTTACATCGCGTTCCCGTATATCGGCCCTTTTGTCGTATGCTTTTTTACCTTTACAAATACCCAATTCCACTTTTACGCGGCCCTTTTTAAGATAAAACGCTAAAGGGATAAGGGTATAGCCTTTTTCAAGCGTTTTCCGAATCAAGCGCTTTATTTCGTCACGATGGAGCAAAAGCTTCTTTTTTCTATCGGGATCATGATTAAAAATCGATGAATAAGGATTTTCGGCTATGCTACAGGAACGAAGCCAAACTTCGCCATCCGCTATTTCCGCCCACGCGTCTGGAAAAGAGATTTTCCCATCCTTTACGGATTTTATTTCGGTGCCGACTAGCTCTATACCGCATTCTATACTTTCTTCTATGGCGTAATCAAAACGGGCTCGTCGATTAGATGCAATTATCTTACGCCCGTCGCTCATAAGGCCGATTCCGCGACGATAACCGGTCGAAAACCGACAAAGGGTGAACAGGTATCCGAAGCTAAGGACGCGCGGGTGCCGCTTTTTACGCTACCGGCGGCATTGATCCAAGAACCGCCGCGCACAGCTTTATCGCCGCTGAAATCCTCTCCATAAGCCGGTAGATAAGGGAAGGGGACATAGGAGTTATGACACCATTCCCATAGCCCGCCCATCAGTCCTTGGACGGAAGGCGTATTGATAGACGCGGCGTATTCCCACTCAATTTCCGAGGGAAGGCGAACGGTATAAGCGCTTAACTCAGCGGGTAACCGGGCGCTCAGCCAACGGCAATAGGCGGAGGCGGCTTCCCAGGATACTCCGGATTGTGATGGCGAGGGGTAGGAGGGATCATCCCACGTCTCTAGATAACCATCACCAATCAAGCCCTTTCGTTTAAGCGTTTCCGCTTGGTCCTCGCCCCATTCGGGATTGTCCGCGATAAAAGCTGCCCAATTATCCATTTCCGTTTCTTTAGCGGCTATCCAAAAAGAGGGGATGGGACTGGCGTTGATAAAGCCCTCCGGTTTTATGGTGCCGCCCTTTATGTGAACAAAAAGCCTATCGGCAAGCTGTATCTCCCGCTTTGTCTCGGACTCGGTCGTTACGATCTCGGCCTCGCTAGAAGAAATATTTCGTGTTGATGCAATAAACCAAGCGCTTTCGCGTATTTCAGCGGGTAGAGCGTCGCCAAAAACAGAATTTAGCCAATTGGCGGACCCCTCTGCCTCAGATATATATTCAACGAGCTGCCTAAGACTATTTAGCGCGGCAGTTGGCGACAGAGCTTGACCAGCTCCAATGCTTAAAAACCAAGAACGGCACAATTCGTTTATGGAGCCCCGGCTGTCAGCGCGGCGAGCTAAGGTGCGTAAAATATTCGTGAAAGCAAGCGAGTTTTTTGGATCGGCGGTATATGGCCCTAAGCGATATACCGCGTCTGATATGGTTCGTGGTACGGGATACGCTCCACCACTCTCGCCGACAGCCGTCCAGGCGGAAAACTCGGCGGCGGCGATGCCAAGGGTGCTTACAGGGTCTTCGCAGCGCAAGTTTGCGCTGACGGAACGTTGAAGCGGAAAAAACAGAGAAAATAAAGGTCTGGATCCTATTGTCTCCGCTGTTTCCGCTACGGTAAAGCCAGGCGAGTGAAAGGTAAAACGAGCTTGGCCGCTTGGCACGAAAGCGCTGAAGGGGGTTGTGCCAATATATGTGTCGTTCAAGCGGACCGCGCAACCATAAGGTTCGGATCCAAAACTAACAAGACTGCCGGGACGAATTATACCAGGTAGAATAATCAGGGCACATAAAACGACGGCTAAGACAAGGCCATATATAACAGTGAGGTATACACCAGGTCTTATGCCGAAAAGCGGCTTGAGATACACCTCGTCGCTTACGGGGGGCGCTTCGGTTTTTCCGTTTATTGGCATGGCGCGCATTATAGGAAGGCTCTTCGGCCTTGTCAACGTTGGCGCTTCATGGTACGTTTCGCCGATGACAAGAACGATGGGGTTTTTTGACCGAGTACAGGAAATAACCGAACGCTATTTGACAAGGCGTAGGCGGACCCGAAGAATTAAGCGGGAAAAGCAGAAGGCAAAAAACCCGATCTTGGATTGGTTGGAAGCCTTTGTCTGGGCAGCCGGCGTTGTGTTGCTCGTAAATCAATATATTTTCCAAGCGTATCAGATTCCATCGGGGTCAATGATCGATACCCTGCTTGTGGGCGATAGGGTGTTTGTCAATAAGCTTATCTATGGTCCTGAGCTTCTTCCTGGTATAGCGAAACTGCCTAGTCCTATTAAAGTCAAACGTGGACAAGTCATTATTTTCGAGAATCCAGCGTATATATCCAGGGGGACGGTGTTTGATATCGTTCAACGCGTTGTGTATATGCTTACCCTGTCTATGGTTGATATTGATCGTGACGAAAATGGCGAACCAAGGGCTCATTTTCTTATTAAGAGGGCGGTCGGTATGGGGAATGATCGGCTGCGGATTGACCGAGGCGAAATGTATTACCGCTTTTCCGGTGAAACTGACTGGATAGCCGAGCGAGATTATTTGAAGGCGCTTGGCGATACCCATCCCGTTAACCGGCTTGTTCCAGAGGACGCGTACACGGGAATAATCGCCGGCGCTCGCGCTAGCGCGTACGCCGAATTACGTCTCCGCGCGCCTGACGCTATGTTGCGGGAAGCTTCCGCGACAGCTTCTCTTGTCTATACCGATTATTTCGCGAGAAAGCGCGCTCGGCTTGAAATATTGCGCGCCGCTTTTCCTCATGACGCTAATTACGCGGTTCAATTGGCGAAAGAAAAGCTTGGCTGGTATGTTCCTGAAGGGTCTATCTTCCCAATGGGGGATAATCGTGATAATTCTAACGATGCCAGGATTTTTGGCCCAGTGAGCACAAAAAAAGTTCTTGGACAAGGCGTCTTTATTTACTGGCCTTTAAGTCGAGTCGGCTCAATTCATTGATGTAGGGAACGTCGTGTTTGATCGAAAGCGAAGATTATCCTACGCGGACCAACGTAAACGCCGAGGCGGAATTTTACGTTTTTTTGCCGCTATCCTATCATTGGTCGTTCTTGTTTACTTTGTCCTTAACTGTTTAATTACGAGTATCGTGATTAAAAACGACACGATGGAGCCGCTTTTAAAAAGTGGCGATCGGGTTATCGTTTTTATGGCGTCATATGGTTTTAAGCTGCCGTTTACGGATATTTCCCTTAGTGAAACAGCGCCGGAGCGGGGCGATCTTGTATTGGTTGAGGCCTCCCTGCCAAATTTTACTTGGAAAATCGGTTTAGCGGACGCGTTTGTACGTTTTTTTACCGCGCAGCGCTGTTTTGCCATGGATAGGCAGTATAGCGTAAAGCGTGTTGTCGGCTTGCCGGGCGATAGCGTATCAATGTCTAACTATGTCGCTCGCGTTAAGCAAAGTGATGGTACGTACGCTTTAACAGAGTTTGAGTTGTCAAAGCGCTCTTACGATATAGCGCAAGATCCGTTGCCTGATGGTTGGCAAGACGCAATGCCTATGTCCTCATCTTTTTCTGAATTGGAATTAGGGGATAAAGAATTTTTTATTCTATCAGACCAGCGATCCGCTCAAGCCGATTCACGAACTTGGGGCGCTGTTTCGAGAAAGAGGATAGTGGGCAAGCTGGTTTTCCGTTATTGGCCTTTTTCCCGTTTTGGAATACTGTAACGGTTTAGGCATAAACCGTGAAAGCGTCAATATATATACATGTTCCCTTCTGCGCTAGTCTCTGCGATTATTGCGATTTCTATTCTATTGAGACGCGTAAAAACGACGCAAGATTAGACATATATATTGATAAAATACTTCATGATGTACAAAATAAAATACAAATACATACAATCACTAGCTGTCCCAGCGTATATATTGGCGGCGGTACGCCATCGCTGCTTGGCCCAAAACGATTGGAAAAGCTGTTGCGGGCTTTATTGGATTGCCGTATAAGTTCTGACGCTGAAATTAGCGTAGAGGCAAATCCAGAATCGATTGATTTGGAAACAATAGAAGTTTGCGCCGCCGCTGGGCTTACTAGAATTAGTCTTGGCGTACAGAGCTTGGATGAAAACGCCCGTCGCTTGATAGGCCGGCGTGGTTCGGTGAGAGCGGCGCGAGAAGCCGCGAGCTTAATCGGCAATCGCTTTGCGGGGAGTTTTTCGGCGGATCTTATGGCCGGTTTACCGGGTCAAAGCCGTGAAACGCTCTGTCGGGATATAGAATATTTACTTGATTGTGGAGCGAAACATATCTCTTTATATGAGTTGACTATAGAAAAAGAAACAGCTTTAGGACAAAGAGTGGCCGCTGGCTTAATCGAAATTCCAGATAATGAAGCGGCCGCCGAGATCTGGGAAGCTGGAGCGAAGTGTCTTTATAGCCATGGCCTAAAACGTTATGAAATATCTAATTTCGCCTACCCAGGAGAGGAAAGCGTTCATAATCTTCGGTATTGGAATATGGAGAATTGGATAGCGGGCGGTCCGGCCGCGGTATCACAGCTTTTGCGTCCCTTTTCCCCGCGCGGGGTTCGTTTAAGCGAACCAAGGGATGTGGATCTGTGGTTTTCTGGAGCGAAAGAGGAGAAAGAAACGATTGACTCCCTTAAGCTCTTAAAAGAAATAATTATAATGGGGTTTCGCCTACGCGCGGGGCCCCCCGTTGAAAAAATTTATCACTATTTTAAATGGCCTATCCAAAATTTTATTGGGCAAAGCCTGGATACGTGGTCACGCCGGGGCTTAATAGAATCAAACACGGTGGCCTTGAACGATAGGGGTCTTGATATGCTGAACCGATTTTTAGTCGATTGCTTAAGCGAAATCGATATGACTTATCCTAAATACGAGGAAAGCCGACGGTAAACTTGGCTAACGAGATTACGTTGTTCCAGGGGAACGTCCTCTCCCAAATTATCCATCATAGAATCTAAACTTGAGAGGCTTTCATTAAGCGCCGTGTGAAAACCTCGTGAACATGAAAACCAATAATGACCGGTTCCATCGCTGTTAAGGCTGAGAAAGCCTAGTTCGTTTTTGCCTTGCCGCCAAAGGGCGGTAGCGAGAACCACGGGGAGCGACGCTATCAATTCCGTCTGGTCCGCAGCGATATCGAAATTGCGTTTACGCGGCCATTGTCTTTTAGGCGCCGCGAATAGATCCAGAGTTGGGGCTAATCGAAAAATGAGCCCTATTTTTTCACCAGTTAAAATACTGTATCGATCCTGGTCAAGCGTTACTACGCCGCGGAGTTCTTTGTATAAGACGGCTCCATCTTTGGACAGAGTCGATACCAGCGGAGAAAAGCGCTCCCAAGGCAAAACCGCGGCTTTAAACCCTTTAATTCTACGAATTTCGAAAATCTCGCCAGAAATTTTTATTCGGTTGGTAAAATCACGGATCGGCTTTGTTTTTCTTTCAACGGATGAGCCAACCAGCCCGCCGTATAGTGTCGGGCTGATGCGAGCGAGAGAACTTTTACGCAAAGGCGAAACTGACATGGCATACATTCGTGAGGTTTTGACGATCTCTCCGGCTACTATATATTGCGGGTCTTCTCGGAACATAACCGACCCGGGATGAATAAAAATTCGATCGGCCGTCAGGCTGCGATAACGATCGCGCCCTTCACGCACACAGACAAACTGAATCATGCCTCTGGCGACACAGCAAAGATAATCTTCAACCTGACCGCCGCTAAGAATGGGAACGCCAAGCTCCGAAACGATCAACTCCAGCTGGTCCTTAACGTTTGAAATTTCCGTCATAGCCTTTTCATCGAGATAATTTTTATTGCAAAAACGTTTTTTTTCTTTAGCCGCTTTATGGGCGCGGAAGAGTTTTAGATAAGAGACAAAATCGCCATCTGGATCGCGGAAGGCATGGTGAGCTCTTCTGGCTTCTATTTCCTCTCCCGGCGGCAGGATATAAGGGCTTTGGGTAGATAGGAAGGCGGCGGCGATTATAGTTTCTTCAGTAACGTTAGGATAATTCAATATAGCTTCGGCGATAATTCTAGATTGCCGGGGCGGTAGGGGGAAACGGGCCATAAGTTCGCCGGTTTTTGATAGGGAGCGATCAGGCGATAGCGCGTCTAAAAGATCAAGGGTTTCTATCGCGGCGATTAAGCCGTCCCTGGAAGGCGGCGAGATAAAATCAAAATCCTCAAAGCTGGTGACGCCGAGTTCCGCCATACGGAGCACTACTTCCGAAAGGTCGGTTCTATATATTTCCTCAAGTGTAAATAACGGTCTGTTTTGGAATTCTTTTCTTGGATAAAGCCTGTAACAAATACCGGGACGGGTACGGCCGGCCCGACCCTTGCGCTGGTTGGCTGAGGCTTTAGAGATAGGGCCCTCAACCAGACTGGAAGTGAAGGTTCTAGGGTTGTAATGATTCAGCTTGGATAAACCGCAATCCACGACTGTCGCGATGCCGTCAATGGTGACAGAAGTTTCCGCTATATTGGTAGAGACGACAAGTTTTATTTTTCCTTCTCCCACCGACTCAAAAACTCGTTCCTGCTCTTCTTTGCCAAGTCTTCCATACAATGGAACGCAATGAAGCCGATTACCGAAAGCGCTTTCGCTAAGCTTTATGACGCAATCCTTTATAAGCTTTTCGCCGGATAAAAAAATGAGCACATCGCCAGGGCGTTCTTCCTCTATAACCCGACCAACTATATCAACGATCTTTTCCAATAAAGCGGTTTGCGCTAGCTCTCCCCCAGACAGCGCGTCAACTGGCGGCGGATCATAGATTACGGTTACTGGATAGGCTTCAGCGTCTATTTTGACGACTGGACATTCTCCAAAATACTCTGAAAAAACCTGAGCATTGATGGTAGCGGAGGAAACTATGATCTTAAACTCTGGCCTTTCCTCAAGAACGCGTTTTAGGAGACCTAAAATAAAATCGATATTGAGGCTTCGTTCATGAGCTTCGTCTATCATAATGAGGCCATAGCGCGATAAGATAGGATCTAACTTCATTTCCTGAAGAAGGATACCATCTGTCATTATTTTTATGGCGGTGCTTTGATCGGTTTTATCCTCAAAACGCATCTTATAACCGATTTTACCCGGTATACTTTCACCAAGCTGGCGAGCGATAAATTCGCTAACAGAAACCGCCGCGATACGGCGGGGTTGGGTCACGCCGATGACGCCATACTTAGCATAACCGGCTTCAAGTAGGATAAGAGGCATTTGGGTTGTTTTACCGGAGCCGGTCGGACTTTCAACCACGATAACCTGGTTATGTTGGAGCGCTTCCAGGATTAGATCTTTATGTTTATAGACCGGAAGTTCATGAGCTTTCATGGCTTCACTATAGTTCTTTTTCCGAATATAATGAATATACATGGAGGAATAGATGGCCGAACCTAAATATGTTTTTTTCTTTGGCGGCGGAAAAGCCGAAGGTGACGCGAAAATGAAAGACTTACTGGGGGGAAAGGGCGCTAATTTAGCCGAAATGACTAATTTGAATATTCCAGTCCCGCCAGGCTTCACTCTTTCCACCACGGTTTGCGCCGTTTATTATGAAAACGGGCGTAAATATCCGGAAAGCCTAAATAAAGAAGTCGCCGTACAGCTTGATAAGCTGGAACGGATGATGGGGAAAAAACTTGGCGATGCCGAGGATCCTCTCTTAGTCTCGGTAAGGTCCGGCGCCGCTATTTCTATGCCCGGCATGATGGATACTATTCTTAACCTAGGAATAAACGATAAAGCTGTCCTTGGTTTAGCCGCTAAAACCGGTAAGCCACGTTTTGCTTGGGACGCGTATCGGCGTTTTATACAGATGTATGGCGATGTTGTTATGGGTGTGCCGCATGATGAGTTTGAAGCATGCTTAGCGGCCGTTAAAAAGGAAAAAAAAGTAGAACTAGATACGGACTTGGATACCGCCGATCTACAAAAATTGGTGGCGGAATATAAAAAGCTTGTTAAAAAGAACGCGAAAAAGGATTTTCCTCAAGCTCCGCTTGATCAATTATGGGGAGCGATTGACGCGGTTTTTGGTTCTTGGATGAACGAACGAGCTATAAAGTATCGTGAGCTTAACAATATCAAGGGTCTTAAGGGTACAGCCGTAAATGTGCAATCTATGGTATTCGGTAATTTTGGGGATGATTCGGGTACCGGGGTATGCTTTAGCCGTGATCCATCCACTGGAAAGAAGGAATTTTACGGTGAATACCTAATGAACGCCCAGGGAGAGGATGTCGTGGCGGGTATTAGAACGCCGGAAAAGATCGCTTCCTTGGCCAAAAAAAATAAAAACATCTATGAGCAGCTAGTGACTATAAAAGATCAGCTGGAAAATCATTTCCGCGATATGCAGGATATAGAGTTCACCGTTCAGCAAGGGCAGCTTTATATCCTTCAAACGCGTAATGGTAAACGGGCTGGCGGCGCCGCTATCAAGTGCGCGGTAGATATGGTGGCTGAAAACTTAATAGATAAAGAAACCGCTATATCGCGCGTTAGTCCGGAACATTTGGATCAACTCCTTCATCCTATGGTAGACCCAAAAGCCCTAAAGGCCGCTAAAGCTTTGACTAAGGGGCTCAACGCGTCACCGGGAGCCGCTTCAGGACGCGTTGTATTTAACGCGAAAGACGCTGAAAGTTGGGCGGCTAAGGGAGAAAAGGTATTATTGGTTCGGAAAGACACCAGTCCCGAAGATATCGGCGGAATGGTTGTTTCTGAAGGTATCCTCACATCCACCGGCGGTATGACCAGTCACGCCGCTGTTGTGGCCCGCGGTATGGGGACTCCCTGCGTCGCGGGTGCCAAAGGCGTTTCCGTCCAAGGCCAGAAGGTCGTTATCGCCGGTAAGACTTATCATGAGGGTGATTGGCTTACCATAGACGGGTCCAGCGGTGAGGTTTTTGATGGACGTCTACCGCTGGTGGTTCCGAAGATTTCCAAAGATATGGAGCTTTTCCTTTCTTGGTGCGATCAGGTTCGCGCGCTTTCATCTCGCGGTTCGGTTAAGGATTTTCAGATTAGAACCAATGCCGATCAGCCAGAAGACGCTAAGCGCGCTTTCGCTTTTGGAGCCCAAGGCGTAGGGCTATGTCGTACGGAACATATGTTCTTTGAAAAAGAAAAACTTATTCATTTCCGGGCTATGATAGTGGCGGATGATAAAAAAGAACGTAAGGCGGCGCTCAAAAAAATACTGCCACTGCAACGTAAGGATTTCTTCGGTATTTTTAAGGCGATGGAAGGAAAACCGGTAACGGTCCGTCTTTTGGACCCGCCCCTGCATGAATTCGTACCGCACACGGATAAAGAAATTAAAAAGCTGGCCGAACAGTTAGGCGTAAGCGTCAACGAGCTCCAGCCAAAACTTGACCGCCTGCACGAAGCCAATCCTATGCTTGGGCATCGCGGTTGCCGTTTGGCTGTTACTTATCCTGAAATCTACGATATGCAGGTGGAAGCTATTGCTCTTGCCGCCGTGGATTGTGTTAAAAAAGGCTTACCGGTAAAGCCTGAAATAATGATACCCATAGTCTGTGACGAACAGGAACTTCGTCTGCTGCGTCCAAGCGCCGAGGCTATCATAAAACGAGTGCTTGAAAAGGCTGAAGTGAAACTGGATATACCGATAGGTACAATGATTGAGGTGCCGCGGGCCGCCCTTTTAGCCAATAAGATCGCCGAATACGCGGATTTCTTCAGTTTTGGCACTAACGACCTAACTCAGATGACCTTTGCCTTTAGCCGTGACGATGTGGGGTCCTTCCTGCCAGTTTATCTGGAAAAAGAAGTATTAGAACTTGATCCGTTTAAGTCTGTTGACGAAGAAGGTGTTGGCATTTTGATGGATTGGGCGACAACGAAAGGCCGCGATCTAAAAACCGACTTAAAAGTTGGTATTTGTGGAGAACAAGGCGGTGATCCAAGCACTATCGATTTTTGTTATAGAACAGGCTTGAATTATGTGTCGTGTTCGCCGTTCCGTGTGCCGATCGCTCGATTAGCCGGCGCGCAAGCCGTTCTAAGAAATAAATAATTGGGAGGCGCCTTGGCGAAAAGCCTGGGCGCCGACTAATGGAATATTTCTAAAGGCGATTTCAATAGAGTCTAATTAAATAGTATTTCTCCTATTGAAATTAGAGTTTTGTTATTGTTAGTTTTGTCTCAAGTATTTCTAAAATAAAGAAATACAATATATTAAGACAAAACCGAATGAGTTTCTTTCTCAAATTCGAGATTTTTAGAAAAAGGCTCTTAAATAGAGCGTATATATGGAGTATGTATGAAACGCGTCTTAGCATTCGCTATAGTTCTTTCATCTTGTTTTGCGGCGTTCGCACAGGAGAACATAATTTTTTATACGCTAAAAGGTCCATCGGCCATCGGCGCCATTAAATTATTTGAAACCCCTCCTTCTGGCGGCGGAGTGACTTTTTCGGCGCAGGCGCTTCCGGGGGCCGATCTTATGGTGGCCAAACTTCTATCCGGCGAGGCGAAAATAGGCATTCTGCCGCCCAATGTCGCCGCCAAACTAGCCGCGGCCGGACGGCCGCTTATGGCAGCGGCGGTTGTCGGCAATGGTATGTTAAGCCTTTTATCGTCGGATCCATCCGTTTTAACGATAGACGATCTTAAAGGCCGTAAAATCGCCGTAGCCGGACAGGGCGCCACGCCTGAGTATGTATTCCGTAAAATATTGGCCGCGAAAGGTTTGAATAACGATAAAGCTGTTCAGCTCGATTTTTCTTTGCCGTATGCCGAAGCGGCTCTTTCCGTGGCTTCCGGAAAGATCGATCTAGCCCTATTGCCGGAACCCTTCGCCACAATGGCGACCGCGGCTAATCCGCTTCTTACACTTGTCTCAGATATTCAGACCGAATGGGCCGCCTTGGACGCCTCAGCAGATTATCCAATGACAGTACTTGTTGTGGATTCTCAATTTGCCTCGGAGTACCCAGCGGCGTTGTCCGCTTTTTTAGAGGCTTATCGCGTATCGATAACTTGGGTTAAGGACCAGCCTTCGGCGGCGGGCCTGTTAGCGGAACAATACGATTTAGGGCTTAAGGCCGCCATTGCCGCGGCGGCTATACCTAAGAGCGCATATGTTTTTAAAACCGCTTGTGAGGCGAAGCCAGCTCTCCAAGACTTATTTACTCTATTTTTGGAATATTCACCAGCCTCTATTGGCGGGAAATTACCGGAAGCTGGTTTTTACTATTCGCCCTAATGTTTTCAAAAGAGACGCGTTCGCGCTTTATTTGGGGAGTTCTGGGCGTTATCGCGTTGCTGATCGTTTGGCAAACGGCCAGCATCCTTTTTGATAGCGAATTAATCCTTCCTGGGCCAATAATTGTTTTGAAGAAACTTATAATCTTAATCGGTGATAAGGATTTTTTGAGCGCGGCCGTTGGTAGTTTATCTCGTGTTGTTATCGGCTTAGCCATAGCAATTCCCACAGCGCTGGCGTTAGGCGTTGGCATTGGTCTTAATAGCGCCTTCAGGAGCTTTTGCCGTCCCTTTTTTGCTGTTATATCGGCGACGCCGGTTTTGTCTATTATCCTAATTGCCCTTTTATGGTTTGGCCAAGAACGCACGCCAATTTTCTCGGCTTTCCTTATGGTTTTTCCGCTTTTGGCGGCCAATGTCGCCGAGGGCATAGATTCCGTTGATCCAAGATTACTAGAAATGGTAAACGCGTATCGTTTAGGTTCTTTTGACCGTTTGCGTTACCTCTATTTACCGACTTTGTTGCCATACTTGCTCGCTGGTTTACGAGGGGCTCTCGCTCTATCATGGAAGGTGATTGTAGCCGCGGAAGTAATCGCTCAACCTCTCCGGTCTCTCGGTGCGGGTATGCAAAACGCCAAAGCGCAATTAGAAACCGCCGAGTTATTCGCTTGGACTGTCGCGACAGTGGTATTAGCGGCCATCACTGAAAGCGTTTTTTCTTTGACTCGGCGACGCTTTGGTTATCGACCTAACAAAAACAAATCAGTTGGCTGGAGCGTTTCATGATATTGAAGCTGGATAAGCTCCATTTCGCTTATGGCGATAAACGTTTGTTTGACGATTTTTCACTGAAGTTGGATTCGAAGGCAACTACGGCTTTTTTAGGTCCCTCAGGCTGCGGCAAAACAAGCTTGCTTCGGCTTATCGCTGGGCTAATAAGGCCTGAAAGCGGGGCGATTAGCCTGGACGATGGCCCCGTTTCGGTTTCTATGGTCTTTCAAGAGCCGCGGCTCTTTCCATGGAGTTCTGTCTTGGAAAATATCGTCATTCCAGCCGCGCCGACTTTGGGTAAGGATAAAGCCAAAGCGAATGCTATAAAACTCCTTAAGGAGGTGGGTATGACTGAATACGCTTCTTCCTATCCCGATGAATTGTCTGGCGGACAACGCCAGAGAACGGCTTTAGCTAGGGCTTTCTCCTATCCAGCTCCAATTGTACTGATGGATGAACCCTTTCAGTCCTTAGATCTGCCCTTACGCGTTCAATTAATGGATCTTACAGTTCAATTAAGTCGTATAGAAGATCGGGGTGCGCTCATTGTCACACACGATCCTAGAGAAGCTATATATATAGCCGATAGAATAATCGTATTCACAGCCGCGCCTGTCCGCATTGTTTTGGATGAAGCTCTTCCCTTAGTGCGCTCTGAACGGCGTTACGCTTCAAGCACGGTCGCTGAATTGGAGTCGCGCGTTCTTGAGGCACTAAGCGCAACGGCATAAAGAAAACTAACTGCTGCCAATTCTGTTGAAGCCGAGCAATCAAACCTAAACCGCTAGATGCTTGGCAAACCAGCCCGTCCCGGGTTGCCCCTTCACCTTCAGCTTCCCAGCCCTGAAGTCGATCACCGGCGGATTTTGGTACTCCCCCTGCCACACCTGCCGCATCCATTCTTGCTTGCCCGTCTGATGACTCCACACATGCCGGTGGGTATATAAGCGTTCAAAAGCCCAGCGATACCGAGGCCCTCCCGGAAGCCCCGTCATATCGGCGTGGGTCATCTCGCTGTCGCTTTCCTTCC